>NZ_JBFANM010000082.1:0-49299 GCF_040674815.1 Nonomuraea sp. NPDC049709
TCCCTCAAGTGGCCTGGGCGCCCGTGACCCTGGGCCGCCTTTCTTGATCTCGCCCTCGCCAGTGCCCCTCTCTCGGGCTCCCACGATCACTCTCGTGCCCTGCAGCAGGTACTGACGTCTATGGGAATGGAACTGGCAGGCCAGCCCATCGTCCTAGACGGCTGCACCGTGGACCGAGGAGCGTGGTACTCGTGAACGACATGATCAGGGACGCGGCACGCGGGATGGCGGTGAGCAGCGACGCCACGGCGCAGTGGCCTACCCTCGCTGCCCGTGCTCGGGAGCGACCTGCGGGCGCCGACACCCGTCACCTTCGCGTTCGGCGCTGGCACCTCGGCCAGGCCGGCTGCTCATGGAGGATCCGACCGGCCTGGCCGATCTGGCCCCGCGGGTGGCACCCCTCCTGGCCAGGCCCAACGCTAATATCCTGCGCCCAGGCGAGTGGATACGGTACTGGCCCGACGGCGCCGACGGCAGCGCCCGCTACCAGCCCGGCGGCCATGTCGTCCTGACCGGGGCGCTGCTGGAAGCCAGCGCCCAGGCCGTGTCCGACGCCGCGCTCGCGGCACCGGCCTGGGTTGACGGGATCGACCGGGCGCTCCCGCCGGCGTTGTCCGGCGCGCCTGACGGGACGCCGGATCTCGCGGCCCGGGACGCGGCCGCCGGAACGCCTCCGCGACTGGGCGCGGTCCTGCTTCGGCCCCTCACTGCCCGCACTGACGCTCGGCCCGCACGCCGTGATCGCTCTCAACGACGCCGGCCTGTGGGGAGACCTCGTCGCCAACCTGCACTGGGCCCTGGGGCACCTCATGCTGGCCGACGACCCGCAGCGGGGGCTGGCCCGCCTGCTGCTGGTGCTCTGGACTTGTGACGCACCCGGCGGGAACGGGTGATGGCCGTCGTGCCGCTGCCGGACAGGATGGGCGTCCACTACGTGGAGATCCCGATCGACGACCGGCCCCACCGCATCCGGCTCAGGGGAGAGGTCCTGCAGGTGACCATGACCGCGGCCGGGAACACGATGCGCCTGTGGACCGCCGCCCACGCCGCCGGGCCCGAGCGTGAGCGCACCTTCCAGGTCTACCTCTATCCTGCCGGCCTGCTCGGGCGGCAGCAGGAACTGCCTGGCGACGCGGTGCTGCGTGGCGACCCGGGGCTTCGGCGCGACGGGTGGCGTTGGTGCCTGTACGAACTGGTGGACGGCCGATGACCGGAACCGGCCACCCGCATCAGCGACGGCTGCGCCCTGCGCCAGTACGTCGCATGACTGCGGGCCCGGCACGGCGGCGACGCCATCGGCGGCCGAACTCCTCTGGGCGGGGACGCACCAGCCGTCTCCCACGCGCAGGCATGGCCGTCCCCGAGGGCTGAGCCCCATCGGCTTCCGCTCGGTCGCCGAAAATCCCGGATGATGGACCGATGGACCTTCCCCCACGGAGGCGAGTGTGACCGGCACCGACGAGAGCGCGCCGTGTCAGGTCTGCGGCGATCCGTTCGATCCTGCGCAGATCCGCGTGATCCCGGACCGGCAGCCCGACCGGGGCGTGTCCCACCAGGCGGCGCCTGGTGGGACACGCTCGTGCAGCGTGGTTGGCTGGAGATGCCCGCCCCCGGCACGACGCCCATGCGCTACCTGGTCAGCCAGGCCGGCTGCGATGTCCTTTTGGCCGCCCGCCGTGCTGGGCGGCTGCGCCACCGGTCGCCGGGCACCTCACGCGATGGCACCGAGACGTCGACGCAGCCCCCGCACATCAGCGAATCGGCGGCACCGCGGCGCGGGGAGGGCCTGCCGCGTGCGGCATTGCCTGGGGCGTCTGCCCCGAGCACGGGGTGACGCTCGCGGTCAGCGGCAAGAGCACCCGATGCCAGGAGTGCGGCCGCGCCTGGCCGGGCGACCGGCTGAACCAGCGTGCTCGTGCCCACCGCGGTGTGGCATCCCGGAGCCAGCCCCCAGCCCCCAGCGCCCGAGCACCGCGACGCTCGCGGGCTCGGGCGGGGACGGTGGCAGGCATGGTGGCGGGGGGAGCGGTCGGCGCGTTCGGGCGGGGGGCCGAGCCGCTGCCGCCGCCCGCGCCGCTGGTGGACTCGGTCGGCGACATCGCCGGGCTCGTGACGGCGGCGAGGTGCCCGGTACCGACGTCGACCTCATCGACACACTGCCGCGTACCGACGACGAACCGCTACCCGGCCAGCTGGCCGACGGTGGCGGTCTGGCTGCGCGCGGGCAAGAGCGCCGCCACCCCGCTGTGCCCGGCTGAGCGACCTGGCCAAACATGAAGCGACCTTCTTTGGTGTCCAATCAAAGTTCTCAGTGAGGGAGACGACCTTGATGCGGCGCTCGCGCAGTTCAGTCACCACGGTCAGAAGTTCGTGCGCTGGTGGCCCGCCACCGCGCCGGGCGCCGGGCGGCGTTTGGCGGCGGGGATTCCCCTCGGACTGCCGCTCGGCGCGCAGTTCCAGCTCATACTCGGCGGCCGCGGCCAGGACCGCGTAGGGCTTGTCCCCCAGCCGCCCGCAAAGGGGCGAGGTCGCCGCCCACGTCGGCAGCCGGCGGCGTCGTGTCCTGGCGTGGTGATCGTGCGCATGTCAGGGTGCGCACGGCAGAGGCTCGGGAGCGTCTTCCCGTTCTGCCCGTGCTCACCCGCACCGCCGCCGAGCGCAAGACCGCGACGGGCGGCCAGCTGCAGGCCGCCGTGGCGACACCGCCCGGGGGGATCATCGAGGGCACCGACGGAACGCTCCGCCGGGCCGTGGCGCCCAAGGCCAACGGCAGGCACGTGTGGGCGGAGGACACCGCCACCGGCAGGCGCCGCAACCTGTCCTATGAGGAAGAAGAAGCGTTCTGGGCCTTCGCCGCGATCGAGGTGCTGAGGCTGACAGGCATCCGCTGCGAGGAGCTCCTGGAGCTCACCCACCACAGCATCACCGAGTACCGCCTGCCCACTACCGGCGAGCTCGTCCCGCTCCTGCAGATCGCCCCGAGCAAGACCGACACGGAAAGACTTCTCCTGGTCAGCCCCGAGCTCGCCGACGTCTTGTCCGCGATCATCAGCCGACTCCGCGGACCCGGTGGCACCGTCCCGCTGACCGTCTCCTACGACGTCCGGGAACGGGTCTGGAACCCGCCCATGCCGCTGTTGTTCCAGCGCTCCATCGGCAGCGAGACCCGGGCACACACGCCCAACGCAATCCGCAACCTGCTCATCAACGCACTCGCCGCGACCGGCCTCACCGACGCCGCCGGCGACCCGCTGCATTACACGCCGCACGACTTCCGGCGCATCTTCGTGACCGACGCCATCATGAACGGCCTGCCACCACACATCGCCCAGATCATCTGCGGCCACAAGAACATCGACACCACGATCGGATACAAGGCCATCTATCCGGTCGAGACGATCGAGGCGCACAGGGCGTTCATCGCCCGCCGCCGAGCCACCCGACCCAGCGAAGAGTACCGCACCCCCACCGAACAGGAGTGGGACGCCTTCCTCGCGCACTTCGAGAAACGCAAGGTGTCCATCGGCACCTGCGGCCGCGCCTTCTCCACCCCTTGTATTCATGAGCACGCTTGTGTCAGATGTTCACTCCTCAGGCCGGACCCTGCCCAACGCATCCGCATCGAGGAGATTCGCGACAACCTCATCGCCCGCATTGCCGAGGCCGAACGCGAAGGCTGGCTCGGCGAGGTTGAAGGACTCCAGGTCAGCCTGGCTGGCGCCGAGGAGAAGCTCTGCCAAATCGATCGGGGCCACGGGCAGCATACGGCCGTGGACCTTGGCATCCCCACCACGCGCGGTGATCGATGAACCCCACGAAGGTGGGCTGCCGCATGGCCCTCAACCAAGATCGAGAACAAGTTCAAGAAGTGTGCATCAAACGCCCTTCAGGACACGATCAAGTGCCGCCCGGCCTGCAGGCCCCCAGTGCGGCTTCCCGCCGGGAAGTCCCCGATCTCCGTTCTGCCCCATGAGCATCAGGAAGAGGCTCTTCAAGACTGCCAGCCCGCGGGCGCGCCGGATCGCCGCCTCGTTCGCGTGCGCGTACGCGTCGAAGAACCGTGCGGCCGCGCCCGCGGGGAGCAGCACCCATGCGGCGGCGAGGTCCCACGCGGGATCGCCGGCGAACAAGACACCGAAATCGATCACGCCCGAGAGCGTTCCGTCCGAGACGACGACATTCGAGGGATGGAGGTCGCCGTGCACCCACACCGACGGGCCCTCCCATTCGGGGGCCGCGACGGCATCGGCCCAGACGGCCCGGACGGCGCCGACATCGCCGACGGCGTCGGGGTCAATGCCCTGCAAGAACTGCTCGAAGCCGTCCGTGCACCTCTTGGGGTGAGCGCCGAAGTTCGAGCTGGTCGGGGCCTCGGCGGGCGCCTCCACATGGAGCGCCCGCAGGAAGCCCGCCAGCGTGTCGGCCGCGTGGGCGCCGCGGCTGATCGAGCTGTGGTCCAGCGGCTCGCCGGGAACCCACGTCATCACGGTCCAGTGCTTGGGGAAGCGCTCGGACGGTTCGCCGAACCGCACCGGGGTCGGCACCGGGAGCGGCAGGCGCGGGGCCAGCACGGGTAACCACCGCCGCTCTTTGAGCTGGAGCTCCGGGGTGGGGTCCATGCGCTGCATGCGCACGGCCAACTCGTCCCCGAGGCGCCACATGTGGTTGCCCCAGCCGCCCGCCACCTCGCGGATGGCCAGCCCTGCAAGGTCTGGATGTTGCTCCTGCAGCAGATCGCGGACCAGGTCTGCGGTGATCTCAATCTCGGTGTCGGTCATGCGAAGTCACAGTACTGAGGCGGCAGGCGGAGCGGCTCTCGCTCTCCGGAGTATCTCGCTGTGATTCCTCTGGCATCGCCGATTCGGTTTCAGAGAGCTGCAGATCAGAGGCTTTGGGGACGGACCGGCCCCAAGTTCAGAGAAGACTGCACCAACTGCGACAAGTTCGTCCTGTCCGGCGCCGACCTGCTCTACTGGCGGCGCAAGCAGGAGCAATGGCGCTCCATCGGACGAGATGGCCGACTGGCTGCACCAGGCCTTTGAACCCACCGCCCGCGCCATCCAGAGGCTCGAGAAGGCCCTGTCCGGGCTTGGACTCCTCGACCAGGCGCTCGCCCTGGATCTGCGCCGGCCTCAGGACTACTTCCAGCGGATCTGGAGCATGAACTTCCGAGCCAACGACCTGGCCGGCCTCATCGACCAGGAGAGTTCCGCATGAACAGCGACGAGGCCCGCACTCAGGCCGCCCTCCAGGCCCGGCGCGACAACACCGAACGGATGCTTCAACGTGTCCGCGACACACTCCGCCAGATGGGCCGCGACAAGCTCCCGATCAAAACGGCTATAGTCGCGCGCTGGGCCGATGTCTCTCGGACGTTCCTCTATCAGAACGCGGAGGCCAAGAAGCTCCTCGCCGAAGCCGCCGCTGCGGGCGAGCCCATCTCAACAGCCACCAACCGGGGGCAGCCTGCAGAACAGGCCAGCCCCTGGAAGGACCGCGCGCTCAACGCCGAAGGCGCTCTTGAGAGCCCTCAAGATCGACCTGGACGGACAGGTGACCGAGGTCCACTTCCACCTGCCCAAACGAGGTCGGACCGGCGCGGCGATCCGCGGCCTCATCGCTGCCGCGGCGGTCGAGCCGCTGGCTGTCACTAACCGCTGGGATATGTGGGTGGATGAGAACGGGCGCGCCAACAACCAGCCCCTCAATCCCTACGCCACCGCCCTCGCCCAGCAGCACGGCGTTCGTTTCGGCCTGTTCGGGCCCGTCGTCATCACCGGACCGGCCTCGCCGACAGACGGCGCAACTGGACTCACCCCAGAGAACATCACCGCGATCCGGCAGCAGGTCGCGAGTCTCGTCAGCTCGGCATCGTGATCGGCCGCACCCGGCCTTTCACCCTGCCGATAATGAGACCAGCACGACAGCCCTCAATGACAGCGACCAACTCGCCACGAATTCGCGTGCAATTACCGCCAGATCGCCCGGCAAAGGCGAAGATATCGGCGTGAACAGACGCAAGATCGGCTGGCGAGTCCTCTTCGCCGCGCTAACGGCCCTGGCGGCAGGCACGGTGGTAGCTGGGGTCTGGCGGGTCTTGGATCCAGAAGACCCGGTCAACCGGGCCGATCTTGCCGCCGTGATGCTAGCGGCCGCCACACTGGCGGGCACAGTGGTGGTCTGGGCCCGCCGCTCCGCAACCATCCGCGCCGATGCCAGCACCGACACGCGCAGCGCCGTGGACACCGCCGCGCACGTGCTGGCCGGTCTGGTGGAGCAGCAGTGGCGCACCGAAGCCCGCCACCGGCTGCTGGACGACCCTGAACCGATCCCGGTGCGCTGGCAGCTCATCGCCGACGAGACGGTGATGAGCCAGCCCCGCCTGATCACCACCGAGGCCAAGCTGACCCTGACCGGCCGCAGCGACGACACCGCGGCCCTGGCTGACGCCTTCCGTGCTCTGGCCAGGCGGCGGCTGGTCATCACCGGCGGCGCGGGCATGGGCAAGACCACCTTGGCAATCCAGCTGCTGCTGCAGCTGCTGGCCACTCGCGCGGCCGACCAAGCCGCCGCCGGTGAACGGGAGGTCGTGCCAGTGCCGGTGCTGCTGCCGGTCTCCGGCTGGGACACCAGTGCCCATCCCCGGCTGCAGGACTGGCTCGCCATCCGCCTGACCCAGGACTACCCGGCCCTGAAAGCCTCCCAGCTCGGCCCAGGCGCCGCCGCCGCGCTGACCGACGGCGGCCACATCCTGCCCGTTCTGGACGGCCTGGACGAAATCCCCGCCCCCGCCCGCGCCCAGGTGATCGCCGCGCTCAACGCCTCGCTCACCGCCCAAGACCAGCTCATCCTCACCAGCCGCCGCACCGAGTTCACCACCGCCATCCACGAAACCGGCCGACCGCTCACCGCCGCTGCGGTCATCGTCCCCCAACCCCTTCCCCCGCGCACCGCCGCTGACTACCTGACCGCCTGCCTGCCCGCCTCCCCGACCCAGGCCTGGACGCAGACCCTGGCCGCGCTGCGCTCCGACACCGTGCCTGGCCTGACCCGGCTCGCCGCCACCCCGCTGGGACTGTGGCTGATCCGCACCGTCTACGTCACCCCCGGCACCGACCCCGCCCCCCTGACCGGCCCGCTCGGCGCCGAGGCCGACGCGCTACGCACCCACCTGCTCGACCACGTCATCCCCGCCGTCATCGCCGCCCGCCCCCCCAGCACCGACCCCGCCGACCACTTCCGGCCCCGGCACCGGCTCGACCCCGACACCACACGTCGCCACCTCACCTACCTGGCCCACGCCTTTCCCCCCGCCACCACCCGCGACATCACCTGGTGGCACATCGCCCGCACCACACCCCACATCCAGTCAGCAGTGGGGCTCGCGGTTGGGATCGCATATGGGATCACGTTCGGGCTCACGTTCTGGCTCACGTTCGGGCTCGCGTTCGGGCTCGAGGCCGGGATCACGTTCTGGCTCACAGACGTGTTCGGGCTCGTGTTCGGGCTCGTGTTCGGGCTTGTGCGCGCCAGGTCCTGGGTCAACGAAAAACCCGGCTATGCAGCCCTGCGCCTGCGCGGACGAACATCCTCTTTCTTCCGCTCTATTAAAGGCACCCTCGTGTTCAGACTCACGGTCGGGCTCACGGTCGGGCTCACGGTCGGGCTCGTGTTCGGGATCACGTTCCCTGCCGTGACCGGGCTCACGCTCGGAATCACCGCCTGGCTCGGGAGCATACTGGCATCCGGGCTGATCACCTGGGCGGAACAACCCACGCTCGAATCGATCAGCACACCCCGCTCCAGTTGGCGAGCCGACAGAGCACTCGCCCTTCTGCGAATGCTTGTGTTCGGGCTCGGAGGCGGGCTCATGTTCTGGCTCATGTTCTCGCTCGTGTTCGGGCTCGTAGACGGGCTCGGAGGCGTGCTCGTGCTCGGGCTCGTGTTCGGGCTCGGGGCCGGGGTCGTGATGGGCAACCACCATGCGTGGCTGGTCTGCACCATCGCGATCGCCCGGCTAGCCCTCCAACGCCGGCTTCCCTGGCGCATCATGGACTTCCTCGACGACGCCCACCGCTTGGGGCTGCTGCGTGCCGTCGGCCCCGTTCATCAGTTCCGCCACGCAGCCCTGCACGACCACCTCGCCGCCGCCGCGGACATGTCCCGTGGGGGCTTCTCAACGGATCGGACACAACTTGTGAGCTGACGTCGCAGACATGCTCGCGACGTGAAGCCCCAGGTCGGGACGATTCTTACACCGCGATCGTTCGGCAAAATGTATGCGCAGCAGGAAGCCCCGCGTGGTGAACGCGCGGACCTCGGCGGCGGAGTCACGTTCGGCCAGCAGCCTGCCGACGATCCATTTGCGGCGGCGCACCGGAATCAGGGCGTACTCGGTGGTGTAGCGCATGCGGGCGGCGCGGACCGCGGCCCACGCATCAGGCAGGACGGCCAGCATCAGGAGCGGCAGCAGGACAGGATGCAGCACGCCCAGGACCCCGGCCACGGCAACGAGCCCGATGGCGGCGGTCAGCACGTCGATCGCGGAGGTGACCACGGTGGAGGCGATGTACATGCCGCGCGAGGTGGCGCGCTCGAGAGCGTCGTGGAAGTCGGGATCGATGGTCACAGCGCTATGACCACCTGCGCGAGGTCACCCGGGAGGACGTTCTGGCCGCCCTGGACGACCTGACCGGCTCACATCGGATCCGACTGCTGATCTCGCTGCGCTCGCTGTTCACCTTCTGCAGGAAGACCGGGAAGATCTTCCGCAACCCCACCCGCGGCATCAAAGTCGGCCAGCAGCCCTACCGCCTCGCGCAGCCACTCACCCCGGACGACGTCGACCAGGCTGTCCAAGCGGCCACCACCCTGGCGGCCCGGCTCGCCCTCATGCTCGCCGCCGTCCACGCCGCCCGCCCCGGCGCGATCCGCGCCCTGCTGCTGGAGGACGTCAACCTGGGCAACCGCCGGCTCACCATCGCCGGACGCCCCCGGCCGATCGACGACTTCACCCACCAGATCCTGCTCGAATGGCTGAAGTTCCGCCGCACCCGCTGGCCCAGCACCGCCAACCCGCACCTGCTCATCAACCAGATGAGCGCCCACGGAACGGGCCCGATCAGCACCATCCACTTCGCCAAGACCCGGCTACGTGGCCAGGCCGTGACCCTCGAACGCCTACGCGTCGACCGACAACTCGAAGAAACCCTCACGCACGGCCCCGACCCGCTCCACCTCGCCGCCGTCTTCGGCCTGGACCCCAAGACCGCCATCCGCTACGCCGAGAACGCCCGAGCCCTCCTCGCGACCATGATCGAGGAACAAGACCCCGCCAGTCGAGACGAACCCAAGGATCCAGACGCCCTATGAAAGCTGAAGACCCATAGGTTCATCCTGAAGACCCTTCAGTTCGCCTGAACTCTGGGAAATCCGCGGGTCCCCGTAGCAAACGGCGGAAATCCAGCGGACTCAGGTCTGACCTGTGGCTACTTGGGTTCCGGTGAGACGGTGCGTTCCGGGAACCTCGCGGTTGGCGGAGTCGTTGCGGCCCCCGCCTGCCGGTGACTGTCGCCCAAGGGTGGGTGGAGACGAAGCGGGCGCGGGACCAGCCGTTGTCCGCAACTATTCATTGAACGTATAGTCGCGATCATGTCGACCGGTCATGTGCTACTCGGCTTCCTCGCCGAGCGCCCGAAGCACGGTTACGAGCTCAAGAAGGAGCACGATCACCGTCTCGCCGGCGCCAAGCCGCTGGCGTACGGACAGGTCTATGCCACGCTGCAACGCCTGGAACGCGACGGCCTGGCAGAGGTCGCCGAGACACAGCAGGAGGGCGGACCCGAGCGCACCCTGTACGCGATCACCGACAGCGGCCAGGCGGAGCTGGAGCAGTGGCTGAACACCGTCGAGCCGTCGGCGCCATACGTCGCCAGCCCGCTGTTCGCCCGGGTCGCCGTCGCGGGGAGGGCCGCCGACGGCTATCTCCTGCGGCAACGCGAGGCGCACCTGGCCCGCATGCGGGAGCTGACCGCCGAGAAGGCATCCGGCGCGCCCGCCCAGGTGCTGGCGGCCGACTACGCGCTGCAGCACCTTGACGCCGACCTGCGCTGGATCGAGACTGCGCTCGCCCGGATGAAGGAGGACAGCAATGCTTGAGGCCAGGGGCCTGGGCAAATCGTTCGGCCAGACCAGGGCGTTGACCGGTGTCTGCCTGGAGATCGCGGAGGGTGAGATCGTCGCCATTACGGGACCGAGCGGCGCGGGCAAGTCAACGCTGCTGCACTGCCTGGCAGGGGTCCTGCGGCCGGAGTCCGGCGAGGTCGTCCTGGACGGCCGGCGGATCGACACGCTTGCCGAGGCGGAGCTGACCAGATTACGGCGCGAGAGCTTCGGCGTCGTCTTCCAGTTCGGTGAGCTGGTGCCCGAGCTGACCGCGGTGGAGAACGTCGCGTTGCCGATGCTGTTCAACCGGCACGGCAGGCAGGAGGCGATGACCGCCGCGGCGCAGTGGCTGGCCCGGCTGGAGGTGTCCGACTGCGCCGACCAGCGCACCGGTGAGCTGTCCGGGGGGCAGCGGCAGCGGGTGGCCGTCGCGCGGGCGCTGGTGACCGGTCCGCGCGTGGTCTTCGCCGACGAACCCACCGGAGCGCTGGACACGCTCGGTGGCGAGCAGGTGATGAGCGCACTGCTCGGCGCGGCGCGCGCCAGCCGTACCGCCGTCGTCCTGGTCACCCACGACAACCGAGTGGCTGCCTACGCCGACCGGGAGATCGTTCTGCGCGACGGAGCGGTGCTGGCAGGGGCGAACCGGTGATCGCCGTATTGCGGATGTTGAACAGGGGACGCTCGCGGGCTGAGCGGGTACGCGCCAGGCTGGTCGTCGCGGGCGCGGCGGTGGCGACGTTCCTGGTCTGCACGGCCGTCAGCCTGGCGGATTACCGGGACGAGGGCGGCTCGCTGACCGGGCTCGGCCTGGCCCTGCTGGCCGTGCCGGTCGCAGGTCTGGTCCACCAGGCCAACCGGCTGGCCTCGGCCACCAGGGAGCGGCGGCTGGCCGTCTTGCGGCTGGCGGGGGCGACGCCGGCTGACGTGCGAGTGCTGGGCGCTCTGGAAGGAGGCTTGCTGGCACTGGGCGGGTCTCTCGTCGGCAGCGCGCTCTACGTGGTCACCCATCTTGCCGGGCCGCTACCTCAGGTGCCGGTGGTGATGGCTTTGGTGACGCTCGGCGGGGTCTTGTCGGGGGCGCGCGCCGGTCGGCACGTCGTCGCCTCGCCGCTCGGAGTGGTCCGTCGGACACGCGTGCGGGGGCCACGCGTGCGAGACCTGCTCCTCCTCGTGGCAGGGGTCGGCTTCTTCGTTCTCGGCGCCGTGGTGAAGGGCAGTTTCCCGGTCGTCGGCAAGTACGGCTCTGCGGTCGCCATGGCAGCGGGGCTGGTGCTGCTGCTGTTCGGCGTGACTTTGGCCGCGACCTGGCTGATCAGGGTGTACGCCCGCCGCGCCGGCCGGCGGGCCCGGTCACCTGAGACACTGCTGGCGGCACGCCTGGTCGAGGCCGACCCGCGGGCGTGGGCCAGAGCCCTGTCCGTGGTGAGCCTGACCGTGTTCTTCGGCGCGGGAGCCGGCGCCCAGCAGGCCAGTGTCGGCTACTCCCAAGCCCACGCGCTGGTGGACGTCGCGCTCCTGGTCGCCCTGGTGACCTCGGCGGCCGCTCTGGTGGTGCACCAGGCGGAGGAGCTGATCGACCTTCGCCGCTCGTTCGCCGCGCTGGCCGCCTCCGGCGTACCGGAGCGGGCGCTGGGCGGGGTGCTCGTGCGACAGGCGGTCATTGCCGCGCTGCCGGTCTGCGTGGTGGCGGCCGTCTCCGGTGTCGCGGTGGTGATCTCGACCGGGTCGGACGTCTACCAGGTCCAGTGGCTCGGTTGGGCGGTTGCCAGGGCCGTGGCCATGGCAGGCGTCGGAGTGCTCACCGCGGCGCTCGTCGCCCTGGCGGCCTGCCCCCTGCTGCGCGGCGCACTCCGTTTCGAGACGCGGACATGACTACGATCCCGTAGAAGACCGTGGGAACGTGCCAGTCGAACGGCGGCTTGCTCGGCTGTGCCGGCGCGGAAATACCGAGCCGAGGTGTCGAGGAAGCGTGGCCGAGAAGGGCCTGGACCTGAGCGACGTCGGCACCGCCTTCGCGCAGCCGGGTGGCGTAGATATGGCGGAGCCGATGGGGGCGCAGGCCGGGGAGCTGGCGTCGTCGCCGACGGCCAGCACAACCTGCACGATCCCGGAGATGGTCAAGGGCTCCGCGCTGGCCGGTCCACGACGGACCGGGTTGGCGCCGCGGATGTCGAGCCAGGCTGAGATACGGGCCCGGGCGGTCGGTGGGATCGGGACCGTGCGCACTTGGTCGCCCTTGCCGTGCAGGCGGACCGTGCCGGTGCGGGCGGTGATCGCGATATCGTCGACCTCCACCCGCGCGCACTCCTCCTCGCAGGCTCCGGCGTACAGTAGGACGGCGATGATCGCCGCGTCGCGGACGCCGCGGCGGGCGGCGGCGCGTTCGACGGCGCCCTGCTCGGCGGTGGTGAGGGCGTCGGGTTCACCGGTTTGCGGACGGTGGCGCGTTTGACGTCGATGCGCAGCCATATTTGGGCGTACATGAGGGTGAGCGCGGCGATCCCCTGGTTGATGGTGTCGGGCGCGGCCCGGCCGTCGATCAGGTGCCGCCGCCAGGCGGTGACCGCGGCCTCGGCGAGCGGCTGCCGACGGGCAGCAGGGCGCCGGTCTGCCCCACCTGCAAGTCCTCCTTCCTGCAGGTCGCCTACACCGGCCCGGTCGTGCACGCCCTGGTCAAGCCCGCCGACCCGGCCAGCGGCGCGCAGGACGTCGGCGTCGAGCCCCACGTCGCCCAGTTGGCGGTGGTTATCTAGGGTTGGAGGACCCTTCCAGCAGGTCAGAGGACGATGATCTCTTCTTCCACGTAGGCCAAGTTGACCGAACGCAGCCCGGACCCAAGAAGAGCCGAGCGTGCGGAGAGCGCCTGGAGGTCGTCAAGGGCGCGTCGCAGCACTCCGACCTCTGGCGTTTAAGTGATCTTGCTGGTGGGGGGCGGAGGTGAACCGTGGCCCCGCCCTTGGCGGGGCCACGGTGGCGCGCTTGTGGTCAAGCCTTGATCGGTGCGGCCGCCCTGGCGGCCAGTTCGATCTTCGCGCGGTAGGCTGCACGGGCTTCCTCGTCGATCTGCTTCTCGTGTTCGGCGCGCAACCCGGTCCGGCCGTCGAGGCCCTCGCGCAGGATATCGGCGTGCCCGGCATGCCGGATGGTCTCGCCGAGGACATGGACCATGATGGCGAACAGGTTCGTGTCGGCATAAGGCTCCGGCCACCACGGCACGTGGCCGAGGGCGTCGAGGGGAAGATCGTTGATCATCGCGTCCGAGTGTCCCCACGTGCGCCGGTAGAACCCGGTGATCTGATCGCGGGTCTCGTCCGCGGCCGCCCACAGATCGCTGCCGTCGGAGTCCTGCCACCGGGGCAGCGGTTCCGGGGAAGGGCGGTCGAAGACCTCGCCGAAGTATCTGGCCTCGACGGTGGCCACGTGTTTGACCAGGCCGAGGAGGTTGGTCCCGGTCGCTGTCAAAGGTCGGCGGGCGTCGTGTTCGGACAAGCCGTCGAGCTTCCAGAGCAGCGCCTTGCGGTCCCGCCGCAGTCTCCCGTGCAGGTTGTCTTTCGCGAAATCGTCGATCATGGGTCACGATTCTGTCAGGCTGCGCCGGTGGGCTCAGATTGCGAGCTGCCTGGCGTCGGCTCCGCCAACCATCGCTCACAGCCACACTGCTTGCCGAGGTCCTCGCAGCGATCGTCGCAGAGGACGGGATCAGGCTCCCCGCGGTGCCGAGCGCTCTTCGGTCCTTCATGGGCAGGTCCTGAAACAGGGCGATCAGAGGGTTCAGCACCGCCATCGACGCCTCGGGCGTGATGACGTCGTCGTCGCTGAGGTCGAGCTGGATGACGATCTCGTTGAGGGCTTCGCAAGGGTGCGTTCGAGAACGGTCACGATGAGAGCTCCTAGCCAGTTTGCCGCGAGGGGCGTCTTTCCTGGTCAGTCTGTGGGTTTCAGTGAGACGAGCTAACAGGGCGGCGATCATCTGAGCGACCAGGCCGGTGTTCTCCTGCTTGACCACCTGGGAGCCGATCTTGTCGATGCCGGAGACCTTGGTGATGCACTCGTCGACGGCCGGGCCATCGTGCCGAACTCCTGGCGGGCGATCGACTTGTCGTTGCCGGCCCTGAAGGTGGTGGCGCGGTGCATGTCCTTCATCGCGGACATCGCGTCGCGGGCGCCGAACTCATCGCCCGCCGCAGGCGGGCGCCATCCTTGATGCCGACGCCTTAACTGTCCGTCACCGGCCATCTTGGGCAGGGAGGAACTGGCTCCGCCAGCTCCACCAGTGGACGTTACCGGTCGCGGCGCGGTTGCATGGTGACCATGATGCGCAGAAGGTCGTTCGTCGCCGTCGCCGTCGCCGTCGCCGTCGCCGTCGCCGTCGCCGTCGCCGTGGCCGTCGCGGTCGTGTTCGCCGCTCTCACATCGTGTTCCTCGGATTCTTCGAATGTGTTTCCCGCCGAGGACCAGCCCCGTAGGTCCGGCTCCGGGTCGCCGGCGTCCGACCCCGCGCCGACTTCCACAGAGACGGCCACGCCATCGCCCTCGCCGACCGGGCCGTGCGCTGACGGGACGTGCGAGATCAAGGTCGCCGTGGGGGACATCGTGACAGTGCCGAAAGAGTACGGCCTCGGGCCGATCAGGGTGACGGCGATCGCTCGCGGTGAGGTGGAGATGGTCGCGCCGCTGACAGGGCCGGGCTTCAGCATTTCGGGCTGTAATGGTGGCGGTGGCGTGTCGTCGGAGGGCGGCGGCGGTGTCCGGTTGAGTTGCTCCCGGGGAACCATGGCGACCATCAACGACGCCATGAGCCTGAGGGTCGTCAAGATCCTCGACACCGCTGCCGTCCTCCGTATCCAACCCGCCAAGTGACGAGCAGTCCGGGCCTGGTATCTACGCGCGCGCGGCCATCGATGCGGCCTTCAGTGCCGGTCAGCGACCTCGCGGCGGAGATACGGGAGGACCTGAAGCACGAGGGCCGCGGGTGGCCAAGCTGCTCACCGACCAGACGGCCCTGACCTCCTACCTGCTGGGCCACACCCACGCCGCCCTGGGCCGCCTGCTGGAGGTCCGCGGTATGTCCGGACGCTTCGACGCCCGCCACGGTCGACCCCGGCTCGCGGCCGTACGCCTGGGCGCCATGTTCCACCTGGCCTTCGACGGCGGCCTGCTGCAGCTGCCCGCCCAGGGAGACGCTCCCCGCTCGGCGAGGTAGGCGCCGGCGACACCCCGGTTCAGGCGGCCGCAGCAGTCGTGCACGTGCACGTGCTTGCGCGCGCCTGCCCGCGTACAAGGCGCCCCGCAGCAGAAGATCTCACATGCCGGTCAGGTTATCCGGTGCCACCAGCACCGGGGTCGGCCAGCGTGGCCATCGTCTCGAGCAGCGTCGTGTATACAGGGCCGGGTTCAGCGGATTCCTCCCAGCTCGACTCGTCCTCGGCCGCCGGACTGGTTTCCGCCGCCGGAAAGAACAGCCACCACAGGTTGTGCCAAGGGTCGAGGAACCGGGCGATGCCGTACCCGCCGTAGAAGGGAGACGCCGGAGTGACGACGGTCGCACCGCGTTCGACCGCTCTGCGCATCGTCTCCTCGGGTTCGGCGACGTACACCTGGGTCAGGGCCGGGGTGAACGGCCAGCCGGCCTTACGGTCAGCGACCATGAGCAGCGAGTTGCCGATTTTGACTTCGGCGTGGATCAGCGTTCCGTCTCCGGCGTAGAAGTCAGGGGTGCGGGCTTCCTCCCGCTCAGTCGCATCAAAGACAGCGACGAGGAAGTCGATGAAAGGCGCGGCTCCGTCAACGACAACGAATCCGTTAACGGTGTTCTCACCCCGGGGTTCGGGATCTTGCTTGTTAGTCATCTCCATGCCGCGAGGCTAGAGATAATCGCGGTCAGCTTCCTTCCGCAATAGCGGCCCATGGACGCCCTGCCGGGTCCAGCTCGTTGGCTTGGGCTGTCTCTATGGCGGGCGGGCGAGGGAAGAGCCGGGGAGCCCTACGTGGGCCGGGGGCATTTCGGGCGGATGAGCAGCTGGTCCTTGGTGTGCCAGTGGCACTCCAGGGCGAAGATCGGGTCGCGCTTCATGCCGTACCCGTCGCCCCAGCCCACGTTGCCGTGTCCGGCGCTCGTGATGATCTCGTCGTATACGGCCTTGGGATCGTTCTCGCTGGCGACGTGGACGATGATCGGCGCGTCGTCGGGCAGGTCGGCCAGGGCGGCCGCAAGGCCTCGCCGGCAACGAGCTCGGCGCCGACGCCATGCCGCTGAGCTGCGGGATCGCCTATTGACAGCAACGGCTCTCAGCGTGCCAACGCTGAGAGCTGGGCGCTTGGAACACCGTTGTGTTCAGGTGCCCTGAGGCGGAACCCGTCGATGCCGGCCGCGACCGGGTCGGGGGCGAGCGCGAGGTACTCGGCGACAGCCCGGCGGCAGGTGGCGGACGATGAGGTCCGTCCAGGGCGTGACGGACGGCGGTGCGCTCAGGGTCCTCGGGAAGGCGCGGTAGGCGTGGCCGGTGGGGCCGACGCGGCGGGCTGAGAGCAGCACGTCCAGGGACTGTCGACGGGAAGGCCGGAGAGCGGTACCCTCCGGCCTCTCGTGACGAGATCCACTTCCACTGGACTCGCCCAACTGTTCGGCCGCAAGGCGGCCGCCGCGCCCGCTGGACCGCCACCGACGACGAGCACATCCCGCAGCTCTGCCACGTATCGCCCCTAACCGGCCAGGTGCCGGAAATCGCGTCCGGGAATTGAGTACGGGGTACTCATGCCGTTCCACTGTTCCCGTCATGTACTGAGTCCAGAGCAAATCATCTGGGTAGGAGCGTCATGAATAACCTGAAACGTCCTCGCGCAATGGCCGTCGCCGCGGCCGTTCTCACCGCGGCGGGCATCATGCTGCCGACGGGCGCCACCGCCGACGCGGCTCAGCAGGCGAAGTCGGCCGACTGCTACGTGAATCTGGGCACCCTCACCTTCGGCGCGGGCGGCCGGAACATCGGCGGATACCCTCCTCGATACGAGTTCGACGCCAGCCCCTATTTGGGCGCCATCTACGATTCATGCGCCGGCACTATGAAGGTGTACTACGGCGGGTATAAATCGACTCATTACAATATCCGCGGCTACGGGAATCAGCGGGAGGTCCCTGGTGGATTGAAGCGGGTCACGACGTGGCGCGTTTCGGGCTCCGAGCCGCGGGCCTATCCCTTCACCGTCCAGGCCTGCAACCGCGGCAGCGGGCTTGGCAGGTCCAGGTGCACCCAGTGGTCGCCGACCGTCTGGCTGCAGGTCAACGCGGAAGTGGTGCGGTAACTCCCGCACCACGAAAGCCCACCGCCAGCCCGCCTCAACGGCGATGATCTCTGTCGCACGGGGCCGGCAGTGTCCCTGAAAAGGGATGAGTGTCGGTGTTGCCGGATGGGAAGTGAGCCTTGATGCTCACTTCCCATCGGTGGGCATGTTTCCGATCAGTAGGCAGTGTCCGGCCGAACGGCTGTGGGCAGAGCCGTCACCGGGGCCAGGGGCTGGCTTTGCGGACGTTGATGCCGCATGCGCAGCCACCGCCACGCGGTGATCCATGCCTGCAGATCTTCGTGCGAGCCTGTACAGGCCCAGACGAAGGCTCGGACCAGTTTCTCCGGGGGCAGGTGCGTGGACTTCAGTGCCTCGCACAGCGTGCTGGCGCCGAAGGCGTTGCGGGCGCGTTTGACGAGTTCCCGGTAGCTCGGCTCGCCCGCCCAGATCCGGTAGAGCCTCATCAGCTCCACGAACTCGGCCGCGGTCTGTGCGGTCAGCGGATCCGGCTTCAGAAGGTAGCCATCGGCGTCGTCGGGTGGTTGGAAGGGCAGTTCGGGCGGGAGCTCCTGTCGTCGGGTGGCCCGCGGGTGGTGAAGCTCGTCTTCCTGCCGCTGCTCGCGGTGCCGGAGAGCCTGGGCCGTTTCGCGACGGGCTTGCGTCGGCTTCGCCACGACCCTTATGCCTTTCCCGGCCGGGGGGTGAGGTGCCGGTGTGCCTGGACGGCCACCGCCACGGCGCCTGCGATCAGGGTGAGCACGACTTCTGGTTCATAACCGAGACGGAGCAGGGTCACCGTGACGACGATGACGATGATCAGCGTGCCGGTGCCGGTGCCGGCGCTGGGTGCGGAGATACGAAGGCGAAGCATGGGTGGACCACCTACCTGTGTCGATCTCGACCACGGAACACGCCCGCCGAAAGCCGGTTCCGGCCGGCGCCAACCGTGCCGTAACCGCGGGCGTTAGGCACCATGATGGGCCGATATTTCGTGTCCTTCCAGGTCCGTGTAGGGGGCAGCGGACGCCTTGGCGCTCGCCGTCGTGCGCCGGCGTTCGGTTCGGTTCGCAGGTGTTCGGCTCGTGACGTCCTCGTGTGGGATCGGACGGATCTGGCGCACGGCCTGGAAGCAGTCCTCTGGATCGGCTTCAATGGGAGGGAAACGAACACAAGGATTGTTGAACAATTCGACCTGGAGTTTCGTCTCGACCACGGAACACCACCTCGGGCCCGCTGCGCCAACAGCGGGCCCGGCCCGTCAACGGGTGTCGCACCACGCACGCTGACCCGGGCGTGTGGCTGACCAGTGTCGGCGTACTGGCTCAAGTGCAGAGGCGAGTACGAGTGAACGCGCAGAGATGATCAGCGCGTCGGTCGCAGTGGCGAGTCGTTTGAGCGGGAAGCCTTGCCCGGGGTGGTGCTGATCATTTCGGAGCGGCTCCGAGGTTCCTCCTCCCCGGCGATGCCCCCGTTCACGACTGGGCGGCCGCGCTGGGTGGCCGGGACCCGAGATGGCGTGCAATCTCCTCCTCCCACGACTGCAGGAAGTTCGGATAGCGCTCGGCGAACTCGTGCAGAGGCCCCTGGCCCTCTGGCGTGAGTGCGGTCAGAGCGTACGTGACCCGTATCGTGCTGCCGCCCTGCCCATCCACGTCCACCTCGACGGTGACGGTCCCGGCCCGGGAACCGGGTGTGACCCTGGCGTATGAGACGCGCCGTCCTGGCTCGCGCTCGACCACCACCCAGATGGTCCGCTCGCTGTGCGCGCCGGTTTCGAAGACCGTGCCGGGGGCGGAGTCGTCATTGGTCTTCACCGGGAAACGGGGCCGCCACCCGGCCACCCACTGCTCCTCGCCGCGCGGCGTGAACAGCGTAAATGCTTCCACGGGCGGCAGCGCGACCGCCAGCCGTCCGGTGAGCGTGTATTGCGCGCCACTCATCGCTCGGTCAGCCGATGCGCGTCGGCGGATGTCAGCGTCAAGCCGTACACGGCCTTGAGTTGCTCGATCTTTTCCAGGGTTGCGGGCGTGAATGGCGCCTTGCCGTCGAAGGAGTGCAGCACGATTCCCTCCACCAGATCGCCCAGCGAGATGTCGAGGTATTCGGCCAGGCCCTTGAGTACCTTGAGCACGTTCTTCTCGAGCCGCAGGCCTGTCTGCGTGCGTTCTACTGTTACCACGGTAACAATATACAACTTATCTGACGACGCAGTGCGGCAGGCTCCTGCGATCCCCTGAGGGAGGCCGCGATGCGCTGCGGATCGTCGCCAAGCGCAGCGCTTCTGACAGCTCTGCACGTTTCTCGTACTCGCCTCTGCGCATCAGGGAGTACGCCGACAACCAGCCCAACATCTCACCCCGGCCCGTTGGCTCGCTGGCGTGCAGGGCCGCGAGGATGGCCTGCTCCACGCTGCGATGCACGGTCAGCACAGGCCTGGCCCCGGTAGTGGTCAGCAGGCGGGCCGCGGGCGGCTCCTGCAGGCAGGCCAGGTGCAGGTCGCCACTGTGCCGGCGGGTCTTGGCTCGGACGTTGAGCAGCACGCGCAGGCCGGAATGGGCCCACGAGCGGCACTTCGCCCAGGTCGAGCACCACATGATCGCCCGGGCGCCGGCGCGCGCGGGAGATGAAGGTGTCCAGCCGGTCGGCGTTAGCCGCCTCCAGATCCCCGGCCACCGAGATCACGGTGACTCGCTGTCGTGAAGCACCCCGAGGCGCCTGATCGCGCGGCTGATCGCTCGGTGAAGCGTCCCAGGCCGGCCGGGATCGCCGGGACCCGGCTGCGGTGGCTGTGTGGCCGGCTGAGGCTGAAGGGCCGGACTCGCCGTGGATGGAGCCGCTGGAGACGTCCGGTTCCCACCCGGTCACCGTGCGGCCGGTCAGGTCCTCGACGGCGGTCGTCGCGGCGGCCTGGGCTGCTCCACCCTCCCCAACTCCTGATCTCGAGCTGGGCTGTCGTGAGCCGCCGACCGGCCTCTGAGCCCGTCATGGACGCCCTCCCGCCGGCCGCCGGGGGCGGTCACGCCGGGACGACGTGGCCGACGCGGAAGAACCCGTCCGGGTCGTAGGCCCGCTTGACCGCCCGCAGCCGACCGAGGTCGGCCGCCGTGTACGCCGCCGCGGTCCGCGAGGTGTCCGCGAGGAAGTTCAGGAACGTCCCCCCGTTGGCGTACGGCCGCAGCTCCCCGGCCAGCTCCGGCAGCACTGTGTCCACGATCACCGACAGCTTCGTGGAGCGGTGCGTGACCGGCCCCGCGTCCGGGCCCGGACGGCCCATGGCGCCGCCCCAGTGCCGGATCTCGATGGTCTGCGCGTGCTCGGCCGCCCGCACCAGCGCGCCGACCACCGAGTCGGTCACCGTGTCGAGCAGGTCCAGCTGGCGGGCCGGCGTGCCGCCCATGGCGGTGGCCGCGTACGTGGTGGTCCGGGTCTCGTCCAGCAGCGCCGGGCCCGCCGCCCGCCACAGCGGCGCGAGCAGCCGCCTGGCCTGATCCGCCGTCCCGGCGTGCACGACCTTGAGCTGCACGACGTGCCTGCCGCGCACCGCCGCCGGCACCTGCTCGTCGTCGGGCATCCGCTTGAGCACGAGCGCGGTGCTGATCTCGTCGGGGGCGTCGTCGATCCAGCTCCGGTACGCCGCCAGCATCGGGGCCGCCGCCTCGATCGGGAAGTACGCGAACCCCGAGAACACCTCGGCCACCGGGTACAGCCGGAACTCCAGCGAGGTCACCACGCCGAACCCGCCCCCGCCGCCCCGCAGCGCCCAGAACAGCTCGGGGTGGCTGTCCGCGCTGGCCGTGACATGCCGGCCGTCCGCCAGCAGCACCTCGGCCCGCAGCACGCTGTCGGAGGCGAAGCCGTGCTTGCGCGCGAGCCAGCCCAGCCCGCCGCCGAGCGTGTAACCGGTGACGCCGACCGTGGGGGACGAGCCCGACAGCGGCGCCAGGCCGAACGGCGCGGCGGCGGCGATCACCTCGCCCCAGCGCGCGCCGGGCCCCACGCGGGCGATCCTTCGGGCCGGGTCCACCAGCACCGACGCCATCGGGGAGGTCCTGACCAGGATGCCGTCGTCGCACGCGGCGTGCGTGCCGTGCCCGGTGGCCTGCACCGCGAACGGCACCCCGTGCCCGCGCGCCGCCAGCAGCGCGGCCCGTACGTCGCCGGCCCCGTACGCCTCGGCGACCAGCGCCGGGCGGGCGTCCACGGAGGGGTTCATGGACCGGCGGCCCTCGTCGTAACCGGCCTCGCCCGGCAGGTGCACGGTCCCGGTGAACCCGGGGAGGCGGATCTCGTCCTGCATGCTGTACGGCTGGCTCATCTCTTCGGCCCTTCTCTGCGGTGATCTCGTGTGATCACTGTGCTCGAGGGCGCTTACGGCCGCGTTCCCGTCGACTTACGTCGCCCCTTAAGTCTCTTGAGGGCTCCAGCATCCGGGCGGGACGCGGGTTCCCGAATCCGCCGTCCGTCGCCGCCCCGCCTACCCCCGGGGTCGTACGGCGACGGCAGGGGTCTACCCCAGGGGGACATCATGGTTAGGTAAGGCTAAGCTAATCGCCGAACGACGACGGCAAAGCATGTGCAAAGAGGAGAATCCATGGCCACAGTCCCGCGACACGCCCTTGTCGCCCTCGGCGCCGCCGCCCTGCTCGGCGTCAGTGCCTGTGGCGGGACGGCCGCGCCGCCCGCCGCCGGGTCGTCCGCGACGGCCGCCGCCTCCGGCTCCGCGCCGGCGCAGGGCACCTGGACCTGGAGCGACGACCGTGGCAAGAATGTCTCGCTCCCGCAGCGGCCGCAGCGCGTCGTCGCCCAGTCGGCCGCGGCCGCCGCGCTCTGGGACTTCGGCGTGCAGCCGGTCGCCGTGTTCGGCCCGCACAAGCTCAAGGACGGCGGCCGCGACCCGGAGGTCGGCGAGGTCGACATCTCCAAGGTGGAGTCGATCGGGAATGTGTGGGGCGAGTTCAACGTCGAGAAGTACGCCGCGGTGCAGCCTGACCTGCTGGTGTCGGGCATGTACCTGAAGAACACCCTCTGGTACGTCCCCGAGCAGTCGCTCGAGGCGGTCGAGGCGGTCGCCCCGACGGTCGGCGTACAGCTCAGCGGCAAGCCGCTGGTGCAGATCATCGAGAAGTACGGCCGGCTCGCCGCCGCCCTCGGCGCGGACCCCAAGGCCCCGGCCGTGGTCGAGGCCAAGAACCGCTTCGACGCCGCGGGCGCCGCGCTGAAGACCCTCGCCGCCGAGAAGCCGGACCTCAAGGTCATGATCGTCACCGCCACCCCCGAGTCCCTGTACGTCGCGTACCTGCCGGACCACCCCGACCTCAAGTACTGGGGCGAGCTCGGCCTGAACATCGTCCATCCCGAGCGGCCGACGGAGAGTGAGGGCGGCTTCTGGGAGGTGCTGAGCTGGGAGAATGCCGACAAGTACCAGGCCGACGTGATCCTGGTGGACGCCCGCTCCCAGTCGATGAAGATCGAGGAGATGGCCAAGAAGCCCACTTGGGCCAAGCTGCCCGCGGTCAAGGCCGGCCAGCTCTACCCGTGGCACGCGGCCGAGCGCTACAGCTACCTCGGGTACGCCAAGGTCATGGAGGAACTGAAGACCAACCTCGACAAGTCCCGCGACGACGTCGTCAAGTAGGCCGCCGTCAGGTAACGGGCACGATCTCGGCCCGCGTCAGGATGCCCCGCTCGATGGTGAGCAGCCCCACCGTGCCGTGCGGCTGGCGGCGGCGGTCGGTCGGGGAGCCCGGATTGAAGATCCGCAGCCCCTCACCCGACTCGTCGAGCGGGATGTGCGAGTGACCGAACACCACCAGATCCGCGTGCGGGAAACGGCGCCGCATGCGGGCCAGGCGCCCCTTGGCCGGGCCGCTGTCGTGGATCATGCCGACCCGCAGCCCGTCCAGCGTCAGCTCCAGCGTCTCCGGCGCCACCACGTCGGGCCCGTCGTTGTTCCCCTTCACGACGTGCACGGGCGCGTACGCGGCCAGCTCCTCCAGGACGGACGGCACGCAGACGTCACCGGCGTGCAGGATGGCGTCCGCACCCCGCAACCGCTCGGCGACCCTGGGCGGGCACGACCGCCACCGCCTGGGCGCATGCGTGTCGGACAAGGCGACGACTCTCACCCCGTCACTCCTGCCCGCTCCGCGCACCACCCATCCCGGCCCCGGGCGGCCCGGCGTAATAGCCGGGCGGGGCGATGAACACCGACTGGAAGTGGCGGGCGAGCCCGTCGTCGTCGCAGTCGTCGCCGCCCTCACGGTCCAGGCCGATCGACGCCTCGGGCAGCAGCGGATGCCACCGGTCCGCGAGGTCTACCGGCTGCCCCAGCTCCGCCAGCCGGGCCAGGACGAGATCGGCGGGGGTGGCGAAGACCGGGATGCCGTACAGGCGCACCTCGATCGAGCTCGCGTCGTCCGGCCGCCAGATCTCGAGGGTGAACAGCAGGCCGTCGGCCGTGAAGGAGGCGTACACCGAGAACGAGGCGTCGGGCCCCCGCGTGCGAAGGCAGAGCGCGCCTCCGGGAGCCGTCGCGTCCACGACCTCCCCGTAAGCGGCCAGCCCGGCTCTCACCTGCGTTTCGTCCATGCCGAACCGCAGGCCGTCCAGCCCCGAGCCGACCCGGACGTCGAGCTTCACGGCACCTCCTCCTTGAGCAACGAGCCGACCCAGGCGTCCACCCGGACACCCCGATGCCGGAGCCGCTTCCTGAGCGTCCCCTCGATCAGGAAGCCCGCCCGCTCCGCGACCCGGCGCGAGGCCACGTTGCCGACCTCGGCCCGCCACTCGATCAGCTCCAGACCCTGGGTCGCGAAGGCCCACCGGCAGGCGGCGCGGACCGCGTCCGTCGCCACGCCGCGCCCGCGGGCCCGGGGGTCGACCCAGTAGCCGATCTCGGCCGTGCCGTCGCCCCGCGGGCCAAGGCCCACGCGGCCGAGCCGCTCGCCGGTGGCGGCGTCCGCGGCCAGGAACTCCAGCCGCGACCCGCCGAGAGCGAGCTCCTCGACGAAGTACGCGGCGTGCTCCGGCAGGTAGGGCGTGGGCACGCCCACGAAGTGCCGAAGCGCCGGGTCCTGCGACACCTCGAACACCCACGGGATGTCGGCCGCCGTGAAGCGGCGCAGGGTCAGCCGGCCCGCCGAGATCATGCGTACAGGTCCGCCAGCCACGCCCGCCACGCCGGCCCCTGGTCGTCCGCGCCCGCGAACAGCAGGTGGGAGGCGATCATGGAGCCGCCGAACCCCTGGAGGAAGCGGTACATCGCGTCGCCGGAGCGGATGCCGACCGTCTGGGAGTTGCGGTGGTAGACGACGCCCTCGAAACGGTCGCCGGGCCCGAAACGGACCCGGTCGCCGGGGGAGGGCGGCCCGCCCAGGGCCGCGTTCAGCCGCTTCCACGCATCCGGCCAGTCCGTGACCGGCGGGCCGAACTCCGTCAGCGGCGTCGCCGCCCGCCCCGCGAAGTGGCCGAGGTATTCGGCCAGGGTCGCCACGTACAGCTCCAGGCCCCTGGACATGGCCTCGAACTCGTCCTGCCAGTCGTCGCCGGGCAGGAAACCGCTGGTCACCATGCGAATCAGCGTGCTGCCCCGCTCCCGGCCCTCGATCATGAACTCGTAGGCCACGAAGCGCCCGTCGTCGCCCTTGTCGCTGGAGTGCGCGAAGCGCCGCAGCGGCTCTGCGCCGGTCACGGTCGACGGCGGCATCTCGAACGGGCCGAACGCGGTGCGTACGACGCCGTCGGCCACCTCGTTGCGCCCCATGAACCAGGAGTCGATGCCCGGCCCGGTCGAGATCGCCTCCCAGACCTCCTCCGGCGTCGCCCCGACCGTCGCCTCCTGGGGGAGCTCGAACTCGTACCCCACGTCAGCGCTCCTTCACGGTGGGGTGGACGGCCACGATCAGCCGATGCTCGCGCCCGCCCTCAGCGGACTCGTCATGATATTTGCTGACCAGGGAGGTCACACACTGCGCCAGCTCCTCCGCGAACGCCGCCCGGTCGGCCGCGGACGCGAAGCGCACGTCGCCGTCGATGGCGAACGTCGCCACCCGCTTCTGCGCCTTCGCTGCCCCGGTGATCAGGGTGCCGACATCGCGGACGAGCCGCGCGGCCAGCGCCAGCAGCCAGCGCGCCGACAGCCGGTCCGGCGACCTGGCGGGGTCGGGCTGCACGGAGGCCAGCGCGACGGGGGAGATCACGAAGGACGCGGCCGTGGCCTGCATCACGCGCTCGGTGACGTTGCCCTTCCTGCGCTCCTCGACCAGCTCCACCAGGCCGTGCCGCTCCAGCGTGCGCAGGTGGTAGTTGACCTTCTGCCTGGCCAGGCCCACCTTGGCCGCCAGCGACGTCGCCGAGCCGGGCTCCACCAGCTCCGCCAGCAGTTTCGACCGCATGGGGTCGAGCGACGCCTCGGCCGCCGCGGGGTCTTCGATCACCGCCACTTCGTACATGGGAGTACGATGGCACCGAAAAAAATCATTGTCAAGACAACCGAGCTGCTCGGTCCTCCAGGTACCGCTGCTCCGGCAGGCTGGTGGTCAGGCGGGCCGCCTCCCGGTACGCGGCCAGCGCCGCCTCCGCATCGCCCTCCATCTCCAGCAGGTGCGCGCGTACGGCGGCCAGGCGGTGATGCCCCGCCATCCGGTCGTCGCCCGCCAGGTCGTCGAGCAGGTCGAGCCCCGCCCGCGGCCCCCGCACCATGGCCGCCGCCACCGCGTGGTTGAGCCGCACCACCGGATTGTCGTCGACGCCCGCCAGCACCCCGTACAACGCCAGGATCTGCGGCCAGTCCGTCTCCTCGGCGCTCGGCGCCTCGTCGTGCACGGCCGCGATGGCCGCCTGGATCTGGTAGGGGCCGATGACCGTGGTGGACAGCGCCTTGGTGACCAGCTCGACGCCCTCCTCGATCAGCGCGCGGTCCCACAGGCCGCGATCCTGCTCGGCCAGCGGGATGAGCCGCCCGTCCCCGTCCGTACGGGCGGGGCGGCGCGCCTCCGTGAGGAGCATGAGCGCCAGCAGGCCCGAGACCTCCCCGTTCTCGGGCAGCAGCCGGTGCACGGCCCTGGCCAGCCGGATCGCCTCACCCGTCAGGTCCGCCCGGAGCAGCTCGGGCCCGGAGGTGGCGGTGTAGCCCTCGTTGAAGATCAGGTACAGCACGTGCAACACCACCCGCAGCCGGTCGGCCCGCTCGCCCTCCGGCGGCATCCGGAACTCCAGGCCGGTGGCCTTGATGCGCTGCTTGGCCCGGCTGATGCGCTGCGCCATCGTCGCCTCGGGCACCAGGAACGCGCTGGCGATCTGCGCCGTCGTCAGCCCGCCCACGGCCCGCAGCGTGAGCGCGAGCTGGGAGGGCTGCGACAGCGACGGATGGCAGCACAGGAACAGCAGCGTCAGCGTGTCGTCCTGGTCCGCCGCCCGCTCCTCGCCCGGTGCCGGGGCGGTGAACTCGTCGGCCGGCACGCTGACGGCCACGCTCTCCTCCCTGCGCCGGCGGGCGTGCTCGCTGCGCATCTGGTCGATGACCCGGCGCGCCGCGACCGTGATCAGCCAGGCCCGCGGGTTGTCCGGCAGCCCCTGCTCCGGCCACTGCTGGGAGGCGTCGAGCAGCGCCTCCTGCACGGCGTCCTCGCACGTGTCGAACTGCTCGTAACGCCGTACGAGCGCGCCCAGGACCTGCGGCGCCAGCTCCCGCAGCAGCCCCTCGACGTCGCTCACCCGCTCACCTCGTCGATGACCGGCCGCACCTCCATCGCGCACAGCCGCGCGTCCGGCCAGCGCGCGGCGATATCGGTGGCCCGGTCGAGCCCGTCGCACTCGACGACCAGATAACCGGCCAGATATTCCTTGGCCTCCGGGAAGGGGCCGTCGGTGACGGCGGGCACGCCGTCGCGCACCTTCACGGTCCTGGCGCTCGCGGGCCCGTCCAGCGCCTGCCCGCCGACGAGCTCGCCGCTCTCGACGAGCTCCGCCATCAGCGCGTCGACCTCGGCCATCACCTCGTCGCCCACCGGCGACCCGGGGTTGGCGTAGATCATCAGCATGTACTTCACACACCTCATCCTAGGGGTCCACGAACCAGTCCATCCCGGAAAGTCCCAGCTCAGCGGCCGGGCGTCCGGCTGTCCACCGGGCGGTCTAGGCTCGACCCGTGCGAGAACCGGATCTTCACGACATAGCCTCGCGGCTGGTCGCGGTCCCCGGCGTGGTGGCCGTCGTCCTGGGCGGCAGCCGGGCCCGCGGCACCCACCGTCCGGACTCCGACATCGACCTCGGCCTCTACTACCGGGGCCGGCTCGCCGTGGCGGAGCTGCGCGCGCTCGCGCGGGACGTGACGGGCGTGGACACCGAGGTGACGGAGCCCGGCGGGTGGGGGCCCTGGGTCGACGGGGGCGGCTGGCTCACCGTGGACGGGTGGCGGGTGGACTGGATCTACCGGGACCTCGACCGCGTGCACCGGGTCTGGCGGGACTGCCTCGACGGCCGCTACGAGATCGGCTTCCAGGTCGGGCACCCGCTCGGCTTCTACTCCTGCGCCTACGCGGGCGAGCTGGCGCTGTGCCGCGTGCTCGCCGACCCCGGGGGCGAGCTCACCGCCCTGCGCGAGCAGGTCGCGCACTATCCGCCCGCGTTGCGGGAGGCGCTGGTCAGAGGGCTGTGGGAGTGCGACTTCGCGCTGATGACCGCCCGGTACGGGGCCGCCGGGAACGATCCGGCGTACGCGGCGGGGGCCGTCTTCCGGGCGGTCGGGGTCGCCTGCCAGGCGTTGCACGCGGCGGACGGCGCCTGGCTGATCAACGAGAAAGGCATGATCGCCTCGGCCGACCGGCTGCCGTCGGCACCGGAGGGGTTCGGCGAGCGGGCACGGGCGCTGCTGGCCGGGGTCGGGCACACGCCGGAGGAGATCGGCCGCACCATCGACGCGGCGGCCCGGCTCGTCGCGGACGTCCGCACCGCCTGCGGCACCTGAGTCCCTGGTATGTGGAGCGCCGGCCCTGGACGCGGGGCGCAGGCCCGAATACATCAGACATCTGACGAGTCGATAGGTTCGTCACCACGAGCCTGAAGGGAGCGCGTGGTGACGGAGATGTTCGGGCTGCGGCACGGTGCCGCGGCCGTGCGGGATCGGGCTGCGGCGAGCGGGCGGGAGGCGGGCCGATGACGGTGGTCTCACGTCCCGCCGACACCGGGCCCGTACTGCGGGCTGACGGGGTGGACCTCGTTCGCGACGGCCGCCATCTGCTGCGGGAGGTCTCGCTGACCGTGCGCCCGGGCGAGCACTGGGCGCTGCTCGGGGCCAACGGCGCCGGCAAGAGCACCCTGCTCGGGCTGCTGGGCGCCGTCACCCACCCCAGCCGTGGCACGGTCGAGGTGCTCGGACGCACGATGGGCCGGGTGGACGTCCGCGAGCTGCGCTCCTACCTGGGGCACGTCAACCCGCGCCACGCCCCGGACGGGCCGCTGCGGGTGCGCGACGTGGTGCTGACCGGCCTGACGAACACCGCCGCACTCGTGCCCCGCTGGACGCCCACCCCGCTGGAGGCGCAACGGGCCGACGGGCTGATCGCCATGCTCGGGATGAGCCATCGGGCCGAGGCGACCTGGCCCACCCTGTCACAGGGCGAACGCGGGCGAGCGCTGATAGCCCGCGCCCTCATGCCGCAGCCCCGGCTCCTGCTGCTCGACGAACCGGCCACCGGGCTCGACCTGGCCGCCCGCGAGCAACTGCTGGCCAGCATCGACGCCCTGCGCGCCCGGCGCCCGTCACTGGCCACCGTCCTGGTCACCCACCACCTCGAGGAACTCCCCGCCACCACCACACACGCGATGCTGCTGCGCGGCGGCCTGTGCCTGGCCGGCGGCCCGGTGGCCGAGGTCCTGACCAGCGACCTGGTCAGCGCGTGCTTCGACCACCCGGTACGCCTCGTCCGCAGCGACGACGGCCGCTGGGCCGCCCGCGCCGAGCCCGTCCCCGTCACCATGCCCGGCGACCCGGCGGACCCGCCCCCACCGCCCCCCGTCGCGACCGGCCCCGCAGCCTGACGACCCGCGGCCGGAGTCGGGGCTCGGCCCGGGTTGCCGGAACATATTTCCATCTGGCAATATGAGCGCGTGAGCGCCTATGCAGCCCTGGCCGAGCCGCACCGCAGGCAGATTCTCGACCTGCTGCGTGACGGCGAGCGGCCCGTCGGAGAGCTGGTGAAACGCCTCGATCTCAGCCAGCCCGGCGTGTCCAAGCACCTCAAGGTGCTGCGCGAGGCCGGGCTCGTCGTGGTGCGCACGGAGGGCAAGCAGCGGATGTACGCGCTGCGCCCGGAGCCCCTCGCCGAGGTCGACCAGTGGCTGGAGCCCTACCGCGTCTACTGGTCGAGGCGCCTCGACGCCCTGGAACGACACCTGGAGGACAACCCATGATGCACGGAACCCTGGAAACGATCGACGGCCGCCCGGCGCTGCGCTTCGAGCGCACGCTCCCCTTCCCGATCGAGCGCGTGTGGCGAGCCGTCAGCGTGCCGGCAGAGCTCGAGAAGTGGTTTCCCGCAGCCGCCGACTGGACTCCGGCGCCGGGCGAGACCTTCGAGGCCGCCGGCGCGACCGGAGAGGTGACCGAGGTCGATCCACCCCACCGCCTGGCGTGGACCTTCGCCGGCCAGCTGTACAGCTTCGATCTGTCCCCGCACGAAGACGGCTGCCGCCTGGTCTTCATCCACGTCGTCGACGACCGCGACCTCTCGGCGCAGACCGCCACCGGCTGGGAGGCCTACTTCTCTCGCCTCGAACCGCACCTCGCGGGCAAGGACGTCTCCGAAGAGGATGCGCACGAGGGGTGGGCGGAGATGCACGAACGCTACGCCGAGCGTTTCGGGGTCGACCCGGCGCCGGGCCGGCGCTTCGCGGCGGCTCTGCGTGGGGGCGACGGCGCGGGCGCCGCGTCATGAGCCGCTTCTCCCGGGGGAGGGGGTGCGGGTGAGTTTCCGGCTGGCGGCGTACGGCGTGTGCATCGAGGACGGGCGGGTGTTGCTCGCTCGTCACGTGCCACCCGTGGGCGAATACAGCTGGACTCTGCCCGGCGGAGGGGTCGAGCACGGGGAGGATCCGTTCGACACGGTGATCCGGGAGGTCGCCGAGGAGACCGGCTGTGACGCTGTGGTCGAGCGCCTGCTCGGCGTGGACTCGCGGGTGATCCCCGCCGCCGTCGCCCGTGCCGGTGCCACACACCAGAACGTCGGCGTCTTCTACCGGATCCGCATCACCGGCGGCCGGCTCCGGCCCGAGCCGAACGGCGAGATCGCCGAGTCGGTGTGGACCCCGATCGCCGACGTCGCCGGCCTGCGCCGATCGTCGCTGGTCGACATCGGCCTCGCTCTGGCGCAGACCGTTCCGGCGACCGGCCACGTCGCTCCGGTCCCGGTCGGCGGCCTGATCCAGCATTGAGGGTCATACCCACGAGCGCATCAGCATCCGAGCCCACCACGCCGCGTGCGTGATCGTCTCGCCGGACACGATCGGATGAAGCCACCAGAAGTTGACCAGGACGATGAGCGCGACCGCGCCGACGACGGCGGCCCCCGCCGCTCTCCTGATCGACGCCGTTCCGCCGGGCCCGAGCACGAGCCCCGCGGCGATCACCAGCGCCAGCACCATGAAGGGCACGACGGGGAGCATGTAGAACAGGTACATGGTGCGGTTGTCCGCGACGGCGTAATAGAACCACGGCAGCCACCCCGCGCCGTATCCGAGCAGCACCGCCCCGGCTCGCCAGTCCCGGACGGCCGTGTACCGGGCGACGAGCACGACGAGGGCGAGCAGCGCGAAGTACCACAGCGCCGGCGTGCCGACGCCCAGCACCGCTTGCGAGCAGTCCTTGGCGGCGCAGGCGTCCGGTGGGCTCTCGTAGTGGAAGGCGACGGGACGCTGCAGCAGCGGCCACTGCCACGGCTCCGACATGTACGGATGCCGGGCGTCCAGGCCGGTGTGGAAGCCGAGCACCTGGAACTGGTAGCCGAGCCACGAGCGCAGCGAGTCGAGCACGAAGAAGCCGGGCCCGGACCGGGTGGCCTGCTCCCAGCCGCGTCCCCAGCCCTCCGCCCGCAGGAACCAGCCGCTCCAGCTCAGCACGTACACCGCCGCGGGGACCAGCGCGAACGCGCCCGCCAGACCCTGCAGGGCGGCCACCGGACGCGCCCGCCGGCCCAGTGCCCGCCCCGCGCCCGCGTCCCACATCAGTGAGAGGGCGGCGAAGGCGAGCAGGAAGAAGATCCCCGACCACTTGACGGCGCACGCGGCTCCCAGGCACGCCCCCGCGGCCAGCCGCCACGGCCTCATGCCCGGCCGGGGCCCGGCTGACGGGAGCCGTTGCCTGGTCCAGTCCCTGTCCGCCACGACGCAGGCGAAGGCGGCCAGCACCCAGAACATCAGGAAGACGTCCAGCAGCGCCGTCCGCGAGAGCACGAAGTGCAGGCCGTCGAGAGCGAGCAGCAGACCGGCCAGGCAGCCCAGCAACGTGGACCGGGTCATCCGCCGAGCCACTCTCGCCATGATGAGGATCGACAACGTGCCCGCCACCGCGCCGGCGAACCGCCAGCCGAAGGGCGTCATGCCGAACAACCACTCGCCGATGGCGATCATCCACTTGCCGAGGGGTGGGTGCGCGACGTACTCGGCGCATTCCTCGACGGCCGGGCACCGCCGCCAGATGCCGAGGTCGCCTGCCATGATCATCCGGTCGGCGACCGGGTCCTCGCCGGTGCCCAGCGTCATACGCTCGACACCGAACGTCAGCAGCGAATAGGCGCCCTTGATGTAGTGGGTCTCGTCGAAGACCACCGCGTGCGGTTCGCCCAGCCGGAGGAACCGCAGGGCGCCGCCGAGCACGGTGACGAAGAGCGGCCCAGCCCATCCCCACCACCCGTCGGCCGGCATGGGCGGAACCAGCCGGCGCACCGTGCTCGGGAAAGGGCTCCGGGCAGGGCTCTGGGCGAAACTCTGAGCAGGCAGGTTCACCCTTGAACCGCCGCCAGGTTGAGCACGGCCAGGTCAGGCCCGCGGCCGGGCCCGCAGGAGGACGGGCCGCAGGCCTGCCGGCTGAACACCAGCCCGGGGGAGGAGGACCCGCCGCCGTGCCAGGCGACCCCACCCGGTGACGTCTTCGGGCCGAGGTCGGTGTCCTGCCCGGTGACGAGGTCGTGCACGGTCGTGCCGAGGTCGATGAAACGATCGGCGCGAATCTGTGACGACGGAGAGAGACTGCCGCGTACGGCCCGGGGCTCGCCACCGCCCGGACCCCACACCACGGTACGGCCGTCCAGCGTGGCCACGCACCAGTTCGGGCTGCAGCGCATGCCCGTCGCCCCGCGCGGCGCCGGCAGGGAGGTGCGTTCGCCGGTTTCCAGGTTGACGAGCACGCTCTGGTTGCGGCCGGTGTCGTGCCGGCGGACGTCGGACGCCCACGGCCAGGACACCAGGTGCAGGCCGCCGGTGCCCGGCAGGGCCTGGGGTGCGCCGCCGGTGATCGGGACGGCGTACAACCCGCCCTGGCGGACCGACCAGACGACGCGGTCGCGCAGCACGCCGAGGCGTTCCACCGCCGCCGCCGGCCCGGTGAGGCGCGCCAGGAGGGCGGCCTGCCCGCCGGCGCGGGGCAGCACCCACACGTCCGAGGCCCGCTGGGCGCGTACGTCCTGGGCCCACCAGGCGACGTGCTCCGGGCCCGGCTCGACGGCCTGCGGGTGGTAGTCGCGGGTGCCGTCCGGCTGGGGCATGTCGCCGAGGACCCTGGCCCTGCCCGCCGCGGTGTCGTACACCTCCAGCCGCCCGCCCCCGCCGGAGGACGTGCCGGCGCGCAGCAGCAGCTCGGTGGCGCTCAGCGCGGTCACCGGCGTGTACGCCAAGCCGTCGGAGGCCGCGGCGGGGATGGTGGTCATCGCGGACGACCAGATGTTGCCGATGGAGGCGGCGGAGGGCGAAGGGGTGGCGGAGGCGTCGCGGCGGCCGAGGTCGGCCAGCGATCCCGTCGCCAGCACCAGCGCGGTGACGGCCGCGGCTGCCAGCGGCACCGAGGCCGTCAGAGCCCGGCGGCGGCGGCGCAGCCGGCGGCCGGCCCGCACGGCCGCGCCCACGTCCACCCCCGACGGCGGTTGCTCGTCCGGCACCAGGTTCTCGAACAGCGGCTTGAGATCCATCATCGATCCTCCTTGGTCGGCGTCACCTCGAGGAGCGCGCGCAGGGTCGCGAGCCCGCGCGCGGTCTGGCTCTTGACGGTCCCGGCCGAGCAGCCGAGCGCCGCCGCGGTCTGCTCGACACTCAGGTCGCAGTGGAAGCGCAGCACCAGGGCGGCCCGCTGGCGCGGCGGCACCAGGGCCAGCGCCCGGCGCAGGTCCATGGCCAGGTCGGCGTCCCACCCGTTCACGGCGGCCTCGGGAGGGGCGGGCTCGGGAGGGACGGCGCTCAGCCTGGTACGCGAGAACCAGCCGCCCTGCTGCTCCCTCAGGAAGATCCGGACCAGGATCACCCGTACGTACGCGTCCATATCGGCCGCCTGGCGGGCGTGGCGCCATTTGACGTACAGCCGGGTGATCGACGCCTGCACCAGATCGTCGGCGCGATGCCAGTCCTGGCACAGCGAATAGGCGATCCGGCGTAACCAGAGCAGGCGCCCGCGGACGTACGCGGTGTACTCCTCGTCCGCACTCAAGAGATCCACAACCTCCCAGATGCCGCCGCCCACCGGAAAGGTTGCATCATGCGTGGTGAATTCTCCCTTGTGCGCCGGACACCCCGGGCGCCAGCCCATGCGGGCGTCGCTGCATTCCGGGCGCCATTGCGGCACGAAACCTTCCGCATTGTCTTCTACTGTGGTCGTGCCGAAGGAGGAGGACGTGATGATCGAGCTGTCGTGGCCGCAGGTCAGTGCCAGGAGGCTGGAACGCGCCGGGCTGGCGGGATCGCCCGGCCCGGGGAGGCCGGACGAGATGGTGGCGGCCATGTGCGGGGCGCACGCCCAGGTCATGTCGGCCGCCGAGGCGTCCGTCGGGCTGCGGCTCGACGGCGTCACGCGCTCCCATGTCCGTGAGGCGCTGTGGGGCTCGCGCAGCCTGGTCAAGACGCACGGGCCGCGCGGCACCGTGCACCTGCTGCCCGCCCGTGACCTGCCGATGTGGGTGAGCGCGATGTCGTCGGTGCCGGTGGTGAACCGCGCGCCCGAGACCGTGCGGATGACCGCCGAGCAGACCGAGCAGGTGGTGGCGGCCGTCCGGGAGGCGCTCGCCGGGGCCGAGCTGACGATCGACGAGCTGAGCGAGGCGGTGGTCGAGGCCACCGGGCCCTGGGCGGGGGACCTCGTCATGCCCGCGTTCCAGGGCTGGTGGCCGCGGTGGCGGCAGGCGTTGCACCTGGCGGCGCACCGCGGCGCGCTCGTCTTCGGTCCCGTACGGGGCCGCAAGGTCACCTACACCGCCCCGCCGGACGCCCCGCCGGTGGACGACGGGCTGCACGGGCTGGTCAGGAGCTACCTGGCGGCGTACGGGCCCGCCACCCCCGCCGACTTCGCCACCTGGGCGGGCGGGCCCGTCACCTGGGCGGCGAAGGCGTTCGAGGGGGTGGAGACGGAGGAGGTGCGGTTCGCGGGGAAGCGGGCCTGGGTGCTCGCGGGCGACACGGCGGTGCCCGGGGAGCCGCCGCGCGGGGTGCGGCTGCTGCCGTACTTCGACGCGTACGTGGTGGCGGGGCGGCCCCGCGAGCTCCTGTACCCGGGTGAGGCGGCGGCGCGGGCGCTGGCCGGCGGGCAGGCGGGGAACTTCCCCGTGCTGCTCGTGGACGGGAACGTCGGCGGCGTCTGGCACCAGCGGCGCTCGGGGAACCGGATCGACGTCACGGTGGAGCCGCTGCGCGAGCTCACCTCAGCCCAGTCGCGCGAGCTGGACGAGCAGGTGCGGCGCCTGGGCGAGGTGATGGAGGGCAGGCCCCGCCTGACCATCGGCCCGGTCACCGTGGGAGCGCACGCCTGAAAGTTCCCTATCACTCCCTGGCATGGTGCATGATAGGGAGCGATATGGAGCAATACACCGTGGAGCAGGTGGCGAACCTGCTGGGCCTGCACGTCAAGACCGTGCGCAACTACGTGCGCGACGGGCGGCTGCCCGCCGTCCGGATCGGCAAGCAGTACCGGATCGCCAAGGAGGACCTCGCGGCGTTCACCGGCCGGCCGGCCGGCGCGCCCGCCCGGCCCCGGCGTGCCGAGGTGTCGAGCATCGTGCAGGTCGACGGCATCGCCAGGGCCGACCTTGACCGGGTCAGCACGATGGTCCTGGGCTCGCTGGCCGGCCGGCCGCACGGCCTGCGCGTGGAGTTCGTCTACGACGAGGAGCGCGAGCACCTCAAGGTCATCGTGCTGGGCGGGCTGGAGGACAGCGCCCAGGTCCTGCGCATCATCGACGCCCTGGTGAGGGACTGATGAGCGGGACCCACGCCTCGGCGGCGGGCGCGACAGCCTCCTCCACCCTCGCGACACTCGCCGCCGATGCACAGCTCCTGCTCCCCGCCCGGACCCGACAGATCATGGACTTCCTGGAGAACCCGCATGCTTGACCACCGCATCCACCGCTACGACCCGCGACATGGACCCCTGCGCGAGGTCCGCGACGTCCTCGACCTCATCGGCGAGGCGTGGTCGAGCAGCGCCACCTGGGTCGTCGTCCCGGCCGGCAGCCTCCCGGACGGCTTCTTCACGCTGAGCACCGGCGTGGCCGGCGAGATCGCGCAGAAGTTCGTCAACTACGGCGTCGGCCTGGCCATCGTGGGCGACATCGCCCGCCACACCGAGGCCAGCTCCGCCCTGGCCGCCTGGGTGCTCGAATGCAACCGCGGCCGCCACATCGCGTTCCTGCGGGACGAGGCGGAGCTGACGGCCCGCCACTGACGGCGGTCAGCCCGCCCGCACAGCCGCCTCGATGCCGTCCAGCAGCACGGCCAGGCCCACCGAGAACGTCTCGCTGACCCGATGCTCCAGGTAGGGCTCGCCCGCGCCGGGCCCGTCGTCGTCCGACTCGATCCACGTCACCATCGGGAACCGGTCGGCGAACCCCGGCGCCACCTCCTCCAGCAGGAACGAGCGCGCCTGCCACCACTCCTCGTCCGACACCCCGGTCTCGGACGGGGCCAGGCGCGACTCCGAGACCGTCTTCGCCGCCCCCCGTACGAAGTCGAACAGCAGCGCCACCACCCCGCGCAGCCGGCGCGGCCCGAGCCCGGTGGTGCGCAGGATCGCCACCACGCTCTCCAGCATCGCGAACTCGTTCGGCCCCAGCACCGGCCGCGCCTGCGACACCTGCAGCACCCACGGATGCCGCAGGTAGAAGGCCAGCGTGTGCTCGGCCCACGAGGCCACGGCGGGGCGCCAGCCGTCGCTCAGGTCGTAGCCGGCGGGCAGCTCGGCCAGGGCCCGGTCGTACATGAGGTCGACCAGCTCGCCCTTGCTCGGCACGTACGTGTACAGCGCCATCCCCGTGCGGCCCAGCCGCTCGCCGACCTTCCGCATGGACAGCGCCGCCATGCCCTCGCGGTCGGCCACCGCGATCGCGGCGTCGACGATGACGTCCACGCTCAGCCCGGGTTTGGGGCCCGGCCGCACCTCACCCGGCTCACCGCTGCGCCACAGCAGCGCCATCGACCGTCGCGCGTCACCCTGGCCTGCGTAGACGACCAACGCGGAAACTCCCCGTGCCGGACAATTCTTTACGGCATAAAGGCTATCAGCCTGCGGCTACTTCGCGGATCTACGGGCAGCCACGGCGGCGAGGTGCTCCCAGGCGGACTCGGGGTGGAGGGTCTCCTCCGGGTCGCCGAGGAACGGGTCGAGGACGACGGTCTCCGCGCCGAGCAGGCGGAGCTGTTGGAGGTCCTCCATGACCTGGCCGATCGTGCCCTCGCCGGCGAGCCGGTCCGGGCCCGTCACGGGCTCCCGCGTGATCCGCAGCACGATCCGCGGGGCCAGCGCCGGCGCCGGCCGCCCCTGCTCCTCGGCCAGGGCCGTCACCCGGGGCCACGTCTCGCGCAGCCACGGCACGGTGTTCCTGAGCGGGTGCCACGCCTGGCCGAACCGCACCGCCCGGCGCAGCGCCGCGTCGCTGCCGCCGCCCACCCAGATCGGCACGCCGCCGGAGCGGTAGTCGCGCTCGTCGGCCCAGGCGGCGAGGATGGCGGCCAGGTGCTCGTCGGTCAGCCGGCCACGCCGCTCGTACGCGACGCCGAGCGCCTCGAACTCCTTCCGCGCCCAGCCCACGCCGACGCCCAGCACCAGCCGGCCGCCGCTGAGGTCGTTGAGGTTGGCCGCCATGCGGGCCGTGAGCAGCGGGTGCCGGTAGGGGACGATCACCACCGTGGTACCCAGCGTGATCGTGGAGGTGGCGCCGGCCAGCCAGGCGAGGGTGGTGAACGGCTCGTAGAACGGCGCGGGATATTGCGCGGCGACGTCGGGGGTGATCACCACGTGGTCGGAGACCATGAGCAGGTCGAAGCCGAGCCCTTCGACCGTCAGGGCCCATTGCCGCAGGACGCCGGGATCGGTGCCGGGGCCGAAATTGGGGACGTTCACACCTAGTCGCACCCGGCCAGGCTATCCAGCGATCACACGGCGGGGGAAGCCCAGGCGTGGGTCGGCGGTGGAGCGGGGCGGGGAGAAGCGGCCGGGGAGGAGCGGGCCGGGGGGTGGGGGAGGACGCGCACCTGTCCCGGCGCCCGAGCGGGCACCGGGACAGGTTCATGGCGTGAGGTCAGCCGCCGACGCCCACGCCGACTCCCGGGCCGTACCCGTGGCCGACCCAGTTGCCGTTGCCGCTGTTGGGCCAGTTACCCCGCTCCCACTTCTCTACCTCGTGTCGCCCGTGATCGTGGTGTCCGCCCCACTTCCAGCCCCAGCCTGCGTGGTGGTTGCCCTTGCAGCCGTCGGCGTCGCGGGTGCCTGCGAAGACCCCGTGGTCGGTGACGTGGTGGTAGGTCGTGTCGTCGTTCACGCCGAGGGCGCAGTGCCTCGGGTACGTGTGTGTCCAGTCGATCCAGATGTCGGCGGCCGCAGTGCCGGCTGTTCCGAACAGCGCGGCCGCGGTGAGCAGCGCACCGCCGGCGGCGATGAGGCTACTTCTCATGATCTCCCCCTGTAATCACGAAGTGACATCGGCCATCACTATACGTAGCGATCTTGTGGTGGCAAGACAGCGCCACGCCCGGTTTCGTCCAACAGGCGCCCGTTGACCGGCAAACTCGCAGCTGTCACCGGTCGCGGCCGTACGCGGAGACCGGCGGCATTGGCCCCGCTTGGTGCGGAGAGACTCCGGCAGGGTGCGGTGCCGGCTCTGGCCACGTCCGCGGTGAAGGCGCGCAGGGTTCGGAAAACTCAGGACGCGAGCAGCACCTCGGCACCCATGGGGACGTACCCGGCCGCGAGGAACGCTCGTACGCTGGCCGCGTTCCCCGGCGCGACCTGCGCCCACACGGGTCCGGGGGCGAGCTGTCTGGCCGCCCCGGCCAGCAGCCGGCCCAGCCCGCGCCCGCGGCGCGATGGGTCGACCTCGACCGCCGCCTCCCACCGCCCCGCCACCCCGCGCCCCACGGCCAGCAGGCCGCCGTCCCTGGTGGTCCACACGCGGACGGCGTCGCGGTAGCGGCGGGCCCGCGCCACCCGCGGATGGTCGCTGTCCGTGACCTCCTCCAGCCCGGCCGGGGGAGGGCCGGGCAGCGGCCCGGCCAGGGCGATGAGGTCGACACCGCCGACGCGGCGCCCGGTCCGGCCGGCCAGGGCCTGGAGGAAGGGCGGGCAGAGGGGCGCGGACAGGTCGCCGGGCGGCAGCCGCTCGCGGACCCAGGCCGGCTCGACGTCGGCGAAGACCACCGTGTGCGCGGTGAAGGCGATGACGCCCACGTCGCGGGGCGAGGGCTGGGGCAGGATCGTCAGGCCGCCGTCGGCCGGGGGGAGGTGGCCGTGCTGGGCGTCGGTGAGGAGCTTCGTCAGGGATGTCATATAGATCTACAATGTAAAGGGCTCAGGTCCGCAGCGCGCGTACGGCGGCGAGGTAGACGTGGATGGCGTCGCGGTTGCGCGCCAGGCAGTCGATGCGCTGCTGGATCCGGGCCGCCTCCGCCTCCAGCAGGTCGGCCAGCTCTGGCGTGAGGCACTGCGGGTGGAGGTGGATCTCGTCGGGCCGGTCCAGGAACGGCAGGATCCGGCGGATGATCTCCGTGGTGAGGCCCGAGTCGAGCAGGCCGCGGATCTGCTGGACCCGGTAGACCGCCGACTCCGGGTAGTGGCGGTAGCCGTTGTCGGCGCGTTCGGGGTGCAGGAGGTCCTGCTCCTCGTAGTAGCGCAGCATGCGGGTGGGTACGCCCGTGCGCTGCGACAGCTGTCCGATCCTCATGGTGTGCCTCGGTCGTGCCGGGATTTGCCTTCACATTGATGTGAAGGTTTCAGCATGGTCGCATGTCTGATGTGGCGATCGCCAGTCCGGCCCGGGTGCGCGCGACGATGCCCTGGCCGGGGCTGCTGGCACTGTTCTCGGCGGCGTTCGCGGCGGTGATGACGGAGTTGCTCCCGGCGGGGCTGCTGCCGCAGATCGCGGGCGCCCTGGGGGTGTCCGAGGGGCGGGCCGGGTTCCTGGTGACGGCGTACGCGGTGGCGTCGTTCCTGGCGGCCATCCCGGTGACGGCGGTGTTGCGCGGCCTCGACCGGCGGCCGGTGCTGGTCGGGGTGCTGGCCGGGTTCGCCGTGCTGAACGCGGTGACCGCGGTGTCGTCGTCGTACGCGGTGACGTTCGGGGCGCGGGTGCTGGCCGGGGTCATGGGCGGGGTGTTGTGGGCCATGCTGGTCGGATACGCCGCCCGGATGGTGCCGGCCGAGCGGCGGGGCCGCGCGATCGCGATCGTCTCGGCGGGCATCACGGTGGCGTTGTGCGCGGGGATCCCGGCGGGGGCGGCGCTGGCGTCGGTGTCCGGGTGGCGCTGGGCGTTCTGCGGGCTGGCGGGGGCGGCGCTCGTCCTGATCGGGTGGGTGTGGTGGCAGGTGCCGAACTTCCCCGGTGAGAAGGCGGCGGCGCGGGTGCCGTTGCGGCGGGTGGTGGTCATGCCGGGGGTGCGCACCTCGCTCGGGGTGACGTCGCTGGTGCTGGTGGGGCACCAGGCGGTGTACACGTACCTGGCGCCGCTGGCGCGGGAGCGGACGAGCGTGGTGCTGCTGGTGTTCGGGGTCGGGACGGTGGCCGGGATCTGGGTGGTCGGGGCGGTGATCGATCGGTTCCCGAGAGGGGCGCTGGTGGTGGTGCTGGGTGTCGTGGCGGGGGCGATGGCCGTCCTGGGGGCCTTCGGCGGGGCCGGGGGCGTGGTGGTCGGGGCGGCGGCGCTGTGGGGGATGGCGTTCGGGGGCGTGCCGACGTTGCTGCAGACGGCGCTGGTGAACGTCGCGGGCGCGGGGAACGCCGACGTGGCGACGTCCCTGCAGACGACCGTGTACAACGCCGGCATCGCGGCCGGGTCGCTGGCCGGCGGGGTGGTGCTGGAGGGCGCCGGGGCGGGGGCCCTGCCGTGGACGGCGTTCCCCCTGGTGGCTGCGGCCCTGGTGATCGTGGTGGGGGCGCGGCGGCACGCGTTCCCGGTCAGAGGCCGTGCCTGGCCAGGGGCTCGACCAGCTCGCGCTCCTCGTACGACAGGTGGGACAGCAGGCTGTCGGTGAGCAGGTCCACGGCGGCGCGCAGGCCGGTCAGGCCGGCCGGGTCCGTGACGAAGGCGACCAGGGCGCGGTCGACCTGTTCGAGGACCTTGTGGATGGCGTGGTGCTCCTCCCGGAGGCGGTCGAGGACGGGGGCGAGGCCGGGCTCCGTGCGGCGCAGCTGGGGGAAGAGCATCGCGTCCTCGGCGGAGTGGTGCATCGTGACCAGGCGGCAGTAGGTCTCGCAGTAGGCGCCCAGGGTCCAGTTGTTCTGGCGCATCGTCATGGTGCTGATGTGCGAGCGGGCCGCGCCCGGGTCGAGCACCCCGGCGGCGACCTGGTCGGCGAGGTCGCGCAGCTGGGCCAGCTCGGCGCGCAGGTGGTCGTGGACGTCGATGAGGTGCCGGCCGTTGGCCCGCTCCCTGGCGGTGTAGGGCCTGCCGGGGTCGGGGCGGGGGGCGGTGGGGCGGGTGCTCTCGTCCCAGACGCGGACGTCGGTCAGCCGTACGCCGTCGTCCGGCGTGGGGATGATGCCCAGCGCGGTGCCCTCAGGGAGTGGGGAGTCCTGGAGGCCGGCGGGCGTGCCCCCGGCTCGCGGGTCGGCCGCGGCGCGTGCGGCGGCCGGAGCGCCAGGGATTGCCGGGGCGCGTCCGGCGGGAGCGGTGGGGACGGCAGGGGCGCGTTCGGCGGCGACGAGCTCGCGTACGGCGGGGGCGGTCTCCGCGGCGAAGCGCTCGATGCGGCGCGGATCGTCGGCCATCAGCGTGAAGACGCTGATCCCGTGCCGCAGGGCGAGCTCGGCGAGCTGCTCGGGCGGCAGCTCCTCGGCCAGGTTGAGCAGGCGGCGGATGGCGGCGGGCGAGCGGCCCGCCTCGGCGGCGGCCTCGTCGACGATGGCGTTGCCCGCGGCGATCTCGTCGAAGCTCCGGAAGCGGGGCAGCGAGGGGAGCCACCCGTCGGCGAGCCGGCCGGTGAGGCGGAGCATGCGCGGCTTGTACGCGCCCAGCCAGATGCCGATGTCGTGGGCCGGCCGCGGGCCCCGTCCGGCGCCGTCCACCCGGTAGTGCTCGCCGTGGTGCCGGATGCCGCCGGGGGCGCCGGTGTCCCACGCGGCGCGGATGATCTGGATGCCCTCCTCGAGCGCGTCCACGGCCTGGCCCGGGCTCAGGCGGGGCGCGCCCATGGAGGCGATGGCGTCCCAGTAGCCGCCGGCGCCCAGGGCCAGCTCGAAGCGCCCGTGGCTGAGCAGGTCCAGGCTGGCGGCGGCCTGCGCGAGCATCGCGGGCGGCCGCAGCGGCAGCGGGTGGACGTTGCCCGCCAGCCGGATCGCCTCGGTGGCGGCGGCGACGTAGCTGAGCAGCGTCCAGGTGTCCAGCAGGGCCGGCTGGTACGGGTGGTCCTGGAAAGTGACGAGGTCGAGCCCGGCGCGCTCGGCGAGCCGGGCCCGGGCCACGACGTCGTCCGCCTGCCGGGCGACGGGCACCAGGTTGGCGCTGAAGAGCAGATCGTGGCCGTAGTCGGGCACGGGTGGCTCCCATTAGTTTGTATTGCGAACAGTTGGTTGTACGAAGAAATTAGTTCGTCTCGCGAACAACTGTCAACTAGACTCGGGCCCGTGGTCACCACGAAAGAACCGGTCCTGCCGTTCACCGACGCGCTCGTACGGCTGGCGCACCTGGTGCAGCAGGTGTTCGGGGAGGTCAGCCGCGAGCACGACCTGACGCCGCAGCAGGCGCAGCTGCTCTGCCTGCTGGTGGACGGGCCGGTGGGGATGGGCGAGCTGAGCCGTGCGCTGCACCTGGAGAAGTCGAGCCTGACCGGGCTCGTGGACCGGGCCGAGAAACGGGGGCTGGTGGCGCGCACGCGTGACCCCGGCGACCGCCGCGTCTGCCTGATCGAGCTGACCCCGGACGGGACGCGGGTCGGGGTGCTGGCGCACGGGGACGTGGCGCGGCGGCTGGAGACGCTGGCGGGCGACCTGCCCCACGAGCACCGGGACCTGCTGGCCGCGGCCATCGACGGCCTCCTGACCGCGCACGCCACGCGGGACGGCGGGGCGTCCTAGCCGGAGGGTTCGCCTGCCTCGGCGGCCCTCCGCATCCTCGGTCCTGAACGCGGAGAGCCGCCCACGGCGGTCAGGGACCGAAGACGTCCGCCAGGAAGTGCGTCAGCGCCCGCGTCACCTCGGCGGGACGCTCCACGGGCGGCAGGTGCCCGGTCTCGGGCAGATCGATCCGGCGGGCGCCCGGGATCCCCGCCGCGAGCAGGCCGGAGACCTCCTGGATGCCGGGCACGTCCGCCAGCCCGTTGATCACCAGCGTGGGGGCGGCGACCTCGTGCAGCCGGCCGGCGGCGAGCGGGTCGAGGAGGCGTTCGGCGGACCTGGGGCCGGTCCAGGAGCGTTCGAACACCAGCCGGCACATCTCCACCGCCGCCGCCCACACCTCGCCGGAGAGCGCCTCGCGGCCGCGATCGGGGCCCGCGACCTGCCACAGCGTGTGCGCCTCGGCCATCGCCCGCACGTCGGCGGGATCCACGTGCCCGGCCGTGCCCGCGCGGTAGCGGGCCAGGCGGTCGGCGGGCACCGAGGAGTGCACGCGCTCGGCGGCCTGCTCCAGCATCTCGCGCGGCCACTGGTGACCGGCCAGGCCGGAGCAGATCAGGGCGAGCCCGGCGACCCGGGACGGCGCGGCGAGGGCGGCCTCGACGGCGTAGGCCCCGCCCATCGAGCAGCCTGCCAGCACCGCCCGCTCCACCCCCAGCGCGTCCATGACCGCCAGCAGGTCCTCGTGGTGGCACACCTCGCCCTCCGCGTCACCGGACAGGCCGTGGCCGCGCCAGTCGTAGCGGATCACCCGGTAACGCCGCGCCAGCGCCCTGAACTGGTGCTCCCACATGCGCATGTCGGCCACCCCGGCGTGCACGAACACCACGGTGCCCGGCGGTGTCCCGGGCCCCGCGTCCTCGTACACGATCTTGATGTCGTCCACGATCGGCATGTCCCGAACGCTAGTGCGGCGGCGGGCCGCGCGGCCCACCTGTTCGCCAGGGGCACAGCTCCGGCGGGGGAGGGGGCTCCCCCGTGCGGGGGAATCGGGAGGGTGCGGGCCGGTGACAGGGTCGAAGCGTGAAGATCGCGGACGCGGGCATCGCGTGGACCGGACTGTACGTGGCCTCGAAGGTCGTCTTCGCCCTGGAGGGGCGGCTGGGGGTGACCGGCGGGCCGAGGGTGTCGCCGGACGCCTACCTGGCCTACGGGCCGGGGGAGGTGGCGTGGGCCCAGTGGGGCAACGCGGGTGCCGGGGTGCTGGTCATGGCGATTCTGCTGGCCGGGCGGCCCCGGGTCCGGCGGCGGTGGCCGTACGCGGGGGTGCTGGCCGCGCACTGGCTCTGCGCGGCCGTGGCCGCGGCCGGGGCGGCGGGCATGCTCGGCGGCGCGGTGCTCACGGACCGCGGGGGCGCGGCCTTCGGCGCGTACTGCGCCGGGTGGGCCGCGCTGCTCTTCCTCGCGGCCCGTGACCTGCGGCGCAGAGGTGCCACGCGCGCTCCGCTGCGGCACAGAGGCGCTACGGCGTGAACGGGAGCCGCCGCCCAGGGGTGTTACGGCGCGATCGGAAGCCGCGGCGCACGCGTGTCACGGCGTGAACCGGAGCCGCGGCGCTGGGGTGTCACGCGTAGTCCGGCGTCATGACGGCGGCCAGGGTGAGGTGGGAGGCGGCCTCCTCGTGCCGGCCCTGCCGCTGCAGCGTGCGGCCCAGGAGGTGGCGGGCGTAGGAGTCGTCCGGTGACTCGGCCACCAGCGACTCCAGCGCCGCGCGCGCCCGGTTGAGCTGGGCCGAGGCGAAGTACGCCCGCGCCGCCAGCAGCCGCACGCCCCGGTCGTCCCCGTGCTCGGCCACCAGGGGCCGCAGCAGCGTGAGAGCGCCCAGGGGGTCGCGCTGGTCGAGCAGCGACTCGGCCCGGCGCAACCGCTCCACCTCCGCGGGCAGGCGGCGCGGAGCGTGCCGGCTCGCCTCCTCCAGGAACTCCCTGATCGTCTCCGGCGGCTGCGCGCCCTCCAGCGCCAGGTCACCGACCACGATCGTGGGCGAGGTCCGCACGCCCTTGGCCTTGCCGACGAGCAGCAGCTCCCGCACCAGCTCGGCCCCGGGCAGCGTCTGGCGCGCGGGATCCGGCTCGCCGGTGTAGCCCGCCTCCTCCGCCAGATCCGCCTCGGCGGCGATCGCGGTCAGCACGGCGAGGTCGCTGATGTCCTGGAAGTCCACGAAGTGGGCCCGCAGCACCCGCTCCACGACCCGGTCCTGCAGCTCGGCGCCGCCCTTCTCGTACGCCAGCGCGATCAGCCGGTGCGCCTCCAGCGTGCTCGCCCGCCACTCGGAGCCCCACTGCGGCCCCAGCCCCTCGGCGGCGGCCACCTCGGCCACGCGCTCCCGGTTCTCAGCCGGGGACAGCCCGGGCGAGCAGGTGCGCAGCGCCTCGTCGGCAACGGGGTCGAGCAGCACCTGCGCCATCGGCACCGCCCGCGCGGGCGCGGACGGGTCGATCTGGTACGGCCGCCAGACCACCTCGACCGGCTCCCCCTCCCAGGAGGCGAGCGCCTTCTCCAGCCGCCGCTTGCCGATGTGGGCCCACCCGCAGACGACATCCGCCCAGATCTCGATTCGCATGCCATCAAAGTATGCGACAAATGTCTATTAGTCAACACATGTCGTATATGCAATGAATGTCGTATAGTTGCGGGTGTGAACTCGGACGATCCGCGCGCGCAGCGCACCCGCACCCGGCTGAAGGCGGCGGTGCTGGAGCTGGCCGCGCAGCAGGAGCTCGCGACCATCACGATGTCCGCGCTGGCCAAGCGCGCGGAGGTGAACCGGGCAACGGTCTACCTGCACTACCCCGACGTGGACTCGCTGATCACCGACGCGATGGAAGACGCCGTCGCCGCGGTCGCCAGGGCGGCCGCCCTGTGCCCCCTCGACGCCCCCCGCGACCGGGCCCCCGACCCGCTGGGCGAGCTGTTCGAGCACGTGGCCGGCAACGCCACCATGTACGCGCGCATGCTCGGCCCCCACGGCAGCGCCCGCTTCGCCGCGCGCATGCGCGAACGCCTCACCGCCGAGCTGTCCGGCCGCTTCGCCGGCGGCAGCCGCCCCGCCGGGTGGGACGACGTCCCCGTGGACGTGCACGCCGCCTACCTGGCCGGGGCCCTCGTCGGCGTGATCGCGCACTGGGTGGCCGGGGAGCGGCCCGAGCGCACCGACGAAGCGGCGCTGGCGTTCTGGCGGCTCTTCCGCAACGGCTGCCATGCCGTCCAGGGGGGATGACGGCCGGTCTGTCCTGGAGGGGGCGGCCGTCCATGGGGATGGCCGCGGTCCTACCATTTGTGCTGTCGAATGTCCGATAATGTCCCCGATTGACATCGCAATTGATGGGGGTTCGTATGCGCCTCGCCAAGGTCCGTGCCGCCGCTTCCGGGCGAGGGCGTACCACGTCGTAGCAGGTCGCCGTCGGGATCGTGCCGGCGGGCCAATGCTCCTCGCCTGAAGCGGTCGCTCGCGTAACCGACCGTTTCTCCCCTTACTCCTGCGAGGAGCTCTTTTGCGTGCCTCCATGTCCGCGCTTCTCGGCGCGGACTTCTCCAAGCTGTGGACGGCCTCGGCCGTGTCCAATCTCGGCGACGGCATCACCATGGCCGCCGGGCCCCTGCTCGTCGCCTCCCTCACCGCCGACCCCGCGCTGGTGGCTGGCGCCGCGTTCGCGCAGCAGCTCCCGTGGCTGCTGTTCGCGCTGGTCAGCGGCGCGTACGTGGACCGGCTCGACCGCCGCCGGCTCATCGTGGCCGTCAACCTGCTGCGCGGCCTGGTGCTCGGCGCCCTGGCCGTCTCCGTGGTCACCGGCTCGACCGGCATTCCGGTCATCTACCTGGCGTTCTTCCTGCTCGGGGTGGGCGAGACGCTGGCCGACACCGCCTCGGCGGCCCTGCTGCCCGCCATTGTCGCGCCGGAGCGGCTGGCCTCGGCCAACGCGCGGCTGATGGCCACGTTCACGGTCGTCAACCAGTTCCTGGCCAAGCCCGTGGGCGCCGGGCTGTTCGCGGTGTCGGCGGCGCTGCCGTTCGGGGTGGACGCGGTGTCGTTCGCGGTGGCCGCGGCGCTGGTGGCGACCGTACGGCCGGCGCCCGCGCAGCCGTACGAGCGGGGCGGCAGTCTGCGTGCCGAGATCGCGGCCGGGCTGCGCTGGTTGTGGCGGCACCGGCTCATGCGCACACTTGCACTCGCCATGGGGCTGGCCAACGTCGTGTTCTGCGCCGCGTTCGCCGTCTTCGTGCTCTACGCGCGCGAGCGGCTGGGACTGTCCGAGATCGGGTACGGGGTGCTGCTCACCACGTTCGGCGTGGGCGGGCTCGTCGGGACGGGGCTCGCGGCCCGGCTGGAGGCCCGGCTCGGGGCGACGGTCCTGCTGCGGGCCGGGCTCGTCATCGAGGCCGTCACCCACGGCGTGCTGGCCGCCACCACCGTGCCGCTCGTGGCCGGGGCGGTGCTGGTCGTGTTCGGGATCCACACCATGGTGTGGGGCGTGATCGTCACCACCTTGCGGCAGCGGATCGTGCCGGGCGGGCTGCTGGGGCGGGTGGCGAGCGTGAGCGCGCTGTTCGACTACGGCGGCGCGGCCATCGGGTCGCTGCTGGGCGGCCTGCTCGCGCGCACGTGGACGATCACGGCACCGTACTGGCTGGCCTGCGCCGCGACGGCGGCCGTCGCGGCGGCCGCCTGGCGCCCGCTCGCCCTGGCGCGCCCGGCATGATCGCCTCCACCCGCCCCGGCCCGCCCGGCACGGTCGCGCCCGCCCGCCGCGGCCGGTGCCGGGTGATCCCGCCTGCGCGCCACGGCCCGCGCCGGGTGATCCCGTCCGCACGGCTCGTCCCGCGCCGGGTGATCCCGTCCGGACGGTTCGCCCCGCGCCGGGTGACCTCGTCCGGACGGTTCGCCCCGCGCCGGGTGACCTCGTCCGGACGGTTCGCCCCGCGCGCCGGGTGATCGAGCCCGCCCCGCCCTACCTTCCCCTTTGTCCACGTCAAGGTGAATTCAGCCATGCTTCCCGATGCCCTCAGAACGGCCCTCGACCAGACCCTGGCCCGTTTCTCGCCGCAGGAACTGTCCGACTCCGCGGCCAAGCTCACCGAGCGCTACCGCACCGGCGCCGCCACCGGCCTGTCCACCGGCGGCAACCATTTGCGTACGCGCGCCGACATCGCCGCGTACGCCGCCTACCGCATGCCCGCCACCTACGCCGCCGCCGGCACGGCCATGCGCCAGGCGGCCGCGCTGACCCCCGGCTTCGAACCGCGCAGCCACCTCGACGCCGGCGGCGGCACCGGGGCGGCGATCTGGGCGGCGGGCGAGATCTGGCCGTCCCTCGAGAAGGTGACGGTCGTCGAACACGACCCCGACATCATCGACCTGGGCCGGCGCCTGGCCCGCGGCTCGGCGGCCCTGCGGGACACGACCTGGCGGCGCGCCTCCATCACCCCCGGCCTCGACCGGCCTTCGGCCGACCTGGTCACCATGTCGTACGCCCTGGGCGAGCTCCCCGAGAGCGAACGCCCCGACGTCGTACGCTGGCTGGCCGAGGACGCCGCCATGGTGATCATCATCGAGCCAGGCACCCCGGCCGGCTGGGCCACCGTCTCCGCCGCCCGCGACGTCCTGGCCGCCCGCGGCCTGACCATCGTCGCCCCCTGCCCCCATGACGGCCGCTGCCCGATCGAGCCGGGCCGCGACTGGTGCCACTTCTCCGTACGCCTGCCCAGAACCGCCCTGCACCGCCGCGTCAAGGCGGGCACCCTCAGCTTCGAGGACGAGAAGTTCTCGTACGTGGCCGCCACCGCCACCGCCTGGCCCCGGCCCGCCGCACGGGTCCTGCGCCATCCGCAGAAGCGCAAGGGCCTGGTCTCCCTGCGCCTGTGCACGGAGGGCGACGGCATCCGCGACGTGCTGGTCTCCAAGCGGCAGGGCGACTTCTACCGCCGCGCCAGGGACGTGGACTGGGGCGACGACTGGCCCGGCACCGCCTCGTAGCCGGCCCCGCCCGGATGGCCGGGAACGCGGACGTGGGGGTGAGTTTTTGCGGCGGCGGGGCCAACGACGCGACCCACCGGCACG
>NZ_JBFANM010000083.1:0-4119 GCF_040674815.1 Nonomuraea sp. NPDC049709
CCCCCCACCTCCCAGAGATCCGTCCCGCGCTCCCCCCACCTCCCAGAGATCCGTACAGCGCTCCGCCCACCTCCCAGAGATCCGTCCCGCGCTCCCCCCCACCTCCCAGAGATCCGTACAGCGCTCCGCCCACCTCCCAGAGATCCGTACAGCGCTCCCCCACCTTCCAGAGATCCGTACAGCTGCTCCCCCACCTCCCGGCAAGATGTACCGCTGCCTCACTTCCGGCGACCTGTCCTGCTGCTACGGCCCGCGCGGGACCACCGCCATCCGCCCGTCCCCCGCCTCCACCACCGCAAGGTCGCCCGACTGATCGGTGCGGTAGACGGTGAGCCCGAGCCGCCGCAAAAGCCCGAGTGTGGACATGGCGGGATGACCGTAGTCGTTGTCGGCTCCCACACTGATCAACGCGGCTCGCGCACCAAGCGACGCCAGGAAGGCCGGAGACTGCCGGTTCGACCCGTGGTGCGGAGTCTTGAGGATGTCAGCCCGTACGGCGAGCCCTCGCAGCAGTTCCTCCTGCGCCTCCGTTTCCAGATCGCCGCCGAGCAGGATCGACCCGGCTCGCCAGCGTACGTGCATGACCACGCTCGAGTTGTTGATCGCGCTGCCCTCGCCATATCCGTTCATCTCGCCATGAGCGGGATCCGGCGCCAGTACGGTCAGCTCGGACGGCCCGAACCTCCAGCGCGTCCCCGGTGAGGCCGTCCCTTCGGGTATCCGGCGATGCGCCAGCGTGGCTGAGACACGTGAACCGGCCCGGTCACCGGCACGCAGGGGGCTGACGACCACCGCGCCGACACGCCGGTTACGGAGAACACCCGGCAGGCCATCCACGTGATCCGCATGGGGATGGGTGAGAACGAGCAACGGTACGTCCTCCACACCGAGTCTTCGCAGGCACCGATCCATGGCGACCGGATCCGGTCCCGTGTCGACCACGACGCCCCGCCCCGGTCCGGCCGAGACCACCAGGCCGTCTCCCTGCCCCACGTCGCACATCACCATGAGCCAGCCCTCGGGAGGCCATGGACCGGCGATGGGCCGGACCACCAGCACCGCAACCAGGGCGGCACCGGCCACAGTCCCTGCGATGGCGCGCCAGGCCCGGCGTCGCAGGATCGGAATCGCCACGGCCACCGCGAGCAGGAGCAGGCCCAGCCCAGGCAGTCCAGCAGGCCAAGGCACGGTGGCGAAGGGAAGGTTCACCGCCCACCGGGCCACCATGACGATCCAACCGACCGCGTACCCGGCCGGGATCACGAGCAGCCGCGCACCATCAGGCCACAGGGGCGCCACCAGAGCGGCGCCGAAGCCGAGCAGCGTCGCGGGCGCGACGGCCGGTGCGACCAGCAGGTTGGCGATTACCGCGACGGGCGTCAACTGTCCCGACATCAGCACCAGCACGGGGGTCACGGCGATCTGCGCTGCCGCCGGCACAGCCACTGCCTCGGCGACCCAGCGGGGTAGCCGGTACGTCGGCTTGTCCGAGGCCGAACTCCCAACCGAGGCCGGACTCTGGGCAGAGGCACCACGGGCCGGGGCCTCATCACGGGCCGGGGCCTCACCACGCACTGGGACTGCGCCACACGCTGGGGCCACACCACAGGCTGGGGCCACATCACAGGCTGGGGCCGTACCACGGGCTGGGGCTGCGCCATCCGCTGGAGCGGTGGTGCCGACCGGGACCGGGCTACGGACCGACACGGGGCCAAATCCGGGAGTCGAGGCACCACCCGCAGACTGACCACGACCCAAAGCCGAGGCATCGGGCGGTTCAGGGCTGCGGTCCCGGTGTTGGTCAGGTTCGGTGCCAGGTGCTTCCGATGGGGTGGCCTCGTCTTCCGAGCCTGACAGCTTGTCTCGCCAGCGCGGTGCGAGGAGGAGGATGCCTGCTGTCGCGGTGACCGAGAGGGCGAAACCGTAGGAACGGGCGAGTTCGGGGGCGAACAGCACCAGGAAGAGGACCGTCGCTGACAGGGCCGCGAAGCCGTCCTTCGAGCGGCCCGTGCCCATGGCGATGGCTGCTGCCAGGCCCATCAGAAGCGCTCGCAGGACGCTTGGAGAAGGGCGTGCGACCACGGTGAACGCGAGCATCGCGACGGCGGCGAAGACGGCTCTCACGGGGAGGGAGAGGCCGATCAGGCGGGAGAGTGCGAGGGTCGCACCGGCGACGATCGCCAGGTTGGCGCCGCTTACGGCGTTCAGGTGGCTCAGGCCGGCTTCTCTGAGGTCGGAGGCCACCTGGGGGTCCATGCGGGAGACGTCACCGACGACCAGGCCGGGGAGGAGGCCGCGCTGGTCAGGTGGGAGCACGTCGGCGGCGGATCGCAGACCCGATCTGAGGGTGCCCGCTGCGGTCTGAAGGCTGGATGGGGGTGTCAGGACTCGTGGTGGCTCTCGGACGAGCAGCGTGGCGGCTACCAGGGTGCCAGGGGTCGGTTTCGCCAGGCGGCCGGTGACTTCTACGTGTTGGGTCGGCAGGAGGGTGTTCCAGGCCCGGCCGGTGGCGAAGACGGTGATGGGGATGTTGACGGCTGTCCTGGTCGTGGACGTCTGGATGATTTTTAGGTCTGCGGGGATCACGTAGCTTTCTTGGTTGAAGCGTCCGTTTCCCTTTGGTCTGCGCTTGGGGTCGTCGGTCAGCGCGATCTGGGCGGTGATGAATGCGTTCTGGGCTGCGAGCTCTGCTGCCGGGCCCGTGGTCAGGGCGTGGATTCGGAGGGCGACCGAGGCTGCGGCTGCGGCTGCGCAGATGAGTGTGGCTATGGCGATGTTCCGCCATGAGCTCTGCCTGGCCCCGCGCCATCCGCCACGTTCGGCGCCCAAGCTGGTGAGAGCAGTGTCCCGACAATCGGTGCGGTCGGTGTCACGGCATTCGGTGCGCTCGGTGTGCTGGCGTTTGGTGGGGTCGGCGTGCTGGCGATTGGTGGGGTCGGCGTTATGACGCTCGGTGTGATCGGCCGCCGCTGCGCGAGTGAACCAGGCGGTCGCTGCTGCGCCGAGGACGGCGGAAGCAGCGACGATCATGCCGGTACTGGCTGGGCACGCGAGGAGGGTGAGGGCGCTGGCCCAGGCTGCCAGAGCGGGGAGGGTGAGGGGCCAAGCGTTGTCGCGCGTGCTCGAGTCGGGATCCGGGGCGGGATCCGAGTCGGGATCCGCGGAGGGGCCAGGGCTGGGGTCGAGGCGGAATGCAGCGGCAGGGCCCGAGTCGGAGGTGGGGTCATGACCGGGTGCGCAGCCAACGTCAGGGCAGGGGGCGGGGGCAGCGTCAAGGTCGGAGGCGGGGGCAGCGTCGGGACAAGGGGCGGGGTCAGCGCCGAAGTGCGGGCCGGGGCTGGGGTTGGCTGTGGGGGCGTGGTCGTGCCGGTGGTGCCCTTCGTGGGGTTGATCGGCCGAGAGCCTGTGGGCGTTGTCGGCACCTGCTGGGCCTGTGGGTTCGGTGGGCGGGCCGGGCATGTTAGACCCGGACCTTTGGTTTGATCTCTTCGAACTTTCTTGGGCCGATACCGCTGACTTCGCGGAGTTGGTCGACGGTGGTGAAGCCGCCGCGGCTGGTACGGAATTCGATGATGCGTGCCGCCAGGACCTCTCCCACGCCCGGAAGCTGCTCCAGTTGGTCGGTGGTGGCGGCGTTGAGGTCGAGGATGGCGGTGGCCGGGTCAGCTGCGGGAGAACCGGCCACCGCCCGGCCCTGGGTGGCGCCCACGACTATCTGCTCGCCGTCGATCAGGCGTCTGGCCAGGTTGAGTTGTCCCGTGGAGGCTCCTCGGGACACTCCTCCGGCGGCCGTCACGGCATCCGCCACTCGGGCACCCGAAGGGAGGAGGTAGACGCCTGGTTCGCGGATCTTGCCGGCTACGTGGACGGTCACCTTGGCGGTGGTGGGGGACGGGGTCAAGGGCGTGATCGAGGCGATCGGGGTGGGCGGTGGGAGGGGTTGCGGGGAGGGTTGCGATCGCCAGATGAAGAAGGCTGCGACAACCGTGGCGAGACCGCCTACGGCGAGTAGGACGCGTAGGCCTGGCCTGCCTGGGTCGAGGGCGGGGCTCTGGGAGGTGAGGATCTTGTGGAGTCTTTTGACGGAGGCTGGTAGCGGGATAGGGGCGGGCTTTGGCG
>NZ_JBFANM010000083.1:4215-48523 GCF_040674815.1 Nonomuraea sp. NPDC049709
GGCGGGAGTTGGGGTGTTGGCGGGAGTTGGGGTGTTGGCGGGAGTTGGGGTGTTGGCGGGAGTTGGGGTGTTGGCGGGAGTTGGGGTGTTGGCGGGAGTTGGGGTGTTGGCGGGGGGTCCTGTGGGTTTTGGTCGTGGTTGGTTGTGGTGTGCGTGGCGGTGGAGGGATCGGGCCAGTTCGTCCAGTTTTGGGGAGAGGTTGGAGGTGTCGTGGCTGGGGCTTCCTGCTGCCAGTTCGCGGGGGCTGCGTGGTGGGTTTCCCTCCGGGCTCCGGGTCCGCTTCCCGTGGCCCAGGGTGGGCGGCTCAGGAGACGGCGTGGGCGGCGGGCAGGGGCCGTGATCGACCGTAGCCGGGACTCGGCTATGGCCCGCTCTGCCGACGGATCGGGGGTTCGCACGCAGGCGACGGTATGGCCTGGGGGTCAGCCGGAGCGGAGCCGAGCGGCGTTCTGGGGATAGCGGCAGGAGTGGGGGACATGGCTGTGGATGGCGGTGGTAGCGGGCGCTCAGGGCCAGGGACAGGGGGTGGTGGTTGGGGGAGGCGGGCGCTCACGACCGGGGACAGCGCTGGCGGTGGGAGCGGGCGCTCACGGCTGGGGACATCGTCGGCGGTGGGAGCGGGCGCTTACGGCTGGGGACAGCGCCGGCAGTGGAGCCTGGCGGCGGGAGCGGGCGCTCGCGGCCGGGGATGGTGGCAGGAGGGGGCGACGCGTCCGGGATGGCGACGGTCGTGGTTTGCCGGCCGGTCGGGGGCGGTGGGGTGTCCCGTTCGTACGTGGCCAACGAGGGCGGGCCTGGGGCTTATGGCAACGGGTGCATGGTCGCGGGAACCGGCAGGGTGGCTAATGGTCGCTTGACGTGACGGTCAGGCCGAGCATGCCCGGCCCCACGTGTACGCCGATCACCGCCCCCACCTCCACCACCCGCAAATCCACCAGCCCGGAGATCCGCTTCGGCAGCCGCTCCGCCAGCGCCTCGGCCCGTTCCTTCGCGCCCAAGTGCTGCACCGCCACCTCAACAGGGCCGTCCCCCGCTGCCCGCACCGCGAGGTCCTCCAGGCGGGCGATGGCGCGGGCGGCGGTTCGGACCTTTTCCAGGAGGGAGATGCGGCCGTCCACGATGTGGAGCAGGGGCTTGATCATGAGGGCCGAGCCGACGAGGGAGGCCGCGGCGCCGATGCGGCCGCTGCGGCGGAGGTAGTCGAGGGTGTCCACGTAGAAGAACGTGCGCGTGGTCTCCATGCAGCGGCGAGCGGCCGCCGTCACCGCCTCCAGGGAGGCCCCGCTCGCGGCGGTACGGGCGGCGGCCAGGACCGGATAACCCAGGCCCATCGCGATCGAGCGGCTGTCGATCACTTCCACCGGTACGGGGGCGTCGCGGGCGGCGGCCCGGGCGGATTCGATCGTGCCCGACAGTTCACCTGATACGTGGATCGAGACGATCGCCGTGGCTCCGGCGGCGGCCAGGTCCGAGTAGCACGCGGCGAAGCGGGCCGGCGATGGCCGCGAGGTGGTGGCTGAGGCGAAGTCGCCGGTGAAGGAGTCCTCGTCGAACGACACACCGCCGCCTGTGGGCCGCCCTGATGTGCCCGCATGGATCGCCTGTGAGGGGATCACGACGTCGGAGGGTCGTGTCGGGCCGAGGTTCGCCGGGCTCGGTGGGGTTGCGGGCCGCATCGAGGGGGCGCGCCCAGCGGGCGTCGGAGGCGCGGGCGCGGCGGGAAGAGAAGGAGCGGAGGCCGAGGGAGCGGTGATGGCGGGAGTGGTGGCGGGCGACGTGGTGCCGGGCGACCTGGTGCCGGGCGACCTGGTGCCGGGCGACCTGGTGCCGGGCGACCTGGTGCCGGGCGACGTGGTGCCAGGCCGGGAGGTGCCGGCATCAGCGGTTGCCCGTGCGATCACCTGTACGGGAACCACGGCCACACCATCCACAGACCCCAGGTAAGCGGTTGAATCCGTGACAACAGCGACCAACGGCGACATAACCCGAGATTAACTACTGAACGGGCGTCCCACCCCGCCACACCCGACGCGGCTTGAGTCCGAACGACCAGGCGAAGGCGCCCTCATGGTCGGCGTCCCACTGCACGATGTCCGCCAGCCGCCCCGGAGCCAGGACCCCGCGGTCCGGCGCGCCCAGGACCGTGGCGCCGCCGAGGGTGGCCGCGCGGAGCGCGTCGTTGACGCTCATCCCGAACGCCGACACCGCCATGGCGATCACCAGGGACATCGAGGTGATGCCGCAGTAGCCGGGGTTGTGGTCGCTGCCGAGGGCGATCTGGACGCCGTGCTTGATCATCTGGCGGACCGGCGGGAGGTGGCCCCGTTGGAGGGCGGTGGCCGGGCAGACGACGGCGGGCACGCCGTAGCGCGACATGATCGCGATGTCCTCGTCGGACATGTGGTGGAGGCCGTCAGCCGACGCGCAGCCGAGCTCGGCGGCCAGCTGGACGGCGCCGCGGCGGCTGTAGGTGCCGGCGTGGATGCGCGGCAGCAGGCCGACGTTGCGACCGGAGGCGAGGACCCAGCGGGACTCCTCGGTGGTGAAGTGGCCCTCGTCGCAGTAGACGTCGACGCTGTCGGCGCCCGCCGCGGCCGCGTCGGCGCACCAGGCGCCCACGGCCTCGACGTATTCGCGCTGCCTGCCGAAGTATTCGGGCGGCACCACGTGCGCGGCCAGGAACGTGACGTGCACCCGCGGCATCATCGGCTCCTTCTCCAGCTCGCGCAGGAGCCGCACGTCGGCGAGCTCGCCGTCGCGGGTGAGGTGGTAGCCGGTCTTGGCCTCGACGGTGGTGGTGCCGCTGAGCAGCCAGCCGCGCAGCCGCTCGCGCACGCCGTTGCAGAGCGTCCACGGGTCGGTGCCGCGGGTCACGGTGACGGTGGAGCCCACGCCGCCGCCCGCCGCGGTGATGGAGGCGGAGGTGGAGCCGCCGGTGCGGATGGCCAGCTCGGCGTAGCGGTTGCCGGCGTAGACGGGGTGCGTGTGGGCGTCGATGAGCCCGGGCGTGACGAGAGCGCCGCCCAGGTTTTCGACGTGGTCGACGTCGACGATGTCGTCGACGACTCCGGGAACGCTCTGCGGCAGGTCGGGCGCGCGCCCGACCCACGCGATGCGGTCGTTGTGCACCAGGATGGCGGCGTTGCTGAGGACCTCGTTGCCGGTCCAGAGGCGGCCGATGTTGGTAAGGAGCCGAACGGTCACCGCATCACCACCCAGCACGACCCCCAGGGCATGCGCAGAGCCCAGCGCACGGCCTGGGCCGCGCCCACTGAGTCCGCTCCGGGTCCGGACGACATGGGGGGTCTCCTGCTCTCATCCGCATCAGTTGTGCGGTGACCGTATCGCCAGACGCATGATCCGGCGATTTCAGTTCAGTTACGTTATTTCACATGTTGGGCTGCTGTACAGGGTTATTCGGAAGAAAGACCACTCATCCCACGCGTCACGCAGCCCTACCTTGCCCCCACGGCCCCCGCAGACGACTCGACCACCTGCAGTCAGCATTGAAACCAGAACCCAAACCAAAGACCAGACCAACGTTAGGTCTGGCCAATCCTAGCAATCCCAGGGTTCGGGGACCACTGCCGCTTTTGGGCAGCTCTGCGCGCTTTGCGGCGAGAGCTGCCCAACCATGCCGGACAGCGAAGAAAGGGCTAGGAGACGCGCTCCACCGGCTTGCCCACGCGCTGCAGCTCCTGGGACAGGCTCGGAAGCACCCTGGCGTGCAGGATCGTGCCGTCCTCCACGTGGTCCACCGAGAGCACCTCGCCCTCCTTGTGGGCCCGCGAGATCAGGTCGCCCCTGTCGTACGGCACCAGCAGATGGACCTCGTGGTCCAGCCGCGGCAGCCGCTCCTCAACGAGCCTCAGCAGCTCGGGGATGCCCTTGCCCGTGCGCGCCGAGACCACGATGCTGTCGCGCTCGCGCCTGGCGATCCGGTCGAGCACCTCCTGGTCGGCCGCGTCGGCCTTGTTGATCACCACGATCTCGGGCACGTCCGGCGCGCCCTCGATGTCGGCGAACACCTCGCGCACCGCCGCGAGCTGCCCCTCGGGGTCAGGGTGCGAGCCGTCCACCACGTGCAGGATCAGGTCGGCGTCGGCGACCTCCTCCAGCGTGGAGCGGAACGCCTCGACGAGCTGGTGCGGCAGGTGCCGGACGAAGCCGACGGTGTCGGCGATCGTGAACAGCCTGCCCTCCGGCGTGCGCGCGCGGCGCACGGTCGGGTCGAGGGTGGCGAACAGCGCGTCCTCCACCAGCACGCCCGCACCGGTGATGCGGTTGAGCAGCGAGGACTTGCCGGCGTTGGTGTAACCGGCGATCGCCACGGCCGGCACCTCGCGGCGCTGGCGCTGGTAGCGCATGGTGTCGCGCGAGGTGGACATGCCGCTGATCTGCCGGCGCAGCTTCGACATCCGCTCGCGGATGCGCCGGCGGTCCAGCTCGATCTTGGTCTCACCGGGGCCGCGGCCACCGATGCCGACACCGCCGGCGGCGCGACCGCCGACCTGCCGGGACAGGTTGCCACCCCAGCCGCGCAGGCGCGGCAGCAGGTAGGAGAGCTGAGCCAGCTCGACCTGGGCCTTGCCCTCGCGGCTCTTGGCGTGCTGGGCGAAGATGTCGAGAATCAGCGCGGTGCGGTCGATGACCTTGACCTTGACCGTCTCCTCGAGCTGGCGCAGCTGGCCGGGGGCCAGCTCGCCGTCGCAGATCACGGTGTCGGCCCCGGTGGACTCGACCACGTCACGCAGCTCCAGAGCCTTGCCCGAGCCGATGTAGGTGGCCGGGTCGGGCTTCTGGCGGCGCTGGATGAGCCCGTCGAGCACCTGCGACCCGGCCGTCTCGGCCAGGAGCTTGAGCTCGAGGAGGGAGTTTTCGGCGTCCTCCGAGGTGCCGGAGGTCCAGACGCCGACAAGGACGACCCGCTCGAGCCGCAACTGCCGGTACTCGACCTCGGAGACATCCTGGAGTTCGGTGGAGAGGCCCGCCACGCGCCGCAGCGCCTGGCGCTCCTCGAGGTCCATGTCGCCGGTCTCGAACTCGTCGAGCGCGGAGTATTCGTGCATTCGTGTCATCTCTATTAGGGAACGTCTGGACACCTCGATGTCTTCCCACGATGGTGGCATGACATCCCCGGCGCAATCACCTGGTTATCCAGGTACCTCACGCCCCTGTCAAGCAGGCGACACGGTGATGTCACCGGAACCCGCCGTGAGCGAGATCTTGTTCGGCGAGGCGCCGTCCTTCTTGACCGAAACGTTGGCGTCGCCGGATCCCACCTCCGTTTTCACGTCATAAGCACCATCGGGGACATTCAGCGTGATATCCCCCGACCCTGTCTTCAGCTCGGCACTTTCCGGCGCGGAGGCGTACTTGAGCTCGATGTTGCCCGACCCCGCGTCGGCGATCACCTTCTTGCCCCGCAGGTCCGCGGCGTCCACGTCACCCGAGCCCACGTGCACGTCGATCGGCCCGGTCAGGCTCCTGAGCGTGAGGTTGCCCGAGCCGCTGTCCAGGTCGACGTGCAGCCCCTTGGGAATCTCGATCTTGTAGTCGACGCCGCAGCTCCCCCAGTCCGAGGGACAGCTGTACGTGAGGAACAGCGCGTCACCCTCGACCTTGTGCTCCGGCTTGGGCTTGTCGCCGCCGCGCCAGCGCAGTGTCTCGACGACGCGCACCGCGGAACCGTCCGTCTCCGTGATCACGGCGTCGCCGGAGTTGCTCTTGAGCTGGAGTTTGGTGACCTTCTCCGTCACCTGGTACGAGGCCGTCTCCTCGCTCCCCGGGCCGGCCACGCTCGCGAGCCCGCATCCGGTCAGCAGCACGGCGGAGGCCAGCAGGCCGCCCGCGATCGCCATCGTCTTCATACCGGAAATCCTGCCGCGAAGCGCCCTCGACCGACATCCGGAACACCCCCTAGGAGCCCCCGAGGTAACCCCAGCCTTTGACCCGACTATGTCAGGGGAGTAGCTTAACTTCCACAATCCAGAAGTCATTTTCCAGGATACGGAAAGATGAGGACCCATGGAGATCACCGGCCCGATGCTCGACCGGTTCGACGAGATCCTCACGCCGGAGGCGCTCGACTTCGTGGCGGCTCTCCAGCGGGAGTTCGGCGCCAGGCGGCTGGAGCTGCTGGACGCCCGCCAGACGCGCCAGGCGGAGCTGTCGGCGGGCGGCATGCTCGACTTCCTGCCGGAGACCAAGGAGGTCAGGGAGGCCGACTGGCAGGTCGCGCCCCCGGCGCCCGGTCTGGAGGACCGCCGCGTCGAGATCACCGGCCCGGTCGACAAGAAGATGACCATCAACGCCCTCAACTCCGGCGCCAAGGTGTGGCTGGCCGACTTCGAGGACGCCAACTCCCCCCTGTGGGAAAACTGCGTGTCCGGCCACCTCAACCTGCGCGACGCGCTCGACCGCACGATCGACTTCGAGGCCGGCGGCAAGGCGTACGCGCTCAGGCCCGACGCCGAGCTGGCCACCGTGGTGGTGCGCCCGCGCGGGTGGCACCTGGACGAGAAGCACGCCCAGGTGGACGGGCAGCCGGTCTCGGGGTCGCTGTTCGACTTCGGGCTCTACTTCTTCCACTGCGCCCAGCGGCAGCTCGACAAGGGCAAGGGCCCGTACTTCTACCTGCCCAAGATCGAGTCCCACCTGGAGGCCCGGCTCTGGAACGACGTGTTCACCAGGGCGCAGGAGCTGCTCGGCATCCCCCACGGCAGCATCAGGGCGACCGTGCTCATCGAGACGTACCCGGCGGCGTTCGAGATGGAGGAGATCCTCTACGAGCTGCGCGACCACTCGGCGGGGCTCAACGCGGGCCGCTGGGACTACCTGTTCAGCGTGATCAAGAAGTTCCGCACCCGGGGCCGCGAGTTCCTGCTGCCGGAGCGGAACGCGGTGACGATGACCGCCCCGTTCATGCGCGCGTACACGGAGCTGCTCGTGCGCACGTGCCACAAGCGTGGCGCGCACGCGATCGGCGGGATGGCGGCGTTCATCCCCTCGCGCCGGGATCCCGAGGTGAACGCGGTGGCGCTGGAGAAGGTGCGGGCGGACAAGACGCGCGAGTCGGGCGACGGGTTCGACGGGTCGTGGGTGGCGCACCCGGACCTGGTGCCGATCTGCCGCGAGGTGTTCGACGGGGTGCTGGGCTCGCGGCCCCACCAGCTCGACCGGCTGCGCGAGGACGTCAGCGTGTCCGCCGCCGACCTGCTGGCCGTCTCCGAGACGCCGGGCGGGATCACCGAGTCGGGGCTGCGCAACAACGTGGACGTGGCGCTGCGCTACCTGGCCGCCTGGATGGGCGGGCTGGGCGCGGTGGCCATCCACAACCTCATGGAGGACGCCGCCACCGCCGAGATCTCGCGCTCGCAGATCTGGCAGTGGATCCACAACGACATCAGGCTGAAGGACACGGGCGCGCAGGTGACGAAGGAGCTGGTCGAGCGGATCATCTCCGAGGAGCTGGCCAAGATCGCCCAGGAGCCCGCCTACGACGAGAAGTTGTTCGGGCAGGCGACGGCGTTGTTCAAGGAGGTGGCGCTGGACGACGACTTCGCGGAGTTCCTGACGCTTCCGGCCTATGCTCAAATGCCATAAGAAAGGGGGATCGGTGATGGAAACGCTGATAGCAGCCCTGCGGTCGCTGCTGCCCCACGATTCGGTGATCACCGATCCGGTACGCCTGCGCACCTACGAGTGCGACGGCCTCACCTACCACCGGGCGACCCCCGCCGTGGTCGTGCTGCCGAGCACGGCCGAGCAGGTCGCCCGCGTGGTACGCCTGTGCAACGACTTCGGCGTGCCCTTCGTGGCCCGGGGGTCGGGCACGGGCCTGTCGGGGGGCGCGCTCCCCCGCGAGGACGGTGTGCTGATCGTCACCTCCAAGATGCGCGCGATCCTGGAGGTCGACCTGGACGACCGCCGGGCGGTCGTGGAGCCCGGCGTGACGAACCTGGCAATCACCGAGGCCGTCCGCGACCGCGGCTACTACTACGCCCCCGACCCCTCCAGCCAGCAGGTCTGCTCGATCGGCGGCAACGTGGCGGAGAACTCCGGCGGCGCCCACTGCCTCAAATACGGCTTCACCGTCAACCACGTCGAGGCCTGCGAGATCGTCACCCCCGACGGCGACCTGGTCACGCTCGACCGCATGGACCCGGGCTACGACCTGCTCGGGGCGTTCATCGGCTCCGAGGGCACGCTGGGCATCGCCACCAAGATCACGGTACGGCTCAGCCGCGCGCCCGAGGCCGTGACCACGGTGCTGGCCGCGTTCGAGAGCATCGAGCAGGGCGGGCAGGCGGTCTCGGCGATCATCGGGGCCGGCATCGTGCCGGCCGCGATCGAGATGATGGACGCGCTGGCCATCGCGGCGGCCGAGGCGGCGGTGGCCTGCTCCTACCCCGAGGGCGCCGGGGCCGTGCTGATCGTCGAGCTCGACGGGCCGGCGGCCGAGGTGGAGCGGCAGTTCGCGCAGCTCCGGGAGATCTGCTCGGGGGCGTTCGAGCTGCGGGTGGCGGCCGGCCCGGACGAGCGGGCGGCGATCTGGAAGGGTCGCAAGTCCGCGTTCGCCGCCGTCGGGCGCATCAGCCCGGCCTACATCGTGCAGGACGGCGTGGTCCCGCGTACGTCCCTGCCCGCCGTGCTGGCCGCCATCGACCGGCTCTCGCAGGAGCACGGCATCAGGGTGGCCAACGTCTTCCACGCCGGGGACGGCAACCTGCACCCGCTGGTGCTCTTCGACGACGAGGAGCCGGGGGCGGGCGAGCGGGCCGAGGTGGTCTCGGGCGCGATCCTGGACCTGTGCATCGAGCACGGCGGCTCGATCACGGGCGAGCACGGAGTCGGGGTGGACAAATCCCGATACATGCCGAGGATGTTCAGCGAGGACGACCTGGACACCATGCAGCTCGTCCGGTGCGCGTTCGACCCCCGCGGGCTGGCGAACCCGGGCAAGGTGTTCCCCACCCCGAGGTTGTGCGGCGAGGTGCCGGGCGTGCGCAGGGGCGTGCATCCGCTGGTCGAGTCCGGGAAGGCGGAGCAGTTTTGATCGGCGGGGTGACGACCAGGCCGGCCGGCGCGGACGACGCGGTGGGCGGGGTGCAGCCCCGCCTGGTCGCGCTGCCCGAGACCGTGGAGGAGGTCGCGGCCGTGCTGCGGGCCTGCGCCGAGCAGGACCTGGCGGTGGTGCCCGCGGGCGGCGGCACGAAGCTGCACTGGGGCCCGGCGCCCGAGCGGTGCGACGTCCTGCTGGACATGTGCTGCATGAACGAGGTCCTGGAGCACGCGGCCGGCGACCTCGTCGTGCGGGCGCAGGCCGGGGTGACGATGGCGGCGCTGTCGGAGATCCTGGCGGGCAAGGGGCAGGAGCTGGCGCTCGACGTGCCGTTCGCCGAGGACGCGACGGTCGGCGGCACGCTGGCCGCCCCGATGCCGGGGCCGCGCGCGTTCCGCTACGGCACCGCCCGCGACCTGCTCATCGGCATCACCGTCGTGCTCCCCGACGGGACCATCGCCAGGTCGGGCGGCAAGGTGGTGAAGAACGTCGCGGGCTACGACCTGGGCAAGCTCTTCACCGGCTCGTACGGAACGCTCGGCGTCATCGCGGAGGCCACCTTCCGCCTGCACCCGCTGCCCGCCGGCCGCCGCTGGGCGGTGGCGGAGCTCGACCCGGCCGAGGTGCCGCCGATCGCCGCGGCGCTGGCCGCCTCGCAGGCCGAGCCGAGCGCGGTCGAGGTGGACCGGCCGGACCCCGCCGGACCGGTCGGCCTGGCCGCGCTGGTGGAGGGCACGGCGGCCGAGGCCAGGGCCGAGGCGCTGCGCGAGCTGATCGGCAGGGGCACGGTGACCGGGGAGCCGCCGTCGTGGTGGGGGCTGATCCAGGGCGACGACGTGCTGGTCGAGGTGCGGTTCCCGGCCTCGGGCACGCAAGCCGTGCTCGACGCGGCGGCCAGGAGCGGGCTGGCCCTGCGCGGCTCGCCGGTCTCCGGGCGGGTGCTGCTGGAGTCGTGGCGGGCGATGGAGGAGGACGAGCTGGCCGCGGCGGTCTCCGGGCTGCGCGAGCGGGTGGAGGCGGCCGGGGGACGGGTGAGCGTGCTCGCCACGCCGTACGAGGGGGTCGACAGGTGGGGGCACGTGAGCGGGCTGCCGTTGATGCGGCGGGTCAAGGAACGGTTCGATCCCGGGCGCAGGATGTCTCCCGGCCGGTTCGTGGGAGGCATCTGACGTGGATCCGAAGCTGATCAACGATTGCGTGCACTGCGGGTTCTGCCTGCCGACGTGCCCCACGTACGCGCTGTGGGGCGAGGAGATGGACTCGCCGCGCGGGCGCATCCACCTCATGCAGCAGCACGTCGAGGGGACCCCGATCACCCCTGAGATGGCCGGGCACTTCGACGCCTGCCTGGGCTGCATGGCGTGCGTGACGGCGTGTCCCTCCGGGGTCCAGTACGACCGGCTGATCGAGCTGACCCGGGTCGAGGTGGAGCGGCACCACGTACGCCCGCCGCAGGAGCGGGCCGTGCGCGGCATCGTGTTCAGCCTGTTCCCCTACCCGCGCCGGCTGCGGCTGCTGCGGCCGACGATGTGGCTGGCGGAGCGGATGGCGCCGTTCCTCGCCCGGGTGCACCCGAGCCTGGGCGCCATGGCCACGCTCGCGCCGCACGTGGAGCACCGCCAGCGCCTGCCGCGCGTGGTGCGCGCCAGGGGTGAGCGGCGGGCCGTGGTCGGGATGCTCACCGGATGCGTGCAGCGGGAGTTCTTCCCGCAGGTCAACGCGGCCACCGCACGGGTGCTGGCGCTGGAGGGCTGCGACGTGGTCATCCCGCCCGAGCAGGGCTGCTGCGGGGCGCTCAGCGTGCACTCCGGGCTCGACGCGCAGGCCAAGCGGCTGGCGCGCGGGACGGTGCGGGTGTTCGAGCGGGCCGGCGTGGACACCGTCGTGGTGAACGCGGCCGGCTGCGGCTCCACGATGAAGGAGTACGCCGAGCTGCTCGGGCACGAGCCCGCGTTCCGGGTCATGGACCTGTCGGAATACCTAGCCGAGCTGGGCCCCGTGGCCAAGCGGCACCCGCTGCCGCTCACCGTCGCCTACCACGACGCCTGCCACCTGGCCCACGCCCAGGGTGTGCGGGCGCAGCCGCGCGAGCTGCTGAGGGGCATCCCGGAGCTGGAGCTGCGCGAGATCCCGGAGTCGGCCATCTGCTGCGGGTCGGCGGGCACGTACAACCTGTTGCAGCCCGAGGCCGCCCGCGACCTGGGCGACCGGAAGGCCGCGGCGGTCGCGACCACCGGCGCCGAGCTGCTCGTCTCGGCCAACCCCGGGTGCACGATGCAGATCGCGGCGGCCGTGCGGCGCGGCGGCGCGGACATCAGGGTGGCGCACACGGCCGAGGTGCTAGACGCCTCCCTGCGCGGGGTCACCCTATGAGTGTCCAGTCGGTCGAGCGGGCGCTCGACGTGCTGGAAGCCCTGGCCGAACACGGGGGCGAGGCCGGTCTGTCGGAGATCGCCGCCAGGACCGGGCTGCCGTACGGCACCATCCACCGGCTGCTGCAGACGCTGCTCGCCCGTGGCTACGTACGCCAGGAGTCCGACCGGCGTTACGCCCTGGGCGGCGGCCTCGTACGGCTGGGCGGCATCGCGGAGAGCATGGTCGGCGTGTGGGCGCAGCCCTACCTGACCAAGATGGTCGAGCTGTCCGGCGAGACCGCGAACCTGGCCGTGCTCGAAGGCGACTTCGTCGTCTACGTGGCCCAGGTGCCCTCGCCGCGCAGGCTGCGGATGTTCGCCGAGGTCGGCCGCCGGGTCCTGCCGCACAGCACGGCGGTGGGCAAGGTGCTGCTGGCCGGGCGGCCCGCGCCGGACGCGGTCGCCGTGTTCGAGCGCACGGGCATGCCCCGCCGCACCCCGAACACGATCACCGACGTGGCCGCCATGCTGGCCGAGCTCGGCACCGTCAAGAGCCGTGGTTACGCCATGGACCTGGGCGAGGAGGAGCTCGGCGTGCACTGCCTGGCCGTGCCCGTGTGGGACGGCGACCGGGTGGTGGCCGCGATGTCGGTCTCGGGACCGGCCGAGCGGATCGACGCGCTGGACCGCGACGACCTCGCCGAGGGCATGCGCAAGATCGCCCTCGACTTCGGCAACGAGCTCAGCCCCGTGGCCGGCGCAGGCTGAAGAAGCCGCCCCCGCCCGGATGGTGGACGACCGCAGACCGGCTCGCCGCCCAGCTTGTAGACGGCGTAGTCGATCCCGCCCGGCACCGGCTCCGTCTCGTAGGGGAACAGCGCCCCGGCGAACTCCCCCGGCTGGTAGATCGCGAACGTCGCCCCGGCCGGATCGCTCACCAGCGCGTAACCCCCGGCGGGGCCCTCGATCAGCTTACCGCCCGCCGCATCGATCTTGCCGTCGGCATAACCGGTTCTCTCTGCCATGCTCGGCAGGCTTTCACACAGCCTCGACAAAGTACCCTGTTGCGCTATGAGCAACAGCACGTCGATCCAGTCCGTCGATCGTGCCATCGCGATCCTGGAGATCCTCGCCCGCGACGGCGCCACACGGGTGACGGATCTCGCGGTGGAGCTCGACGTGCACAAGTCCACGGCGTTCCGGCTGCTGGCAGCGCTGGAGCAGGGCGGGCTGGTGGAGCAGACCGGCGACCGCGGGCGCTACCGGCTCGGGTTCGGCGTCGTACGGCTGGCGGGCGCGGCCACGGCCCAGCTCGACCTGTCGCGCGAGAGCCGGCCGGTGTGCCTGCGCCTGGCGGAGGCGATCGGCGAGACGGTCAACATCGCGGTGCCGCGCAACGGCGACACGGTCAACATCAGCCAGGTGCGCGGCCCCGCCGCCATCAGCGGCCACAACTGGGTCGGGCAGCGCACCCCCTCCCACGCCACCTCCAGCGGCAAGGTGCTGCTGGCCTACGGCGCGCTGCGGCCGCCGGCCGAGCTGGAGCGCTACACCGCGCAGACCGTCACCTCGGCGGCGGAGCTGCGGCTCGACGAGATCAGGGAGCGCGGCTGGGCGGCCACGGTGGAGGAGCTGGAGGTCGGGCTGAACGCGGTGGCGGCGCCGATCAGGGGCGCCGACGGCTCGGTCGTGGCCGCGGTCAGCGCCTCCGGGCCGTCCTACCGGCTGACGCCGGACCGGCTGCCGGAGGTCGGGGAGCTGCTCGCCGAGGGCGCGCGGGAGATAAGCCAGCGCATCGGCTATTACGGTTGAGGCATGTGTAGAAGCATCAAAACCCTCCGCCCGCCGTTCACCGAGAGCGTGACGGAGGAGGACGTGCGCGCCGCGGCGCTGCAGTACGTCAGGAAGATCTCGGGCTTCCGCGCACCCGCCGCGCACAACGCCGAGGCCTTCGACCGGGCCGTCGAGGCGATCACCAGGGCGTCGGAGGAACTGCTGGGGGCACTCCAAGTTCGCGGGAGTCGTTGACAGGGCCTGTCTCCGGGAGAAGTGTGCCCGTATAACCCCCAGCGATCCCCCAGGGAGCTCCCATGATCAGCGGGTTGTACGAGGGACAGGACGGCGACTCGCGGCTGGCGCTCCGCGTCGACGTCGACGGGCCCAGGCCGACGGGACGGATCAGCGGCGACCTGTTCACCGTGGCCGGCGCGACCACCTCGTACGCCGGCTCCTTCCTGGTCGACGCCCCGGCGATCGACGGCACGCTGATCCACGGGCGCGGGCGGTTCTCGTTCGACACCTCGGTCCGGGACGTGAGCATCACGATCAACGACCGGACGGGGACGGCCTCGGTCGCGGGGCGCACGTACCAGGTGTCGTTCACCTCGCCGTACTTCCGCAGCGTGCTGCTGGAGCAGGACTCCGTGGTCGGGGCCGTGCCGTTCGTGTCGTACCGGACCGGTACGCTGCCCGGGCCGAGCGGCTCGCCGGCCAGGGAGCTGACGGTGGGCGCCGCCTACGCGGAGGCGGGCATCGAGCTGCGGGTGAGCGAGCCGGGGGTGATCCCGGTCGACGGGTCGGGCTCCGACCTGGCGTGGGACGACGCCGAGCTGCACCACGCGATGACCCGGCACTTCAGCGCGTTCGGCGACGCGCCGGCGTGGCGGGTGTGGCTGCTGGTGGCCGGCAAGCACGTGGGCGGCTACCGGGGCATCATGTTCGACTACAACGACGCCCGGCAGCGGCAGGGGGCCGCGGTGTTCCACGACGCGATCCAGGGGACGACGCCGCAGTCGCAGCGGGCACAGTTACGTACGTACGTGCATGAGCTCGGGCACGCCTTCAACCTGCTGCACTCCTGGCAGAAGAACCTGGCCAGCCCACCCCAGCCGCTGGGCCCCGACGGTGGCTTCGGCGACCTGTCCTGGATGAACTACGTACAGAACTACCGCCCCGGCGGCGAGGCGGGCTACTGGGCCGCCTTCCCGTTCCAGTTCACCGAACCGGAGCTGGTGCACCTGCGGCACGGCTTCTACCGCGACGTGGCCATGGGCGCGAACGCGTTCGGCACCGGGGCCGCCGAGATCGACCCCTTCGAGCAGCCGGTCGAGGACCACTCGGGGCTGCGGCTGGAGCTGCGCGCCAAGGAGTCGTTCGAGCTCGGCGAGCCCGTCGTGATCGAGCTCAAGCTCTCCTACGCCGGCGAGCCGCGCACCACGCACGGGCACCTGCACCCCGACACGGAGTTCACCCAGGTCTCGATCACGCAGCCGGGCGGCCGGACCGTGCTGTACCGGCCGATGATGCGGCACTGCGTGGACACCTCACCGGAGATCCGGCTGGACCCGGGCAATCCGGCCATGTACCGGAGCGCGTACATCGGGCACGGGCGCGACGGCCACTACTTCCAGCAGCCCGGCGACTATCACGTGCGCGCCCAGTACATCGCCGCCGACGGCTCCCGCATCGTCTCCCCCGCCTGCCTGGTCAGAGTGCGCTTCCCGGTCACCCGCGACGACCACCAGGTGGCCGAGCTGATGCTGGGCGAGGACCAGGGCAAGCTGTTCTCGCTGCTCGGCTCCGACTCGCCGGAGCTGCGCTCGGGCAACCTGGCGCTGGACGAGGTCATCAGCCGCTACGGCGGCCACCCGCTGGCCGTCTACGCCCGGCTGGTCAAGGGGCTGAACGCCGAGCGGGAGTTCAAGGAGCTGACCCCCGGCAACGAGCTGCGCATCCGGCCGCCGGACCCCAAGCAGGGCATCGAGCACCTGACCCACGTCGCCCGCGCGGCCACCATCGACAACATCACCCTGAACCTGGTGATGCGCCGCCTGGCCAGGGCGGAGGCGCGGCAGGGCGACCTGGTGCGGGCGAACGCGGTCATGGACAAGATGGTCGCCACGTTCGAGGCCAAGGGGGTCAACGCCGTCGTCCTCGGCCAGATCCGCCGCCAGGCGGAGCTGACCAAGGCGGCCCTCGGCGCCGAGATCTCCTGAGCGCTTCCGGGCGAACTCATGACGGGCTCGCGCAGGCCCTCGACCCACGCCTTCTACCGGGCCTGCGGCTTCTCGGGCGACGCCAAGACGGCGTACGTCGCCCGGCCGGCTACTGGGTACGGCTGACGGGACGGCCACCGGAGCAGACGACGGTGAGCTCGATCTCCTCGCCCTCGTCCGGCTCGAACTCGACCTTCGCCTCCCGCGCCGGCCCCGACTCCACCTCGTCCACCGAGTAGTTCTGGGCGGGGCTCCACGAGCGCAGCGTGACCAGGTCGCCGTCGCAGGAGGCGATCACGTTCCCGCCCGCGCTGCGGATCAGCCTGCCCTGTGACGTCTGCGACGGCGCGGCGGCCGGCGCGGCGGGGGCGCGCGTGGTGGCGGTGGCCAGGGCCTGGCGCACCTCGGCCGGGCCGAGGACGCGACTGTCGGTGCCGGTGAGGCCGTTGCCGAGCAGGCCGAGCACCGCCACGGCGGCGCCGGTGGCGGCGAGCACGGTGGCGGCCCAGGCCACGACGAGTCTCTTCATCCCGCTCAGGTTCCCCCATGTACGGCTAAGGCCAGGTTAAGGCGGCGCTAAGGCTGCCCAAGTCATCGCCACAGAGCGTCTACGTTCTTGATATGGCTGACATTCTGCTCATCGAGGACGATGTGGCGATCCGCACGGCGCTCAGCCGGGGGCTGCGGGAGCTCGGCCATGCCGTGTCCTCCTCCCCGACGGCGCTGGACGGGCTGCGGCTGGCCGTGCAGGACCGTCCCGACCTGATCGTGCTCGACCTGGGACTGCCCGACCTGGACGGGGTGGAGCTGCTGCGGATGTTGCGGGCGGTCAGCCGGGTGCCGGTCATCGTGGCCACCGCCAGGGACGGGGACGCCGAGATGGTTCCGGTGCTGGACGCGGGGGCCGACGACTACGTGGTGAAGCCGTACAGCGCGGCGCAGCTCGACGCCCGGGTGCGGGCGGTGCTGCGGCGGGCCGGCGGGTCGGCGCCCGAACCGCTGGCGGTGGGGGCGCTGCGGGTGGATCCGCGGGCGCGGACGGCCACGCTCGACGGCGCGGCGCTGGACCTGACGCCGCGCGAGTTCGACGTGCTGCATTATCTGGCCGCGCGGCCCGGCGAGGTGGTCACCAAGCGGGAGCTGCTGACGGAGGTGTGGCAGCTGCCGTACGGCGGGGCGGACAAGACCGTGGACGTGCACCTGTCGTGGCTGCGCAGGAAGCTGGGCGAGACGGCCGCCGAGCCCCGCTACCTGCACACGGTGCGCGGCGTGGGCGTCAAGCTGGTCGAGCCCTCATGAGGCGGTGGCTGGCGCTGCTCGTCGCCGCGACGACCTCGCTGGTGCTGATCGCGCTGCTGGTGCCGATGGCGCTGCTGATCCGTGCCGTGGCCGAGAACGGGGCGACGAGCCGGGCCACCGCCGCCGCCGAGTCCGTCGCGGTCACGGTGGGCACGCCCGACCTCGAGCTGGCGGTGGAGCAGGTGTCGCGGCCCGTCACGGTGTTCCTGCCCGACGGGAGCGCGGTGGGGGCACGGGCCACGCGGTCCGACGCCGTACGCCTGGCCGCGACCGGCCGCAGCGTCACCGCCGAGGCCGCCGGGGGCAGGGAGGTGCTCGTCTCGGCGCAGTCGCCCGGCGGCACGGCCGTGATCAGGGTGTTCGTGCCGGACGCCGAGCTGATGAGGGGCGTGCGGGAGGCCTGGCTGGCCCTGGTGCTGCTCGGGCTCGGGCTGGTGGCGCTGGGCATCGTGCTGGCGGACCGGCTCGCGCTGGCTGTGACCAAGCCGGTGGACGGCCTGGCGCGGGTCTCGCACCGGCTGGCCGGCGGCGACCTGACCGCCAGGGCCGAGCCGGGCGGGCCCCCGGAGGTACGTTCCGTGGCGCTGGCGCTCAACCACCTGGCGGGGCGGATCGACGAGCTGCTGGTGGCCGAGCGGGAGTCCGTCGCCGACCTCTCGCACCGGCTGCGTACCCCGCTGACGGGCCTGCGGCTGGACGCCGAGTCGCTGCGGGACCCGGAGGAGGCGGCCCGGGTGCAGACCAGGGTGGACGCGCTGGAGAGGGCGGTGAGCGCGGTCATCACGGAGGCGCGGCGCCGCTCGGCCGGGCGCGACTCGTGCGACGCGGCGGCGGTGGTGGGCGAACGGGTGCGGTTCTGGTCGGTGCTGGCCGAGGACCAGGGGCGGGAGGTGTCGATCTCCCTGCCGGACGGGCCGCTGCCGGTCGCCGTGGGGGCCGAGGAGCTGGCGGCGTGCGTGGACGCGCTGCTCGGCAACGTCTTCGCGCACACGCCGGAGGGGGTCTCCATGTCCGTACGGCTCCGGCCGCACCCTCCCGGGGGCCTGCTGGCCGTGGCGGACGCCGGGCCCGGGTTCGAGCCCGCGCTGCTGGAGCGGGGGAACAGCGCGGGCGGCTCGACGGGGCTGGGGCTGGACATCGCCCGGCGTACCGCGGAGTCCTCGGGCGGCGGCCTGTCCGTGTCGCGGTCCGAGGAGGGCGGGGCTCGCGTCGAGATGCTGCTCGGCGCGCCCTGAACGCCTTCTCGTGGCCTTAACCGTCGTTTAGTGCCCGGTTACCCGCTCTCGCGGTTTGGTGGAGTCATGCAGATCACGAAGAAGCTCATTGTCACTGGTGCCGGGATCGTCGCGCTGGTGGTGGGCGGCGGCGCCGCCTACGCCACCACCGCCACCGCCCCCGCCGCCCCCAAGGTCACGGCCGAGCAGGCCATCGACATCGCCCACAAGGCCGTGCCGGGAGCCTGGGTCAGCGAGCTCGACTTCGACCGCCGTGGCCAGCAGGCGGACGTGTGGGAGCTCGAGCTGACCAAGGGCTCGGAGCGGCACGAGGTGGACGTGGACGCGGCCTCGGGCAAGGTCACCAAGCAGGAGACCGACCGGAACGACCGGGACGACAGCGACGACCGGCAGGACGACGGCGACGACGACTGATCCCCTTTGCCCGACGACGCCGGCCCGCCTCTCGGTGGGCCGGCGTCCCTATGCCGCCGGGACCTGGAACGTCTGGCCGTCGGAGGGGAAGGCGATGTTCGGCTTCGATGAGCCGGTGACCTCGTCACCCAGATGGGTGGCGATGAGCTGGAGATCGGGCCACCGGGAGGCGACCCCCTCGACGTCGTCCAGCCCCATGTGCCCCGCTTTCTCGTGCGGGAAAGAAGTGTCGAGCACGAGAACGGAACTGCTCGACGCGAGCTCCTCCACCCCCGGGCAGTGCACCGTGTCGCCGGTATATCCGAGTCGCGCCCCCGCCTCGTCCACGATGGAATAGCCGAGCGCGATCGGCGTCGTGTGTTTCATCGGCAGGGCTCTGATCCGATATCCGTTTCCGGACCATTCGCCACCCTCCTCCCCGAATTCGATGAAACGCGGGGAGGTGTTGCGACTCACCGTTTCCCACGTGCCGGGGTAGCTGAGCTCGAAGAGCTGTTTGACGCGTTCCTCGAAGCCCGTCGGCCCGATGAGCACCAGGCCACGCTCCTTCGGGGCGAAGAGCCCCTGCTCCAGGAAAAGGAAGACGATGTCGAAGAAGTGGTCGGCGTGGAAGTGCGTGATGAGGCAGACGTCGATGCCCATCAGGTCGATCCCGGCTCGACGGATGGCCTTCATTGCACCATTTGGCGTGTCTATGAGCAGTTTGCCGTCAACGAGGGCAGACGCACTCATTCGTGCCGTCAGAATCGAGCCGGTCCCGATGAATGTGAGCTCCACTGCCAGACCTTTCCTTTTCCAGAATCGGATCTGGCAGTGGTCTTCCCTTGGGGAAATTCAGCGAACCATTCTCATCACAATGGGCCGGTGGTCGGACAGTGTGGTCGGCAGCACCGACCCGCTCGTCGTCGTGACCCCTCGCGTGTAGACGTAGTCGATGCGGGCGTCGCCGAGGGTGGGCTTGTTGGCGTACCTGGCACCGGTGTCCGTCCAGCCCGCGCTCACGAACCGCTTGGACAGCGCGTCGGTGGGCCTGGCGTTGAAGTCGCCGGTGAGGACGATCTGCGACCTGGAGCCGAAATAGTCCAGCACCTTGGCGGCCTGGGCCTCGCGGCGGCTGACCGAGGTCTGCGAGAGGCCCGGCGACAGGTGGGTGGTGAACACCCGGATCTGCGAGCCGCCGCCGAGGTCGAGCTTCACCCCGGCCATGGAGCGGTTGACGGGGCAGGTGGCGAAGTCGGTGAGCGGCAGCGTGACCCGCTCGACGATCTTGTACGAGGACAGGATCGCGTTCCCCGCCTTGCCCGGATGCGGGTCGTCGCAGGGACCGACGTCGTCGCCCGCGCCGAAGTGGGCGTTGGCCGTGATGTCCCAGCCGAGCTCGTCGGCGAGCTGGCGCACCTGGTCGGCGCCCGGCCGGCGATGGATCTCCTGGAGCGTGACGACGTTGGCGCCGCTGTCACGGATGACCTCGGCGATGGCCTTCATGTCGGCGCTCTCACCGTGGACGTTCCAGTCGAGCACGACGACGTTGGCGGCCGCGGCCTGTGCGGGCGGTGCGGTCAGGGCCGCGGCGGCGAGAAGGGCGGACACGGCGATCACATGAATACGTCTTGTCACACGCATGAATCGTGATCTTACGGACACCGCCGCGTGAGGTCAGCAGTTCTCCAGGATGCCTTCCATCGCGGTCTTCTCCGCCGAGGTCACCCAGACCCCGTACTTCGCCTTCACGTCGATCTGCCGGGCGATGTACGTGCAGCGGTAGGACTTGCGGGGCGGCAGCCAGGTGGCGGCGTCGGAGTCGCTCTTCTGGCCGTTCAGCGGGCCGTCCACGGCCATGAGGTTCAGCGGGTCGTTCGCGAACTCCTTGCGCTTGGTCGCCGACCACTGCCGGGCGCCTTTCTGCCAGGCGTCCGACAGCGGGATCACGTGGTCGATCTGGACGTCCATGCTGGTGTCCTGGCCGCGCCGGAACTTGATGGTCTTGCCGCTGTACGGGTCGTGCAGGGTGCCGGTCAGCACGATGCAGTCGTGGGTGCCGGACCTGAACGTCTCGTCCTCCAGGTCGCGCTTGAGGATGTCGTTGCGGGTGTCGCAGCCGTTGCGGTCCACGTCGGACCAGGCCGGGCCGAACTCGTCGCGGTCGAAGCCGGTCTTGGGCGCGCGGCCCTTGACGGCCAGCTTGTCGAGCTTCTCGCGGGCCTCGGAGATCAAGGCCGAGTCCGGCTTCGTGGCCTTCGGACCGCCGGACGACTGGGCTTCGAGCCCGCCGCATCCGGCCAGAGCCACCGCCGTGGCCAGACCGGCCATGAACGCCCGTACCCGCACGTCCGCCCCCAGACTTTCGTCGATGTTTTCGTAAAGTCTAGGTAATGCCCGGATATAGACCTATAAAGCGTCAATCGCGTCGAGGAGCCACTCCGCCAGATACCGGGTGAAGGACGACCTGACGTAGATCCGGTACGTTCCGGGGGCCGTCCGCTCCAGGACGACCGAGGTCCTGCCCAGCAGCGTCTGGGCGTGGCCGGCGAGGGAGCGCAGGTCAAGCGGGCAACCGGTGATCAGCACCTCCTCGGCCTCCGGGCCGGACAGCTCCAGGATCGTCCGCTGCCCTGACACGTCCACCCACCCCGGCCGTGGCGTGATATTTCCGGACACGAGCCACCAGGACGGGCCCAGCCGCAGCCCCACCCCCGGATCCGCGCCCCGTACCTCCCACATGGGCTCGAACGCCACCTCCCGCAACCGCACCCCGTCCCCGCCCGCGGCCCCGAACCGGGTGGCGAACGCGGCGGCGGGACTCTCGGCCCGGCACTCTCCCTCGTAGGGGAGGGGCGTGCCCGTCCACGGCTCGCCCTCCCGGCGGGTGTTCTCCGGGTCGTAGAAGACCGGCTCCACCACAGTCACCGGATGCGCCGCTCCCCCGGACACGGCGGTCAGCCGGTCACCGGCCGCGACGTCCTTGGCCAGGGCCAGGGCGAACGTGCGGCCGAGCGCCACGCTGTCGTAGCTGGAGGTCACGTGGCCGAGCATCGGCACCACGCCGTCCAGGGACCGCCCGGCCGCGACGAGCTGGGCCCCCTCCTCCATCCGCGCCGCCGGGTCGTCGGGCAGCAGGCCGACCAGGCGCTTGCGGCCGCTCCGCGCGGTGTCGGGGCGTGCGTGCGAGCGCTTGCCGACGAAGTCCGGCTTGCGCTTGGAGACGATCCAGGCCATGCCGAGGTCCTGCGGGGTGACGGTGCCGTCGGTCTCCTGGCCGACGATCGCGAACCCCTTCTCGGCCCGCAGCACGTGCATGGTCTCGGTCCCGTACGGCACCGCGCCGAGGTCCAGCACGGCTTCCCACAGCGCCCGCCCGTAAGGCCAGGGCACGTTGACCTCGTAGGCCAGCTCGCCCGAGAAGCTGATCCTGAACACCCGCCCCGGCACGCCCAGCACGTCGGTGGCCGCGTACCGCATGAAGGCCAGGTCGAGCGCCCCCGGGGCGACGGCCGCGAGGACCTCCCTGGCGCGCGGTCCCGCCACGGCGACGGTCGCCCAGTGGTCGGTGACCGAGGTGAACGACACGTCCAGTCCGGGCCACTCCGTCTGGTGCCACTCCTCCAGCCAGTCGAGCACCGTGGCGGCGTTGCCCGTGGTCGTGGTCATGAGGTAGTGGTCCTCGGCGAGCCGGGTGGTGGTGCCGTCGTCGAGCACCATGCCGTCCGCCCCGCACATCAGGCCGTAGCGGCAGGCGCCGACGGCGAGGGTGGAGTACATGTTCGTGTAGATCCGGTCGAGGAACGCGCCCGCGTCCGCGCCCCGGATGTCGATCTTGCCGAGCGTGGAGGCGTCCATGGCGGCCACGGAGGTGCGGGCCGCGTGGCACTCGCGCCGCACGGCCGCCTCCATGGGCTCGCCGTCCTGGGGGAAGTACCAGGGGCGCTTCCACTGGCCGACGTCCTCGAACACCGCTCCCCTGGCGATGTGGGAGTCGTGCATGGCGGTGGTCCTGACGGGGTCGGACAGCTCGCCGCGGTCGCGTCCGGCGAGGGTGGCGAAGGAGACCGGCGCGTACGGGGGCCGGAACGTCGTGGTCCCGACCTGGCCCGGCGCGGCCCCGAGGAGCGCGGACATGACGCCGACGACGACCGCGCCCGAGGTCTTGCCCTGGTCGGCGCCGGTGCCCGCGGTGGTGTAGCGCTTGACGTGCTCCACCGAGCGCATCCCGGTCCCGGCGGCCCTGGCCAGGTCGGCGACGGTCACGTCCCGGTGCAGGTCGGCGAAGGCGGGCTCGCCGGAGGTCCCCTCGACCGTCCAGAGCGCCGCCGGCGGCCGCGGCGGCTGCTCGTCGCACTGCGGCACCCGGAGCTCCCGCACGTCCGGACCCGCGGGCACGCTCCCGGCCGCCTCGCCGGCCCCAGGCGGCGTGCTCGAGGCCGCCCCGGCCTCGGCCGGCCGGCCTGACAGCGCCAGCTCGGCGGCCTCCTGCCCGGCGGCGTAGCCGTCCGCGATGGCCTCGCGGGTGCCGTACAGGCCCCTGCAGGCCCCCGCCGACCGCTCGGCCTGAGCCGAGGTGCCCGGCACGAACGCCTGCAGCTCCTCGTCGAACCGGAGCCGGCCCTGCGACTGGCTGAACAGGTGGACGGCCGGGTTCCAGCCCCCGGCCACCGCCAGGAGGTCGGCCTCGATGTGCCGGGAGCCCACCTGGACCCCGGTCAGCACGCCCGCCGCGTCGCCGGTCGTGCCGGTCACCACCTGGGCGGCGTCGTCACGGGGATCGGCGATCGCGACCACCTCCACCCCGGCCGCCGCCAGGTCCCGCGCCGCCTCGTAGCCCGAGTCCGCGCAGGCGAACACGACCGCCCGCCGCCAGGGCGCCACGCCGTACCGGTTGGCGTAGGCACGGGCGGCCGAGGCCAGCATCACCCCCGGCCGGTCGTTGCCCGGGAAGGCGAGCGAGCGCTCGTGCGCCCCCGTCGCCAGCACCACCCTGCGCGCCCTGATGTGCCACAACCGCTCGCCGCTCGCCCGCCGCTGCACGGCCACCACGTAGTTGTGGTCGTAGTAGCCGACGGCGGTCGTCCGGGTGAGCACCCGGCCCGGCAGCTCCAGCCCGTCCACCCAGTCGAGCGCGGGCGCGCCGTCCAGGAGCAGGCGGGCGTTCAGCAGGTCGCCGCCCAGCCGGGGCTGCTCGTCCACGAGGATCACCCGCGCGCCCGACCGCCCCGCCGCCACCGCGGCGGCCAGCCCGGCCGGCCCGCCGCCCACCACGAGCACGTCGCAGTGCAGGTATCCCTTGTCGCACCGCCGCTCATCCGCTGTGCCGAGACCGGCGTCCGGATCCACCCGCCCCTTGCCGCGCAGGCTCCACGCCTCCAGCCCGTCGTACAGCTCCACGGTCGTGGCCGCCAGCATCGGGTCGGCGCCCACCCGGACCAGGGCGTTCGGCTCCTCGGAACCGGCGGTGAAGACGCCGCGCGGCCGGTCGAGCTCCACGCTGCGGCCCACCACGCCCACCCCGTTGCGCAGGAGCGCGGCGGCCAGCGTGTCACCCGGCTCGCCGCGCATCGGCCGGCCGTCGAACGTGAACCTCATGAGGGCTTCCTGATCTCGTGGGTGACGGTGTGCCGCTCGACGGCGAACCAGGTCCGGCAGCCGTGCACGTGGAACCAGCGCTCGCGGAACCAGCCCTTGGGGTTGTCGCGCAGGAAGACGTAGGCGGCCCACTCCTCGTCGGAGGTCTCTTCTCGCGGATACGCGATCCCGGCCTGGCCGCCGTAGTGGAACTCGTTCTCGTCGCGCGGGCCGCAATGCGGGCAGTCGATGAGCAGCATCAGTGCGCCACCGCCGCCGCGCCGTGCTCGTCGATGAGCGCTCCCGTGCTGAACCTCTCCAGCGCGAACGGCTCCGCCAGCGGGTGGGGCCGCTCGTGGGCGAGGGTGTGGGCGTAGACCCAGCCCGATCCGGGAGTGGCCTTGAAGCCGCCGGTGCCCCAGCCGGCGTTGATGTACAGGCCGTCGACAGGGGTGGGGCCGATGATGGGCGAGGCGTCCGGGGAGACGTCGACGATCCCGGCCCAGGTGCGCAGCACGCGTACCCGGCTGAAGATCGGGAACAGCTCCAGCGCCGCCGCCATCTGGGCCTCGATGACGTGCACGCCACCGCGCTGCCCGTAGGAGTTGTACGCGTCGATCCCGGCCCCCATGACCAGCTCCCCCTTGTGGGCCTGGCTGACGTACACGTGGACGGCGTTCGACATGACCACGCAGTCGAGCACCGGCTCCAGCAGCTCCGACACCAGCGCCTGCAGCGGGTGCGACTGCAGCGGCAGCCTGATCCCGGCCCGCGCGGCCAGCACCGAGGTGTGCCCGGCCGCCGCGAGCGCGACCTTCCCGGCGGCGATCCGGCCGCGCGAGGTCTGTACGGCCGTCACCCGATTTTTCGTGATCTCGAACCCGGTGACCTCGCAGCCCTGGATCAGGTCGATCCCGTACGCGTCCGCCTTGCGGGCCAGCGCCCAGGCCACGTGGTCGTGCTTGGCGATCCCCCCGCGCCGCTGCAGCGTGGCTCCCATGACCGGGTAGCGGGCCCGCCCGGACACGTTGATGACCGGGCAGAACTTCTTGACCTCGGCCGCGTCCAGCCACTCGGCGTCCACGCCGTTGAGCCGGTTCGCGTTCACCCGGCGCCTGCCCTCGCGCACGTCGCCCAGGTTGTGCGCCAGGTTGAGCACGCCGCGCTGGCTGAACTGCAGGTCGTAGTCCAGCTCCGCGCTGAGCCCCTCCCAGAGTTTCAGCGAGTGCTCGTAGATCCCGGCGCTCTCGTCCCACAGGTAGTTGGAGCGGATGATCGTGGTGTTGCGGGCCATGTTCCCGCCGGCCAGCCAGCCCCGCTCCAGGACGGCGACGTTCGTCAGGCCGTGGTTCCTGGCCAGGTAGTAGGCGGTGGCCAGGCCGTGCCCGCCGCCGCCCACGATCACCACGTCGTAGGCGGGCTTGGGGTCGGGGTTGCGCCAGAGGAAGTCGGGGTGGGTCAACGCCTGATCTTCTCCATCCCGGGGTCGTACAGCGGCTCGGCGGCGACCTCCGCGGGGACACGGCGGCCGAAGTAGGAAATATCCACATGCGTTCCGGGTTCGGCGAGCTCGATCGGCAGCCACGCGTACGCGATGGGACGCCGGACGGTGTGGCCGTAGGCGGCGCTGGTGACGTGGCCGACGGTGCGGCCGGCGTGCCGGACCGGCTCCTTGCCCATGACCACCTCGGTGCAGACCAGCGGCACCAGCTTACGGGTGATCTCCGTGGTGAGGGCGTCGCGGCCGATGAAGTCCTTGCCGTCCTTGACGGCGAAGCCGAGCCCGGCCTCGTACGGGTTGTGCTCGGTCGTCATGTCGACGCCCCAGAGCCGGTAACCCTTCTCCAGCCGCAGGCTGTTGAACGCCGCGCGCCCGCCCGCGATCGCCAGCCCGGGCTGCCACAGGGTGTCCCAGAGCTTGAGACCCATGTCCGCGCCGGTGTACAGCTCCCAGCCCAGCTCGCCCACGTACGAGACCCGCAGGGCCAGCACCGGAACGTGCCCGACATATCCGCTCTTGCAGCCGAAGTAGCGGAAGCTCTCGTGCGACAGGTCCATGTCGGTCAGGCCCTGCACCAGCTCCCTGGCCCGCGGCCCCCACACGCCGACGCAGCAGGTCCCCGGGGTGAGGTCGTGCACGCGCACCCCGCCCGGCGCGTGCCGGGTCAGCCAGTCGAGGTCGAGGTTGCCGTTCGCGCCGATCTGGAAGCGGTCCTCGGCCAGCCGAGCGACCGTGAGGTCGGACCGGATGCCGCCCTTCGCATCCAGCAGCAGCGTGTAGGTGACCGAGCCGGGCTTCCTGTCCACGTTGTTCGTGGTCATCCGCTGCAGGAACGCCGCCGAGCCGGGGCCGCTGACCTCGATGCGCTTGAGCGGGGTCATGTCGTAGAGCGCGACCCCCTCCCTGGTGGCGTGCGCCTCGGCGGCGGCGATCGGCGACCAGTGCCGGCTCGCCCACTCGCCCCGCTGGGAGACGCCCAGGAACGGCTCCGCGGCCATGCCCTTCGCCTCCTCCGGCACGTCGGCGAACTCGTCCCTGCGGCGGCGTACGAGCTGCTCCAGCAGCGGCACGTTCGCCTCGAACCAGTGCGGCCGCTCCCACCCGGCCGCCTCCAGGAAGTACGCCCCGAGCTCCCGCTGCCGCGGGTGGAACGGGCTGGTACGCAGCGGCCGCGGCGACTCCATCGGCTGCAGCGGGTGGATGACGTCGTAGACCTCGACGAAGTTCTGCTTGCCCCGCTCCTCGATGAACGCGGGCGAGAGCTGCGCCTGCTCGAACCGGTTGAGCTCGCACTCGTGCAGGTCGATCTCGGAGCGTCCGGTCACCAGCACCTCGGCCAGCGCCCGCGCGACCCCGGCCGAGTGCGTCACCCACACGGCCTCGGCCAGCCAGAACCCGTCCAGCTGCGGCGCCTCCCCGATCAACGGGAATCCGTCGGGGGTGAAGGAGAAAATACCGTTGATGCCGTCCTCGTACTTGGACTCGGCCAGCGCGGGCAGCAGCTCGACCGCGTCCCGCCAGGAGGGGTCGAAGTCCTCCTCGGTGAACGCCTGCACCGACGGCATCGTGGTGGACTTCGGGCCGATCTCGTCCTGGGTGACCGGCATGGGACGGTGCGCGTACGAGCCGATGCCGACGCGGTCGCCGTGCCAGCGGAAGTACAGGTCACGGTCCTGGTGGCGAAGGATCGGGCCCTCCCCCTTCGCGGCCAGCGGACCGGACCTGGCGTACTGGTGGGCCAGGGGCAACAGGGGCACGGTCAGTCCGGCCATCCGCCCGATCGAGGGCCCCCAGAACCCGGCCGCGCACACCACCACGTCGGCCGGGATCGTCCGGTACTCCCCCGAGGTCACCACCGCGACCCCGGTGACCCGGCCGCCCCGCGCCTCGATGCCGACCACCGTGTGCCCCGCCAGGAACCTGGCGCCGCGCTCGGTGGCCCGCGCCGCCTGCGCCTCACCGCAGGCGACCGCCGTCGCCAGCCCGTCGCTGGGCACGTGGAAACCGCCGAGCACCTTGTCCCGGTCGAGCAGCGGCCACAGCTCGGCACATCCAGCGGTGTCGAGCAGGCGCGCCTCGACCCCCCACGACTCGGCCCAGCCCTGCTTGCGGTGCAGGTCGGTCCAGCGTTCGGGGGTGGTGGCCACCTCCAGGCCGCCGACCTGGCGGAAGCAGCGCTCGCCGAGAGCGGTGTACTTGCGCACGGTGTAGGCGGCGAACTCGGTCATCGTCTTCGACGGGTTCGTCTGGAAGACCAGGCCGGGAGCGTGCGAGCTGGACCCGCCCGCCGCGAAGAGCGGTCCCTGGTCGACGACCGTGACGTCCGTCCACCCCCGCTCGGTGAGCTCGTCGGCGAGGGCACAGCCCACGATCCCCGCCCCCACGATCACCAATCGGGGCCGACTCATGACGCCTCCGGTTGTTCCATAATGCGCAACACGTACCGGACTACGCAACGAACATAGATCCCCGTGCTTCCGGGAACAAGGGCCCCTTCACCGCCGGAGGTGGCCCCCATACTCTTATTTCGGATCATGGCACGTCAGGAAGAGGCGACATGGCGCAGCGGCGCTTACTTGAGGGACTCGGCGTCACCGTCGCCGAGGAGACCTCCTACCGGGCCCTGCTCCGGCACGGCCCGGCGACGCTGAGCGAGCTCGCCGCCGAAACCGGCTCGTCCGCCGCCGCGATCCGCCGCATGCTGCCCCGGCTGGAGGACCTGGGCCTGATCTCCCGGGTGGCGGGCCGGCCGCTGCGGCTGGTCGCCACGCCCCCGAACGTCGCCATCGACATCCTCGTCGCGCGCCGCCAGGAGGAGCTCACGCACAGCCGGGCCGCCGCCGCGCTGCTGGCCACGGAGGTCGCCGAGCGCAGCGGGCCGCATCCGGAGGAGGTGCTGGAGGTGGTGACCGGCCGCGACGCCGTGGCCCGGCGCTACCTCCAGCTCGAACGCAACGCGACGCGGGAGATGCTGGTGCTGGTCCATCCGCCATACGCGGTGGACATCAGCGACGACCAGGAGAACCGGCAGCGCGCGGCCCGCCAGGGAGCGCCGACCCGTGGCATCTACAGCCCGCTGGCCTTCGAGCACCCCGGCATGCTGGCCCACACCCGCCGCGCCATCGCCGACGGCGAGCAGGCCAGGCTCGGGCAGGTGCCGGTCAAGCTGGCCATCGCCGACGCCCGCACCGCCATCCTGCCGCTGGTCTCCGACGAGGACCGGGCCGTGGAGAGCGCGCTCGTGGTGCACCCGTCCGCGCTGCTCGACGCGCTGGTGGGGCTGTTCGAGACGCTGTGGCGGGCCGCGGTGCCGCTGCGCCTGTCGGCCGACGCCCTGGAGCCCGAGGCGTGGCCGCAGGCCCCCGACACGGAGGTGCTGGCACTGCTCGCGGCCGGCATGAAGGACGACGCCATCGCCAGGCAACTCGGCCTCAGCCCGCGTACGGTGCAGCGCCGCGTGCAGGTGCTCTGCGAGCGCCTGGGCGCCCGGACCCGCTTCCACGCCGGCTTCCTCGCCGCCCAGCACGACCTTCTCACCTGACCACACCCGCTTCTCACCTGACCACAACCGCCTCAGCCCGAGCCACCCGCCGACCCCGCACATCCTGCCCGGCTCGACCCGCTCGCCCGACCACACCCCGCCCGGGCACGACTCACCCGCCGAACCTCACCTCCCAGCCGGCACGACCCGCCTGCCGAACCGCGGCTTCCACTCAGCCGCCACGGACCGCCTTCCTCCCTGCCCAAAGGGACACCCGCCGAAGTACGGCAGGAGGGAAACGGGCCTCAGGTGAGCAAAAGCCCGCCGTCCACCGGGAGCGTCACCCCGGTGACGTACGAGGACGCGTCGCTCGCCAGGAACACGGCGGCGGCCACCAGCTCGGCCGGGTCACCGGCGCGCTTCATGACCACCCGCGACTCCACGACCTGCTGGAGATAGCCGGTTTTGTACTGCTCGGTCATCTCCGAGGCGAAGAACCCGGGCTCCAGGCAGTTGACCCTGATCCCCCGCCGCCCGGTCCACTGCTGGGCCAGGTCGCGGGTCAGCCCGACGACGGCCGCCTTGGACGCGGTGTAGGCGGCCTGCGGCAGCCCGGCGGTGGTCTCGGCGAGCACGCTGCCGATGTTCACGATGGACGAGCCGGGCCGCATCACCCGCGCGCACGCCTGGGCCATCCAGTAGGTGCCGTGCAGGTTGATGTCGATGACCTGCCGGGAACTCCTCGGGCGTCTCGCGCAGCGCGGGCACGGCCGTGCCGACCCCCGCGTTGTTGATCAGCACGTCGACCCCGCCCATGGTCTCGACGGCCGCGGCCACCAGCGCGTCGCAGTCCTCGGGCCGCGCCACGTCGGCGGGCACGGCCAGGCACCGGCGGCCGGTCTCCTCGACCAGCCGCCGTGTCTCCTCCAGCCGCTCCTTGCGCCGGGCGCCGATCACCACGTCGGCGCCCGCCTCGGCCAGGCCCCGCGCGAAGGCCACGCCCAGCCCCGCGGAGGCCCCGGTGACGATGGCCACCTTCCCGTCGAGCCGGAACCGCTCCAGCACGTCAAACCTCCCGGTCGAGACCGAAGCCCAGCACCTCGCCAGACCCCGTCACAGGGACCGGAGCCCGGCACCACGTCGCCGGAGGCCGAAGCCCGGCGGCGACTCGTTACAGGCCGTATTCCTTGACGATCCGCTCGTGCCGCTCGACCTCGACGTCGATCTCGCGGGCCAGGTCGAGCCAGGCCAGCGGGTGCACCCACCGCTCGGTGGCGTCGTCGAGCAGCGCGTCGACCTCGGAGGGCGCCACGTTGGGCGGCACCGCGACCCAGCCGAACACGCCCGGCAGCGGCTCGCCGCTGGTCGGGTGGGTCACCTGGTAGTTCTCGTCGCTGTAGACCCACATCGGCCAGCCGCGCTCGGCCATGACCTCGGTGAACTCCGCCCAGTCCTCCTCGCTCGGCGCGGCGCCGTCGAAGAAGTAGCTGGTGTAGCCGCCCGGCCGCAGGATGCGCACCGCGGCGAAGGGCGGCACGAAGTTCTGCTGCTCCTGCGGGTCGTCGGGGACCGGCTCCAGCAGCTGCGGGTCGAACACGACCAGGTCACCGGCGTTGTAGTCCATCCCGCGCGGCTGCGGCAGGGCCAGCCTGGCGGTGGCGGGGCCGGTGCGGATGGACAGGACCTGGCGCTGGCCGCCGTCGGGCGCGGGCAGGATGAGTCTGATGAGGCCCATCTCCTCCTCGATCGGGCCCTCCTTGGACTTGATCGGCATGCCGATCTTGGCCGCGCCCTTGCGCACGGTCTCCCAGTCCTCGGCCGAGGTCGCCATGACGATCATGCGCCAGACGTCCTCCTCGACCAGGTCGTCGATCACTTCGAGGAGCACCTCGGCGGCCCTGGCGTTGTGGTCGAGCTGCTGGGCGGCGCCGGACAGCAGGCGGCGGGCGTCGAGCCCGGCCCCGGCCGCGACGGCGTGCTCGGCGGCGTCGAGCGTCTCCTGCCAGCGCTCGCGGGCGCTGTGCAGCCTGGCCAGCGTGAGGTATTGGGCGGCGTGCGGCAGCATCGCGGCCATCTGCTCCAGCCGCTCGTCCTGGCGGGCCTCGACGAGGAGCGTGGTCAGGTAGGCCACGTCGTCGGGGTCGGCGGTGGCGATGTCGCCGGAGTCGACCAGCAGCTTCCAGTAGATGTCGGCGCCGGTGGCCGGGTAGCCGAGGAAGCCCATCGTGGTGGTGTGGCGGCGGGTGGCCTCGAGGTCCTGGCCGGACAGCGGGGCCAGCCAGCCGACCCACTTCTCCGGGTCGGCGTTGAAGCCGTCGGCGGCGTCGAAGAGGCCCACCCGCTCCTCCGGCGCGCCGGGCGCCTCGGGCTCGACGGTGGTCTCGGCGGCGGCGCGCAGCGCGGCGATGCGCTCGCTCAGGTCGCCGGTCTCGCGCAGCTCGGCGGCGCCGGACTCGGCCACGTCGGCCAGCAGCCTGGCCTGCCACACGCCCTGCCTGGCGATCGCCAGGTCGCCCGCGACCAGCGCGAGCTCGACGCGGGCGCGGTAGCCGCCCATCATGCCGAAGTAGTCCATCCACTGGCGCAGGACGCGGCCGAGCTGCCAGGTGTTGGTGATCTGGGAGGAGCCGGCCAGCTTGTTGACGGCCTGCGCCCACTCGACCCACACCCGCGGGTGCTCGCCCACCACGTCGAGGTCGGGCAGCGCGTCCACGGCCTCGGCGGTGCGGCCGAGCGTGGCCAGGATGAGGGCCCGCCGGACGCCGTCGCGGTGCTCCTTGGCCACCGGGTCGTCGGCCTGGAACCCGGCCGCGGCCTGCAGCGCGTTGAGCGCGTCGTCGGTGCGGCCGACGGCCAGCAGCGCGCGGGCGCTCTCGGCGCCGAGCTCCCAGCTCGCCTCGCGGCCGGCCACCCGCAGCCGCTCGACGGCGGACTCGGCGTAGGTCACCGCCTCGCCCGGCTTGCCGGCGTCGATGAGGGCGGCGACGTATTGGGTGACGAGCCCGGCGAAGGCCGGCTTCTCCGGGGTGGTGGCCTCGATGTAGGCGCCGAGCGTCTCCAGGCGCTCGGTGGCGTGGCCGGGCCCGTCGGCGTTGGCCCACACGACGGCCAGCGCCTCGACGGCGGCCGGGGTGGCGGGGCACTCGCGCACGTCTTCGCGCTGGGCGAACGCCAGAAGTTGCTGCGCGTCGTCGATGGCGACCGCGCCCTGGGCGCGGTCGCCGATGCGGCCCATCAGGTGCCAGTAGCGGGCGTAGAACTCGAGCCACGGCAGCTCCAGGGTCTCCGCCTGCTGCGCGATGGCCGGGGCCATGACGTCGAGCTGGGGATAACGGCCCTCATAGGCCTGTGCAGGGAGGTCTCCCAGCGCCATGGCGAGGCCAACGTTGCCCGCCTCGGAAAGCTGCTGCTGGGTTTCGCCGACCCAGGCCCAGATGTCCACGTCCATGGGCAGTCAGTCTGCCAGGTCAATGACCGTGCCCAAAACGCAGAAGCTCGATCAGCTCGTCCGATTCACTGTCGGTCAGGACCGAAAACACGTCGGCCATGAGGTCGTCCGTGGTCTCCTCGACGGCCGCGCGCCGGGCCACGACGTCCGGGCCGGGCTTGTCGTACGGCTCGGGCCAGGTGAAGAACTTGGCGATCAGCTCGCCGGTCGTCTGCCCGAACGGGGTCGCGTCGTGCTCCGTCGCCAGCGTCGCCTCCAGCGGCCGCAGCCCCGCCGCGAGCACGGCGTTGGCGTGCAGGCCGCCGCGCAGCTCGCGTACGACGTGCATGAGCTGCACGGCCCTGGCGGGCGGGTCGGGAGCCAGCGGCACCGCCCGCCACCCCGCGAACAGCGGCGCCCCGACCGACGAGGCCCGATCGACGACCGGCTGCAGCAGCTCGGCGATCCTGGCGCAGCCGTCGTAGCCGCCCAGCTTGCGCCGCCCCCATGCCTGGCACACCTCGGCGTAGAGCTCGACGGCCCGGTCGACCGCGAGCTTGCGGCCGCCGTTCCAGCTCTCCTCGACGTGTGCGGGAGGGAAGAAGACGACGACCGAGGTGACCACGTCGGCGTCGCACTCGCCGAGGACGCCGCAGCGACCCCTGAAGTAGAACTCGCGGGCGCCGAGCCCGTGCTCCTCGCAGACGGCCTTGGCCTCTCTGGAGATCATGAATCCGCCGCCGAACTGGCCGATAGGCGCCTTGACCTGTGCAGCGGTGGTGCGTGGGTCCGCCATGTCCACCTCTCAGTTCGTGAAGTGAACCCAGCATCCCCTATTAGAACATCATTCTGCAAGCATCAGTTCGCCGCTGGCGATGATGACCGCGGGGCCGGACAGGTAGCTCGTGTCCTCGTCGAGGATGACGGTCAGCGTGCCGCCCAGCACCTCGACCGTCCACGTGCCGGTGGTGTCGCCCGACAGCTGCGCGGCGGCGACGGCGGTGGCGACCGCGCCGGTGCCGCAGGCGCGGGTCTCGCCGGAGCCGCGCTCGTAGACGCGCATGACGGCCCGGCTGACGCCGACCGGGTTGAACAGCTCGACATTCACCCCCGCCGGGAAGACCCCGGTGTCGAAGCCCGGCTGGTGGTCGAGGTCGAGCTGGAGGACGGGGTCACCGATGGCGCAGGCCAGGTGGGGGTTGCCCATGTCGACGTGGATCCCGGTGTATTCGTGGCCGCCCACGCTGGCCACGCTCTCGCCGCGGATCACGGGCTTGCCCATGTCCACCGTGATGTCGCCGTTCGGCTCGGCGCGGACCTTGCGCAGGCCGCCCCTGGTCGCCACCCCGAACTCCGTGGCGTGCACGAGACCGGCGTCGATCAGGTAGCGGGCGAACACGCGCACGCCGTTGCCGCACATCTCGGCCATGCTGCCGTCGGAGTTGCGGTAGTCCATGAACCACTCGGCGGCGGACGCCTGATCGGCCACCTCGTGGCTCTGCTTCGTACGGACCACCCGGAGCACGCCGTCGGCACCGATGCCGGCTCTCCTGTCGCAGATCTTGGCGACGAGCGCGGCCGTGACGTCGACCTCGCCGTCCGGATCAGGCAGGATGACGAAGTCGTTCTCGGTGCCGTGCCCCTTGAGAAAGCGCATTGTAGGAGTTTATGCGTACGGGTGTGCGGCAATCAGCGCCAGGGATCGGTCAAGCAGCTCCGGATCGTCGTACGGCAACCAGCACACCCGCGGATCCCGGCGGAACCACGACTCCTGCCGGCGGGCGAAGCGCCTGGTCAGCCTGACGGTCTCGGCCTTGGCCTGCTCCTCGCTCCACTCGCCCGACAGGAAGCGGATGATCTGGGCGTACCCGAGGGCGCGGCCGGCCGTACGCCCCTCGGCCAGCCCCTGCCCGAGCAGCGCGCGCACCTCCGCCACCAGGCCCGCCTCCCACATGCGCTCGACCCTGACCTCGATCCGCTCGTCCAGCACCGGCCTGGGCACCTCGATGCCGATCTGGACGCTCGGGTAGACGGCGTCGTAGGACGGCATGGTGGCCGAGAACGGGCGCCCCGAGAGCTCGATCACCTCCAGGGCGCGCACGATGCGGCGGCCGTTGCTCGGCAGGATGGCCGCGGCGGCGGCGGGGTCGCTCTCGCGCAGCCGCTCGTAGAGGGGGGCCGGGCCGCGCTCGGCCAGCTCGGCCTCCAGCCGGGCCCTGATCTCCGGCTCCGTGCCGGGGAACTCCAGCTCGTCGATGGCCGCCCGCACGTAGAGGCCGCTGCCGCCGACCAGCACGGGCACCTCGACGGCGTCGATGACGGCCCTGGCCAGCTTCTGGTATTCGGCCACGCTGGCCGTGACCGTGACGTCCCAGATGTCCAGCAGGTGGTGGGGGACCCCGCGCCGCTCGGCGGGGGTCAGCTTGGCCGTGCCGATGTCCATGCCGCGGTAGAGCTGCATGGAGTCGGCGTTGACGCACTCACCCCCCAGCCGGAGGGCGAGGTCCACGGCGAGATCGGACTTTCCTGCCGCGGTGGGGCCCACGACGGCGATGACTGGCTGCTGGCGCACACGACCAGTTTGCTAGAGATCGAGCAGAGTCGGTTGCAGGTATCCCTCGTGGGTCAGCAGCCGGCGCTTGGTCTCCACGCCCTCGCCGCCGCTGAACCCGCCCAGCCCGTTGCCCGCGATCACGCGGTGGCAGGGCACGAAGATCGGGATCGGGTTGGAGCCCATGATCGAGCCGATGCCGCGGGCGGGCACGCCGGAGCCGCTGAGCGTGGCCAGCTCACCGTAGGTGACCGCCTTGCCGTACGGCACTCCGTGCAGGGCCCTCAGCACCCGCAGCCGGGAGCCGGACATGAGCCGCCAGTCGATCGGTGTCTCGAACCTCTTCAGCTCCCCGGCGAAATAAGCGTTCAGCTCGGCGACCGCGAAGGCCGTACGATCCGCATCATGAACCTCAGCCAGGTCGAGCCCGCCGGCCAGCCGGGCGCGGGACCCCCAGCCCGACGCGACGAGCCCGATCTCGGTGACAGCCAGCACGAACGTGCCCACCGGCGTGGGCACCTCGGCGAAAGAGACCGTGGTCATCGTGTCCTCACGTGAGCTCGTGGTGCTGGGCACCTCCAGCGCGGTTCCTACCCGACACCGTAACCACAACGGCTACCTCCTGCGCTGGGACGGTCAAGGCTTCCTCTTCGACCCCGGCGAGGGCACGCAGCGGCAGATGGTGCACGCCGGGCTGAGCGCGCACGACGTCCACTGGCTGTGCCTGACGCACTTCCACGGCGACCACTGCCTGGGCGTGCCGGGGGTCGTGCAGCGCATCGCCCGCGACAGGGTCCGCCATCCGGTGCGCGCGGTCTTCCCCCGCTCCGGCGAGGTGTACTGGCGCCGGCTCCGCCACGCCGCCGCGTTCGCCGACACGTCGGTCATCTCCGAGCACCCCGTCTCCGGCGACCTGGCCGGCGTCGGCCCGCTCATCGCGCGCCGCCTGTCCCACCCCGTCGAGTCGTACGGCTACCGCGTCCAGGAGCCGGCCGGCCGCCGCATGCTCCCCGAGAGACTGGCCGCCCGCGGCATCCGAGGCCCGGAGGTCGGCGAACTCCAGCGCACCGGCTCCGTGCGCGGCGTCACCCTCGACGAGTGCAGCGTGCCGAAACCGGGGCAGAGCATGGCGTTCGTGATGGACACCCGGCTCTGCGACACCGTCTTCGAGCTGGCCTCCGGGGTGGACCTGCTGGTGATCGAGGCCACGTTCCTGTCGGGTGAGAGCACGCTGGCCAAGGAGTACGGGCATCTGACGGCGTTCGAGGCGGGGCTGGTGGCGGCGGACGCGGGGGTGCGCCGGCTGGTGCTCACGCACTTCTCCGAGCGGTACGGGTTCGACGACGAGCCGGCCTTCATCCAGGAGGTGCGCCGCAGCTTCGAGGGCGAGGTGGTGCTGGCCCGCGACCTGATGCGGATCCCGGTGCCGAAGCGTCAGCCCGCCCACAACCCGGCGAAATAGCCCACCCCGTAAGGGGCGGCGGCCATCAGCAGGCGGCCGTCGAAGGCCCGGGTGCCGGCCGCGCCCGCCAGCACCTGCAGCGCCGCCCGGCCGCTCACCCACAGCCTGTCGGCCTGCCCGGGGTCGAGGGCCGCGAGGGCGCTCGCGTCGCCGGCGGCGATCGCCTTGGCTATCCCGTCGTTGTACGGCCCGGCCGTTTCGTCGTACCTGCCCGGGGCCCGCGGGCCGAGGCAGGCCGAGCCGTCGGCCATGACCAGCAGCGCCACCCGCTCCCCGGCTCCCGCCAGTTGCTCCCCCAGCTCGCGGCACTCCCCGGCGGCGGCGTCGAAGGCCACGGACCGGAAGCCGTCCGGGGCGGGCTCGCCCATGAGCAGGCGGGCGACGGTCAGCGAGAGCGGGAGGACTGGCTCGCCGGTGCCCGCGGTGAGGTCCAGGCCCCAGGGGCGCAGGGTGCCTGCCGCGCCGCCGGCGTACGCACCGGTGGCGTCCGCGCCGCCCACCACGATCAGCGCGTCGGGACGTGCCTCGCGCAGCGCGGCGATCGCGGTCCGGCAGGCGGAGCGCAGGTCGGGCATCTCCAGCAGGACCAGCGGGGTTGGCGGGCAGACGGCCGCGGCGACAAGCACGAGCGCAAGCGTACGGGGCCGACGCCGCCCAGGTCAGTACGGGGTACGACCTTCCCGGACCTTCGCGAACAGGCCCTCGGCGTAGGCGTGGGCCGCCTGGTGCAGCCCTCCCCCGAAGCTGATCCTGGCCACCCCGAGCTCGGCCAGCCTGCCCAGGTCCGGGGCGCCCGGCCGGAACAGGATGTTGACCGGCCCGCCCAGCTCGCCGGCCAGGGCCCGGATCTCGTCCTCGTCCGCCAGCAGGATGGGGTACACGCAGTCGGCTCCCGCCTCCAGGTAGCGCCGCCCGCGTTCAAGGGCCTCCTGGCGGATGGCACGGCCGTGCAGGTAGACGTCGACCCTGGCGTTGATCACCAGCGCGTCCCCCGCGGCGGCCCGCACCTCGGCCAGGAAGTCCGCCTGCTCCCCGGGGTCCACCAGCTCGCCCCGGCCGGGCACGGAGTCCTCCAGGTTGCAGCCCACCGCCCCGGTCGCGGCCAGGCGCTCGACCAGCTCGGCGGGCTTGAGCCCGTAGCCGCGCTCGACGTCGGCGGTGACGGGCACGTCGACGGCCCTGACCACGCGGGCGACGGCCGCCATCATCTCGCCGACCGGCGTGCCCTCGCCGTCGGGGTACCCCAGCACGCGGGCGACGGCGGCGCTGCCGGTGGCGACGGCCGGGAACCCGGCCTCCTGCACGGCACGGGCGGAGGCGGCGTCCCAGACGTTGGGCAGGATCAGCGGGGCACCCGGGACGTGCAACGCCCGCAGCTCGGAGGCCCCGTCGGAAAGTCTGTCGGTCATCATGCCCCGACCCTACGGAACGGAGTGGCTCCCGCCGAAGGTCCAGTACGACCCATTAGCGGCAAGCCACTTCCCGGGGTTCAGCAGCCGCTCTTCGAGCACTGGCCGCTGACCTCGCCCGCCGGCCCGTCCGCCGGGGTGTCGACGGGGGCGTCGCCCGCGGACTGCGGCGACTTGGTGGGCGACGTCGTCGCCGGCTTCTTGCCGGTGCCGGTCCTCGTGGTGCCGTCGGAGGAGTCACTGCCCGTCGAACCCTGGTCGACCGGCTCGCTGACGCCGTTGCCGGGGTCGGCCACGTCGCCCATGCTGCCGTCGTCGGGGGCGTCGGTGGGCAGGCCGTCCTCAGGGGAGTCGGTGGTGACGTCGCCCATGGTGGCGTCGTCGCCGCCGAGGTCCTCGCCCGCGACGCTCTGCGAGGGGGCGGGGCGGCCGCCGCTCTGCTGGGCGGCCTGGCCGGAGTCCGACGCCAGCAGATAGCCGGTGCCGCCCGCCGCGAGCACGGCGACCAGCGCCGAGGCGGCGATGAGGATGGTCTTCTGGTTGCTCTTCGCCCTTTTTCTCGGAGGTCTGTTTCTCGAAGCCGGGTGGATGTCTCCGGGCCCGGTAAGGATCTCCTGGCGATCCGCCTCGATCGGATCATGCATGGTGGTGCAGCTCCCTGCGGTCGTATCGGGGAAAGCTCGCCGGCTTCCGCGGGTGATGGACCACACTAGCCGCAACAGCTGAATGCTCGCACACCAATCACAAAGGAATCACGACTTGTCCCCCCTTAGATCCATTTGCCCAGGTAGCCGCGCCCGCCTGGCACCCGTGGCCGGAGCCGTCGGGGTACTCGTCACCGCGACGCTGGGAATATTCCTGGCATTCACCAACAGCCACGAACCATCACCGCAAAGACCACCCGAATTTGATCAGGAAACTCCGCTTTCCTCAAGATCATCGCTACTCTGGGCGTCGAACGCGCCACAAACAGCGACCGCGGTTCTGCTCTCTTCGACGCCTTCCGATGGATCGCTCCAATTCGCGTCGCCCCAGCCTGCCGACGTCATGCTCGGCCCGCTGTCACCGCCCTGGATCGAGCCCGTCCCGCCGTGGCACGCGCCGATCCCCGGCGTCCCGCCCATCCCCGGCGTCCCGCCCATCTCCGCCGTCCCGCCGATCTCCGCCCTCCCGTCCGTGACCGGGGTCCCGCCGGTGACCGTCCTCCCGTCGGTGAGCGCGGGCCCGCCGGTGTCGCCGTTCCCGGCCGTCGAGGTGCCCCGCCGGGACCGGCGGCCGGAGAGACCCCTGGCGCCGCCCCAGGACCGGCCGGCCCGTCCGCGGCCGCAGGGCTCGCCGGCCCCGCAGGCACCCCCCGAGGCGCCTGCCCTGGAACGGCCCGCCGATCCGCCGCCGTCGTCGCGGGGGCGCGGGATGCCCGACCCGTGCGCCACGTTCCACGACTTCCGCCGACAGCCCTGCTACGACATCCTGGGCGGCCTCACCCGGTGACCCCGTACGGACGGAAGAAGGGCGGCGCCGGTGGCACCGCCCTTCTCCGCGAACGACTCGCTCAGTGCGCCGAGCACGCCCCCGTGGCCGCGGGCGCGGGCGCGGGGCGCCCGATGGTCGGCATGCCCAGCAGCACGCCGGCACCGGCGTTCGCGGCCCCGCCCTGGCGGGACTCCCAGGCGTCACCGGCCCGCGTGCGCCGGACCCCCAGCACAGCGCTGTCCGCCACCAGGTGGTGCGGCGCCGCGTAGGTCACCTCGACCGTCACCATGTCACCGGGCCGCGGCGTCTCGGACCCCACGGCGAAGTGCACCAGCCGGTTGTCGGCCGCGCGCCCGGACAGCCGGTGCGTCGCCTCGTCCTTGCGCCCCTCGCCCTCGGCCACCAGGACCTCGAGCGTCCGGCCCACCTGCTTCTTGTTCTCCTCCCAGGAGATCTCCTCCTGCAGGGCGACCAGCCGCTCGTAGCGCTCCTGCACGACCTCCTTGGGCACCTGGTCCTCCATGGTGGCCGCGGGGGTGCCGGGGCGGATGGAGTATTGGAAGGTGAAGGCGTTGGCGAAGCGGCTCTGCCGGACGACCTCCAGCGTGCCCTGGAAGTCCTCCTCGGTCTCGCCGGGGAAGCCGACGATGATGTCGGTCGAGATCGCGGCGTCCGGCATGGCGGCGCGCACCCGCTCGATGATGCCCAGATAGCGCTCCGCCCGGTAGGAGCGCCGCATCGCCCGCAGCACCCGGTCCGAGCCCGACTGCAGCGGCATGTGCAGCTGGTGCATGACATTGGGCGTCTCGGCCATGGCGGCGATCACGTCGTCGGTGAAGGCCGCCGGGTGCGGCGAGGTGAAGCGGACCCGCTCCAGCCCCTCGATGGTGCCGCAGGAGCGCAGCAGCTTGCCGAAGGCGAGCCGGTCGCCGAACTCCACGCCGTACGTGTTGACGTTCTGCCCCAGCAGCGTGACCTCCAGCACGCCCTGGTCCACCAGCGTCCGGACCTCGGCGAGGACGTCGCCGGGGCGGCGGTCCTTCTCCTTGCCGCGCAGCGACGGCACGATGCAGAACGTGCACGTGTTGTTGCAGCCGACGGAGATGGCGACCCAGGCGGCGTAGGCGGACTCGCGCTTGGTGGGCAGCGTCGAGGGGAAGACCTCGAGCGACTCCTTCAGCTCGACCTGCGCCTCGCCCTCGATGCGGGCCCGCTCCAGCAGCACCGGCAGCGAGCCGATGTTGTGGGTGCCGAACACCACGTCGACCCAGGGCGCCTTGCGGACGATCTCGCCCTGGTCCTTCTGCGCCAGGCAGCCCCCGACGGCGATCTGCATGCGCGGGTTGCTCACCTTGGCCGGCCTGAGGTGGCCGAGGTTGCCGTAGAGGCGGTTGTCGGCGTTCTCCCGCACGGCGCACGTGTTGAACACCACCACGTCGGCCGTCTCACCGTCGCGAGCGGCCACGTAGCCGGCGTCCTCCAGCAGGCCTGACAGCCGCTCGGAGTCATGGACGTTCATCTGGCACCCGTATGTGCGCACTTCGTACGTGCGGGCGCCCTCCTGGGTCACAGTCATGGCACGTTCAAGAGTAGTCGTTGTCCGGCTTGCGGCGGCCCGTACCGATCTAAAAGGCCAGCTTGACGGCATGATGTGATCGGATCGGTACCGCTCGGTTAGTGACCAGCGCTCTAATGCCCTCTACCGTTTTACTCCATGACGGAGAACGGCGACGTCACTCCACTGGTCCAGTTGGAGAACGTCAACAAGCACTTCGGGGCGCTACATGTCCTGAAGAACATCAACTTGACCGTCTCTCGTGGCGAGGTTCTGGTCGTCATCGGTCCCTCGGGCGGGGGCAAGTCCACGTTGTGCCGCACGATCAACCGACTGGAGACGATCAACGACGGGAAGATCATATTTGACGGGCAGGAGCTGCCGGACGAGGGTAAGGCGCTGGCCAGGCTCCGCTCTGACGTCGGTATGGTGTTCCAGTCATTCAATCTGTTCGCGCACAAGACGATCCTCGGAAATGTCACGCTTGGGCCCATCAAGGTCCGCGGCAAGGCACGTGAGGCCGCCGAGAAGCAGGCGATGGAGCTGCTGGAGCGCGTCGGCATCGCGGCGCAGGCGCAGAAATACCCCGCGCAGCTCTCCGGCGGCCAGCAGCAGCGCGTGGCGATCGCCCGGGCGCTGGCCATGGACCCGAAGATGATCCTTTTCGACGAGCCGACGTCTGCGCTGGACCCCGAGATGGTGCAAGAAGTCCTGGACGTCATGATCGGGCTGGCCCGGGACGGCATGACGATGATGGTCGTCACACACGAGATGGGCTTCGCCCGCAGAGCCGCGAACAGGGTCGTGTTCATGGCCGACGGCCAGATCGTGGAGGAGAACAATCCTGAGGCGTTCTTCGGCTCACCGCAGACCGACAGGGCCAAGGATTTCCTTTCTAAGATCCTGACACATTGAGAGAGTCGAGGTAACGATGCAGATCCGTCGCATGGGCGCAGCCCTCGTCGCGGCCGGCGCCATGGTCGCCGGCCTTACCGCCTGCGGCGGCGGCGAGGCGACCACCGTTTTGCAGAAGGCCAAGGACGAGAAGAAGCTCGTCGTCGGCGTCAAGTACGACCAGCCCGGTCTTGGCCTGAAGAAGCCCGACGGCACGGTCGAGGGCTTCGACGTGGACGTCGCCAAATACATCGCCGGCAAGATGGGCGTACCCGAGAGCGGGATCGAGTTCAAGGAGGCCCGCTCCGCCAACCGGGAGAGCTTCCTGAAGCAGGGTCAGGTCGACCTGGTCATCGCGACCTACTCGATCACCGACGCCCGCAAGCCGCAGGTCACCTTCGCCGGCCCCTACTACCTGGCGCACCAGGACTCGCTGATCCGGGCCGACGACGCCTCGATCACGAGCCTCGAGACGCTGAAGGGCAAGAAGGTCTGCCAGGTCAGCGGCTCCAACTCGTGGAAGAACATCACCGAGGGCACCAACAAGATGAGCCTCAAGGTCGAGGCGTCCCTGGTGCCGGCGGGTGGCTATGACGAGTGCATCGCCAAGCTCAAGAGCAACGCCGTCGACGTGGTGACGACCGACGACACCATCCTGGCCGGCTTCGCCAAGCGCGAGGGCAGCGCTCTGAAGGTGGCCGGCGCGCCGTTCACCGACGAGAAGTACGGCATCGGCATCAAGAAGGGTGACATCGAGACCTGCAACGAGATCAACAAGATCGTCGCAGGGATGTGGACCGACGGCACGGCCGCCAAGCTGCTGGAGAAGCACTTCGCCGGGACGGGCCTGAAGGTGGAGACCACGGCGCCGCCGGCTGAGGGCTGCGCCTGATCCCCGTTCAGACCCGGTCGCTCGCCGATGAGCGCGTTCTGCTCATCGGCGAGCTCTCCTGACGAGGAACGTCATGGACACTTCTGCCCTGTTTGATTTCTCGCCGTTGGTACAGGAATTCGACAAGATCCTCATCGGGTTCTGGTCGACGATCCGGCTGACGGTCATGAGCGCGATCATCGCGCTCGTCCTCGGCACGATCCTGGTGGCGATGCGGGTCGCGCCGACCCCGGTCCTGCGCTGGGCCGGCACGGCGTACGTCAACGTCGTCCGCAACACGCCCCTGACGCTCGTGCTGATCCTCTGCGCGCTCGGGCTCAGCGACACGATGCAGCTCACGTTCTCCGAGGACCCCACCACCAACTACTTCTGGTGGGCGGTGGCCGGTCTGTCGGCGTACACCGCGACGTTCGTGTGCGAGGCGCTGCGCTCCGGCATCAACACCGTCGCCCTGGGGCAGGCGGAGGCCGCCCGGGCGATCGGGCTCACGTTCATCCAGTCGCTGCGGCTGGTGGTGCTCCCTCAGGCGTTCAGGTCGGTCATCTCGCCGCTGGGCAGCATCCTGATCGCGCTCACCAAGAACACCACGATCGTCATCGTCGCCAGCTATCTCGACGCGGCGGCCCAGATGAAGCAGATGTTCGACGACTACGGCGGCACGATCCCCATCTTCCTGGGCTTCGCCTTCGGGTACATGGTCCTGACCCTGCCCACCGGCTTCCTGTTCGGCTGGCTGGCCAAGCGACTGGCGGTGGCGCGATGAGCCAGAGTGTCCTGTTCGACGCCCCCGGGCCGCGGGCGCGGCTGCGTAACAACGCGCTGACGCTGCTGTCCGTCGTCGTCCTGCTCCTCATCGCCTACCTGGTGATCACCACGCTGGGCGAGAAGGGCCAGCTGGAGGCCGCCAAGTGGGAGCCGTTCCTGCGTGGCGACACCTGGACCGGGTTCATCATCCCCGGCCTGATCGGCACCCTGCAGGCCGCGCTCGTGTCGGCGGTGCTCGCGCTGGTGTTCGGCGTGGTCTTCGGTCTGGGCCGGCTGTCCGACCACCGGGTGATCCGGGTGGTCTCCGGCGGGATCGTGGAGTTCTTCCGGGCGATCCCCCTGCTCATCCTGATCTTCTTCGTGCAGGCGGGGCCGGCCACGCTGAGCGGTTACACGGTGAGCGTGCCCGCGTTCTGGGCCGTGGTCATCGGCCTGACCCTGTACAACGGGTCGGTGCTCGCGGAGATCGTCCGGGCCGGCATCCTCTCCGTGCCGAAGGGCCAGTCGGAGGCCGCCTACTCCATCGGGCTGCGCAAGTCCGGGGTGATGCGCCTGGTGCTGGTGCCGCAGGCGACGACCGCGATGATGCCGGCGATCGTCAGCCAGATGGTCGTGCTGCTCAAGGACACCGCGCTGGGCTGGATCATCGCGTACGAGGACCTGCTGAACGCCGGGCTGAAGCAGTTCGCGGTCAACTACGGCAACCTCATCCCGAGCGCGATCGTGCTGGCCATGTTCTACGTGCTGATCAACCTGGCACTCGGTTACCTCGCGCACTGGCTCGAGCGCCGCAGCCGGCGCAGCCGCAGGTCGGCCGCGGGACCGATCGCACCGCCCACGGCCATCGGCACGGGGGGCGGCGGCGGTCCGGGCAGGGAGGCCGTCTCCACCATGGAATGACGGCCTCGAAAGGAACGCCACGGCGGTGGGGGGGGGGGCCCGCCCCACCCCCCCGGCGTGAAACACCACCCGGAATATGTG
>NZ_JBFANM010000084.1:0-48070 GCF_040674815.1 Nonomuraea sp. NPDC049709
GAGAAGCGGCGCGACTTCACCGTCGACTGGGTGCACCTCAAGCTGAACGACCAGGCCCAGCGCACCGTCCTGTGCAAGGACCCGTTCCGCAGCGTCGACGAGCGGGTGGACAAGCTCATCGCCGGCATGTGACCGAGCGGCCGACTGGCATCGCGTCAATGACCACGCCACTCTGCGTCTGTACGGGCACCAGACGCGCGCCGGCCACGACGCCCTGCTGGAGGGCGCCGTCGCCTTGTGATCGAAACCGTCGGCCCGTCTCCCTACACTGGCCCTCCATGACCACTGTGACGCCGGGCATGGAGCGGGTGGACGCGCTGATGCCGCTGATCGAGGCGGGGCGCGCCGGGGAACTGGCCGACGGGATCGCCGCCCTCCACCGCGAGGACCTGGGTATGGGCTTCTGGTTCGACGGCGGCCCAGGTGAACGGCTCAGGGACGCGGTCACGCGGGCTCCGGCCGCCTTCCGCGTGGAGGTGGCCACACGCCTGCTGTCCCGTCCTGATGGCGAACGCGTCGCCGGCACGGCCGCGATCATCACCGACGACGTCACCGACGCCTGGACCCCCGAGGCGGCCGGGGCGTTCCTCGACGAAGCGGCCCGCCAATGGACGTACTGCCACGGCAGGCTCTCGTTCATCCTGCGTTGCCGGCTCGACGCCGGCCACACCCTCACTCCGGAGCAGGTCGCGGGCGTCCGGCGGGTGGCCCTGGTGGGGTGGAGGCGCGAGGTGGTGCTGGCGCCGCTCGTCGAGCTGCTACGGTCACCCCTGCTCAACCCGGGCGAGCCCTGGGCCGACCGGATCCTGTCCGAGGAGCTCGACGAGACGTGGACCGCCCTGCTCGAACACACGCTGACCGCGTCGGGCTCCAAGCCGTCCGCCAGGTGGGCGCGCACCGCGCGCACCCTGATGGACCAGGCCGGCGCGGAGGAGGCCAGGGCCCGCCTCACCGGCTGGCTGGCCCTGGTCGGCGGCCCTCGGTCACTGCCCATGGACGGCTACGAGCACCACACCGATCCGCACAACGCGGTCGCGCTGCGCGGGCTCATCTGGCTGCTCGGCTGCCTGCCCGCACAGCCCGGCACCAGCCGGATGCTGGCCGCGCTCGCCGAGTCCGCCCTGCGCAAGGTCCCCCACCTCGGGCCGCGCCACCCCCCGACCGCCACCTCCGCGATCCACGCCCTGGCCCGCCTCGACGGCGACGACGCCCTGGGGCACCTGGCCCGGCTGGCGGTCACCGTGACGCACAAGCCCACGATGAAGGTCCTGGGCGGCGTCCTCGATGCCAAGGCCAGGGCGCTGGGCGTCTCCCGCGATGAGGTGGCGGAGCTCGGCGTGCCCGGCTACGGTCTGACCGAGGTCGGCCGGCTCGTCCGGACCGTCGCAGACGCCACCGCCGAGCTGACCGTGACCGCCGGCAAGGCGGCCCTGAGCTGGCGCAACGGCAGGGGCAGAACGGTCAAGTCGCCGCCCGCGAGCGTCCGCTCCGGACATGCCGAGGAGCTCGCCGCCCTCAAGGGCGTCGTCAAGGACGTCAACAAGATGCTCACCGCCCAGTGCGATCGCCTCGACCGCATGTTCCTCGCCCAGCGGTCCTGGACGTTCGCCACCTGGCGGGCCCGTCACCTCGACCATCCGCTGCTCGGCACCTTGGCCAGACGGCTGATCTGGCTGGTAGGCGGCGTCCCGTGCCTGTGGGCCGGCGGCGCGTTACGCGACCTCGACGGCGCGCAGGTCCGCCCGGCCCCCGTCGCGGACGTCCGGCTCTGGCACCCGATCGGCCGCGACCCCGACGAGGTGCTGGGCTGGCGGCACCGCCTGGAGCGGCACGAGATCACCCAGCCGTTCAAGCAGGCGCACCGCGAGGTATACCTGCTCACCGAGGCCGAGCGGGCGGCGGGCGGCCACTCCGCCCGCTTCGCCGGCCACGTGCTGCGCCAGCACCAGCTCCACGCGCTGGCCCTCGCCCGCGGCTGGCGCCACGACCTGCACATGGCGGTCGACGGATCCTTCCCGCCCGCCACCCGCGACCTGCCCGGCTGGGGCGTGCGCGCCGAGTTCTGGTGCGGCCCCGACCACCGGAACGGAGACTGGACGCCCTCCGGCGCCTACCTCCACGTCGTCACCGGCGAGCTGCGCTTCTACCCGCCCGGTGCCGAGACGCATCACGACGGCTTCATCGACCCCCGCCACTCCCCGCCGCTGCCGCTCACGGAGATCCCGCCGCTGGTGTTCAGCGAGATCATGCGCGACGCCGACCTGTTCGTCGGCGTGGCCAGCGTCGGCACCGACCCCACCTGGCAGGACGGCGGGCCGGGCGGCGCGTCCCGCGACTACTGGACCTCCTACGGCTTCGGCCCGCTCTCGGCCACCGCCCGCACCCGCCACGACGTGCTGTCCCGCCTCCTGCCTCGCCTCACCATCGCCGACCGGTGCTTCCTCGACGACCGGTTCCTCCATGTACGGGGTGACCTGCGCTCGTACAAGATCCACCTGGGTTCTGGGAACGTCCTGATGTCGCCGGTCGACGCCTACCTGTGCATCGTGCCCAAGATCGGGAGCGGGGCGCAGGTGTTCCTCCCGTTCGAGGGCGACCAGGTGCTGGCCGTCATCCTGTCGAAGGCCATGATGCTGGCCAGCGACACCGCGATCCGCGACCCCTCCATCACCGCGCAACTGCGCTGATCCGGTCTCCGCGCCCGGCGCTGGCCCCGTCCGGGCATGGACGTACGCTCCGCACGCTCCCCGAGGAGGAGTCCAGCCGTATCCCGAGGAGGGTCGCATGATCGTAGGGGAGGAGCGCCAGGGGCCGGTCGCCACCGGAGCGATCAGCAGGCCGGAGGCGGGCAACGCCGTCGATTGCAAGACCGCCGACGCGCTGACCGAGGCGTTCATCGAGTTCGAGTGCTCCGACGCCGCCGTGGCGGTACCGGTGATGTCGTGCAGCGGATGGGCACTGATATCGATCAGCTCGCCGGGACGCTCGACGTTCTCGCGCATCAGGTCGATCAGGGTGCTGCCGGCGATGTAGCGGCCGCCCCGCCGGCCGCCGTCGAGCGCGCCATCGACATCGGCGGCCTTGGTGTAGGAGAAGGGATGCATCCGGACCTCACTTTCCGGCGGCGGCCTGCTCGACCGCGCTGGCGATCTTGGTGTAGCAGCCACGGCGGCAGATGTTGCCGCTCATCCACTCCCGGATCTCCTCCGGCGAGTCGGTGCGGCCTTCCCGGATGCAGCCGATGCCGGACATGATCTGGCCCGGGGTGCAACAGCCGCATTGGAAGGCGTCCTGCTCGATGAACGCCTGCGGCAACGGGTGCAGGTCGTCGTCCTCGTCCGGGGTGAGCCCCTCGACGGTGGTGATCTCGGTGCCCTCTCGCCGAACTGCCGGCGTCAGGCTCGCGTTGACCCGGCGGCCGTCGACTGCGCGCCCCACAGGCCCCGGCGTCGCAGCCCTCTTTTTGTGCCGCCGCCCAAGCTGTTCACGCGGAAGGTCCAGCAGCGAAGTCCGGTTGCCGATCATCGCGCATGCCGTTCACCGTTGACGATCAGCGAGACGCGACCACTGAGTGGCGCCTCCGTGGCGGCCGCCTCCTGCGGGGCGGTGAGAGACGTCCCTGCGATCCGGCCGCCCGCGACGACAGCACCACCGACCGCCGTACTGACCGCGATGAAGGAGCGCCGATTGAGCGCCGAGGAGGGCTCGTCAGCTGTGGTGGGGGCTGGAACAGCGGAAACGGGGCGTTCAGCGGAGATGGCGAACGGCGCCACGACCAGGTCGCCCCGCGTGAGGGTGGTCACCTCCGGGCCGGTGTCCTCGACGATGCCGATGAACTCGTGCCCCATCCGGGCGGGGTCGTCCTCCGGCTTCATCGAGCCGTACGACCACAGGTCGCTGCCGCAGATGCAGGACGCGGTGACGCGGACCAGCACGTCGGTGGGCAGCTTGATGACCGAGTCGGGGACCTGCTCGACGCGGACGTCGCCGGCGCCGTACATCAAGGTTGCACGCATCAGGAGTTCTCCGTTTCAGAGGGTTGCTTCTCTAGTGGTGCAGGGTTGCGTCCAACGTGCTGATCCCAGGCAACCCGCCTGGCCGCACGCGAGGCAGAGCGCGTATATAGGGGGGACAAGCTCAACCCCCTTACCGCCGCCACCTGCGGCTACCGTGGAGGGCATGGACCACCGGCCCGACCACCGCGCCCAGATCCGGGACTTCCTCGCCACCCGGCGCGCCAAGCTCACCCCGGAGCAGGTCGGGCTGCCCACCAGCGGCCGGCGCCGGGTTCCCGGGCTGCGTCGCGAGGAGGTCGCGGTGCTGGCCGGTGTGAGCACCGAGTGGTACACCCGGCTGGAGAAGGGCCACATCAGCGGCGTGTCCGAAGAGGTGCTCGACGCGGTGGCCCAGGCCCTGCGCCTGGACCAGGACGAACGCACCTACCTGTTCGACCTGGCCCACGCCGCCCGGCCCGCCCGCCGCGCGCCCTCGCGCCGCAAGGACGTCCAGGTCCCGCCGCGGGTCCAGTGGCTGCTGGACTCCATGACGATGTCGGCGGCGTTCGTACGCAACGGCCGCCAGGACATCGTCGCCTGCAATGCGCTGGCCCGGGCCCTGCTCGCGCCGGTCTTCGACAGCCCCACCACCACGCAACACGGCCGCGCCAACATCGGCCGCTATGTCTTCCTCGACCCGGGCTCGCAGCAGTTCTTCGTCGACTGGGACGAGGCCGCCGTCGTCAGCGCCGCGCTGCTGCGCGCCGAGGCCGGACGCGAGCCCCATGACCGGGCCCTGCGCGACCTCGTCGGTGAGCTGTCCACGCTCAGCACCGAGTTCCGCAGCCGGTGGGCCGTCCACGACGTGCGTATCCGCCACGACGGCAGCAAGCGGCTGTGGCATCCTCAGGTTGGCGACCTGGAGCTGACCTACCAGTCTCTCGAGCTGCCCATGTCCAACCGGACGGTGTACGGCCTCACCATCTACACCGCCGAACCGGGCAGCACCTCCGAAGAGCGGCTCAAGCTCCTGGCCAGCCTGGCAGCCACCCAACCGGCACACCCCACCAGCCGGCCGCGTTGACCGCACGCGCAGCTCGCTGCCCTGGCTGAGCGAGCCGCCACCGAGGTCGGCCGGGTGCATGTCGAGCCGGCGGGTCAGCTAGATGATGACCTTGACGGGGAGCCGGTCGAGGGATTCCAGCTGCATGGTGTGCAGGAGGGCGCCGCGCAGCCGGTCGGTGGCAGTGGCCCGAGTGCCCTGCTGGGATCCCATCAGCAGGTCGCCGGCCTGCTGGTCCTCCTCGTCGCGTGGCGCGCCGACTTCGATGGTGTGTGTTCGGGTGAGGTGACGGTGGAGCCGTCGGGGGCTTTGCAGAGGGCGCGCAGCCGGTACGTGCCGGCCGTGGGGAAGGAGCGGCCGACGGCGCCGTAGCCGAGGTGGGCGCGGCCGGTGTGCGGGCAGATGTCGCCGGCAGCCGGGCGACGCGCGGGGACGGGGCGCCGTTCGGACAGGAACAGCGGGCCACGAGTGCGTGAGCTGCCGTCGGGCAGCCGGAGCAGTCGGGGCAGCAGGTGGGCGGTGCCGCTGGTCCTCGAGCAGGAATCGTCCGGTGAACCGGGGTTACTGTCACATCCGTTGACAGCTCGGGCGGCAGTGCACGCAACAGCCGAGACACCCTGGTCTTCCTCACGATCCCCTGCTCGTTGGCTCGGCCAAGACCTCAGCGAAACTCGTCGTCCCCGACCGCAACTCGGCGAGAAGCTCGCCACGCACGCGCCTGGCCTCCGCGGCTTTCGCCAAGGCGTACGCCCGCTGTTCAGGGGTCAACGCCGTCAACGCCATCAGACGCCCCCTCCTCATAGATCAACTCGTCACACCTTCCCGCCGCATTCCAAGCGAGGGACTCGAGCCAATCATTGAGCTGGGCCGGGCCGCGCACCGTTTCGATGGTGCCGCCGTCGATGCGGGCAAGGTCTCCTGCTCGAGGGGTTCGCCCATCGCCCATTTCGGGCCCGGCTGTCCTATCCGTTGCGCGGCCACGTTGGCCTCGGCCACCTCCCAGCGGATCAGCTTGCCGCTGGCGGCCCGCATCAGCTGCTCTCCACGCCGCGGCCGCGTTCGAGCAGCTCGGCAGCGCGGCGACCGTGCGGAAGCCGGTCCGGCGCAGGTCCGTGATCCGGATGGAGGGCAGCACGCAGGCGCTCCAGATCCGCGGCGACGCCAGCTGGCCCGGTTCCGTGAAGTCGGCCACCGGGTCAAGCACGCCGGTCCAGGAAGGCGAGCGTCTCATCCTGCACGAGGCCGGACCGCTGTTTGGGCAGGCCGTGGCCGCTGTGATCGTGGATGTGCAGGGTCGCGCCGGGGATGGCGGCGGCGGTCTCCCGCAGGTACGCCGCAGGGAAGAACGGATCCTCGGCGCCGCCGATGAGAAGCGTCGGCATCTCCAAGGAGGGGAGCCGGGTCCGGGTGTCGTGGGCCAGCACGGCGGCGACGGTGGTCTGGAAGTCGGCCTGGCGGGTGGCCGGCGGCGTCGCGCCTCCGGTCAGCGATCCCGCCAGCCGAGCGAGGCGCCGCATGGCGGCACCGTCGACCGCTGCGGTGGCCAGGTCTCCGCGTAGCCGCCGCCACCGGCCGGCGGCGGCCAGGTCCAGCCAGCGGCGGCAGATCTCCTCGCCGGCCGGTGCGAGCCGGGCCCCCGTGACGACGAGCACGAGACGTTCGACCAGGCCGGGATGGTCGAGCGCCAGGTGCTGGGCCACCATCCCGCCGGTGGACATCCCGATGATCCGTGCGGGCCCGATCTCGTCGCCGATGAGCCTGGCGTAGTCGCCGGCGATGTCGCGGGTGGTGGCCCCGGCGGGAAGCCCGTGGCCGCGCTGAAGGATGTAAACGGTGTGGGTACCGGCGAACCGGCGGAAACCGTGGGTGTAGGCCTGCGCGGTCAGCGTACCGGGCACCTCGTTGTCCAGGGCGAGGCCGGTCAGCAGGACCAGGGTGTGCGGTCCCGCGCCGAAGCGCACATAGGGAAACCGGCCGCGGAGCAGTCCGGATGCGGTGGTCATGTCAGGCCGTCCTTTCCGGCAGGGCCGGAGCGGACCGGCGCCGGTTGAGCCGGCGGCCCGCGACCACGATGGCGACGTTCACGGCGGCGAGCCCGGCCAGGGCCGGTGTGAGGTGGGCCAGCGCGCCCTGCGTGTCACCGAAGAAGAACGTCCATGCGATCTTGAACAGCACGGCTCCGTTGATGACGACCAGCGCCCATCCGATCGATCGCCGCCACAGGGCCAGCGCCAGGGCGGCGAACACAAGCGGCACGAGCAGGGCGATGGCGACCTTCGCGGCCGTCCACTCCCCGAGCAGGTAGTCGCGCTCGGCCCGCAACATGTCCACGACCGCGGGGGCGGGCCGGTGGGGCGCGGGAAACCAGGCCATGCTGGTCGTCAGCGCGACCAGGGTGAGGACGATCCCGGTGAGGCTGCGTTTGTAGGCGAAGTAGCAGAACGGCAGCAGGAACAGCGGCCGGACGTACCAGCTGAGGATGTTGTGATGACGGTCCCAGGCCCAAGTTCCGAGGGCGTCGAGCCATTCGGCGATCGATGACATGTCACGTCCTTTCAAGCGGTCGGACCAGCGCGTCCCTGAGCAGGCGGGGGTCCTCCTGCTGGGCGATGCGGGCCTGATGGGCGGTCAGCGGGCGCAGGCGGTCGAGCAGGTGCAGCCCGCGATCGCGTACGGCCCGTCCGGCCGGGCTGGTTATGGCGCTGAGCCGGGCGAGCCGGTCGGCCGCGTCCTGGACCTTGCGCACCCGGGGACGCCGGCGATCCTCGTAGCGGCGCAATGCCCCGGGGCCGCCGGCCGCCAGCTCGATCGACAGCACGGCGGCGTCCACGATCGCGCTGTTGGCGCCCTGGCCCAGGGTCGGGGCCATGGCGTGGGCGGCGTCGCCGAGCAGCACGAGGCGGCCGTCCGCCCACCGGGCGCAGTCGATCCTGGTCACCGCGTTGACCAGCAAGGCGTCGAAACCCGGCACGCGGTCGAGCACGGCGGCGCTCGGCGGCAGCGCGTCCGCCCAGTGCCGCCGGAAGGTGGCCAGGTCGCGCCGGGCCAGGGCCTCGGCGACGGCCGGAGCGTGGGCGGCGGCGTAGAAGTAGGTGCCGCCGCCGATCGGCGCGCCGCCGAACAGGCCGAGCGGGGTCCAGTATTCGCCCTCCAGCCCCAGATCGTCGCCGTCCACGATGCCGCGTACATAGGTGGTGCCGGTGTCACGCGCGACGGCGCCGAAGTCGCCGCCCGCGCGGACGATCGATTGGGTGCCGTCGGCGCCCACCACCAGCTCGGCTTCGATCGTGCGCGTGAGGTCGTCCCGGTCGCGGTATTCGACCGTGCCGTCGGTGCGGGCGGTGCTGACCTGGCAGCCGAAGCGCGTGTCGATCGCGGGGTCGGCGCGGACCGCGTGCAACAGGCTTGCGTACAGGGTGCCGCGCCGTACGGCGAGGGCGTGATCCTGGCCGGGACCGAAGTGCGGCAGGGTCGCGTTGACGATGGGCCGGCCGGTGGCGGTGCGGACGACCGCGCCGGTGAGCCGGTGCCCTTGACGTTCCAGGCTCTCGGCGAGGGACAGGGCGTCGAGCACGGCGAGGCCGTTGGGCTGCAGGAGCAGCCCGGCTCCGGCCTCGCCGGGTTCGGGTACCCGCTCGATCAGCGTGATGCGGGCGCCGGACGCGGCCAGCAGCAGGGCGGCGGCGAGTCCGCCTATGCCGCCGCCGACCACGGCCACGTGGCGGTCATGGATGGCCATCACGGTTCCCGATCAGCCTTCGCCACCGGGCTGCGGCGTCTGCCTCGGTCGGCGTCGGGGGACGACGGCCAGGGCGACCGTCCCGATGCCCATGAGCAGCAGTAGGGCGCCGACCACGAACGTGACGGTGACGGCGACGCTGACGACGGGCACGGTCATGCCGACGCTCAGATCGGCCCGCACGCCCGCCGAGCCGTCGGCGTTCATGATGACGGCGGCCCAGTCACCGGAGCCGATCTGCCAGGTCAGCGTTCGCGCTCCGGTCCCGGTGTCGGAGGCGACCCAGAAGTTCTGCACCCCGGGCGCTGTGGCGGGCGCGCCGCCCTGGCGTTCGGTGTAGCTCACGCCGAACGGCCCGAAGTCGAGGTCGCCGATGTCGTCGTGGTTCACCTTGCTGAGATAGGCGGCCACCTCGTCGGCGGGGCCGATGCCGACGAACAGCGGCTTGGCGTGGTCGCGGGGGTCGAGCTGGATGCGCATCTTGCCCAGCACCTCCTGACCGAAGAGGGCGTCCGGCGGGACGGTGCGGAAGTCCAGCGACGGCGCGGCGATGGCGTAGGTGTCGGTGGTGAACCGTCCGGGTCCGGCGGTGAAGAATCCGTCGTCGGCCTGTTGCCGATCCACCACGAGTGCGACGCCGGCGCCGCCCAGCGTGATCAGGCCGGACATGGCGAGCAGAATGCCGATGAGGATGACGGCCATGCGGCCTGCGCTCAAGGGGCGGCGGTTGATCGGGCGGGACGTGGGTGTTGCCTCGGTGATGGTCATGGTCGGCGGCTCCTCGCTGGAACGGCTTGTTCGCCGTGCCATCACGCTCGCAGCGGGAAGCGATAAGGGTAAGCCGGGCGGCTGGCCGCTGAGGGGGCCGGTTTTCTGGTGTCCCGCTCAGGTGCGCAGGAACAGCAGGACTGCCAGCACCCGGCGGGACTCGCTGCCGGTGGCCGGGAGACCGAGCTTGCCGAAGATGCTGGACACGTACTTCTCCACCGCGCGCAGCGTGATCACCAGCCGGTCGGCGATGCCCTGGTTGGAGGTGCCGACGGCCATCAGTTCGAGCACATCGCGTTCGCGTGGCGTCAGCTGGGCGAGCGGGTCGTCGCTGCGCCGCCGGGACAGGAGCGTGGAGACGATCGTCGGGTCGATGGCCGAGCCGCCCGCCGCGACCCGCCGTACGGCGTTGAGGAAGTCAGGGACGTCGCTGATGCGGTCCTTGAGCAGATAGCCGACGCCCTCCGCGGAGTCGGCGAGCAGCTTCATGGCCAGGCCGAGCTCGACGTACTGCGACAGCACCAGCACCCCGATGCCGGGGTGGGCGGCGCGGATCTCCATGGCGGCCTGGATGCCTTCGTCGGTGTGCGTGGGCGGCAGCCTGATGTCGACGATGACCACGTCAGGGAGCTGGACGCGCATCGCGTGGCGCAGCTCGTCGGCGTCGTGGCAGCGGGCCACTACGTCGAAGTCGGCGTCGGCGAGCAACCGGGCGAGGCCTTCCCGCAGCAGCACGCTGTCTTCGGCGATCGCTACCCGCATGGCATCTCCGCTCTCACCCGGGTGCCGTCGCCGTGTGGGGTCCACACCCGCAGCCGCCCGCCCTGTGCCTCGACGCGGTCCGCCAGCCCGCGCAGGCCGCTGCCGCTCTCGGTGTCGGCGCCGCCTACGCCGTCGTCCACCACCTCGACCACGAGCTGGTCGCCTACCCGGGTGACGTCCACGGTGGCGGAGCTCGCCCGGGCGTGCTTGCCGATGTTGGCCAGGCTTTCGCAGACCACGTAGTAGGCCGCGACCTCGACCGCCTCGGCGAGCCGGTCGTCCAGCTCGACGGTCAGGCGGATCGGGACCGGCGCCCGCGCGGCCAGCGACTCCAGCGCCACGGCGAGGCCGTGGGCGGTGAGTACGGCCGGATGCAGGCCGCGCGCGATGTCGCGCAGCTCTGCCAGGGAGATCGTGACCTCGTCGCGGGCCTGGGCCAGCAGGGCTCTGGCGTCGGCGTCGCCGTCGAGCCTGGTCTGCAGCATGCCCAGGTTGAGTGACAGGGCTACCAGCCGCTGCTGGGCGCCGTCGTGCAGGTCGCGTTCCAGTCGCTGCCGCTCCTTCTGGCCGGCCTCGATGACCCGGGCCCGCGATCCGCGCAGCTCCTCGACGTTGGCCCGCAGCTCGGCCTGCAGTCGGCCGGTGTGCAGGGCGAGGGCGGCCGCGGCGGAGACCGCCTCCAGCAGTTCCGGCTCGTGGGTGAGCGCCGGGTCGTGGACGAGGGCCGCCACCTGCTTGCCGTCCTGCTCGATCGGCGTCACCCCGGTCCGGTCGGCAGGCAGCTCCACGGGCTTGCCGTCCTGGTCTGCCCAGCTGCCGAACTTCGGCAGCCAGTACACCAGCGACAACGACGGATCACGCAACGCCCTGGCCAGCGGCCCACGCAGGTCCGCGGGTTCCGCCCGCAGCTCAACCACGAGATCGCCCACAGACACCCGCGCCAGCCGCGCCTGGAGCAACCCGGCCAGGAAAGCGACCGGCGCCAGGCCGAGCACTGCCAGGCTGATCTGCTGGATCGTCGGGAAGAAGAGTTCGGCGAACACCCCGACCAGGAGGAGGAGCGCGATCATCACCAGCGCCAGCGCGGAGGCACCGATCATCAGCGCGAGCGGGCGTCGCGGCGGCCGCTCCCCAGCGCGGCGCCGCCCGGCCAGCAGCGCGACCCCCGTCAAGGCGACCCCACCGATCAGGACCAGCTCCACCTGGTAGATCCCCTGCGCCAGGACCGGCGCCTCGACGAGCCGCAGTACGTGCGGCTCCAAGCCGCCCAGCACCATCACGGCGAGCTGGACGCCGGTCGCCGCCACATAGGCGATGCCCATAAGCGCCCGCTCCAGCCGCCCGGCCAACCGGCCTGTCGGGAACGCCAGGAACACGTGCACGATGAACACCAGCGGCAGCAGGTCCAACGCCTGCCCGATGGTGTGCGCCACGGCGTTGCCGGACGGGTACAGCATCGACGTAAGTGAGGAAAAGCCCGTTACGATCATGAGCGGGCCGAGCCGGTTGGCCGGCCTGCGCCGCCACGCGATCAGGCCGCTGACGGTGTACGACAAGGAGATTCCACACAGGAGTGTCGCGTTCAACGGGTTGGCGCCGACGGCCACCGCCAGAACGATCGAACCGGCCAAGCCAGCCATGAGCGCGACGGCGAGAACGGCCAGCAGAGGCCCCGGTGCCCGTGCCCGCTGGGGGGTTACTGGCATCCATCACCCCTCTCCCAACGGTCGTGCAGGGCGACGGCCAGGATGAAGGAGGCGTCGCGCACACGCTACGCCCCCTGGCGACCGCCTGCCAGGGCTCTTGGCGGCGAAGAGATACCAGAAAACCGCCCCCCAACCGGCCAGCAGCCCGCCTTACCCGCCACGCCCCTGGCCTGCCAGCGTGAACAGTAACGAGAAACCGCCAGGGAGCCGCAATGAAGACCCGGGTCATCCAAGACGACCCAGACGACGAGCCACCGCTCGACCTCCAAGAAGCCCAGTGCGAGGAGCCCGACCCACCGCTTCCCCCCGGTGACCCGACGCCCTCCCAGCCCGCCGGGCAGCAGGCAGTAGCGGACGATCGTCCACCCGGGAGCGGCAAGACCTGAACATCTCCGGCTCAGGGCGGTCGTGACCCGAGACCAGCCCCGGAAGGGGCCATGCCATGACACGGTCACGCCCTCTGACCGTCAGCTAGCCAACCGCCCTCCTGCACCAGCGCCTGCAAGGCCAAGGCGGCGCGGCCCCGCGCCGCCGTCGGAGCCGGCCGATCAGGACGCCCATGCGGTACGGCGGCACGTGCGCGCGCCGTGGTCATCGCCTTACGCGGAACGGAGGGCCGCCTGGCTTCCCGGTGTGCCAGATGGCCAGGCGGCCCCTCCGTGCCGGGCAAGGCGGGGTGCTGTCAAGAACTGTGCGTCGAGCCGCCGGCCCGTGCCCGAGCGGGGGTGGTCGGCGGCTCGATTTCTGCTGCGGGCGGCTGGGGGATGAGCCCCCGGCCTGGACGACAGGGCTTGCCGCCGATCGCGCTGGCCGCCCTGGGCATCATGACCGCATCGTCCACAGGCCGGCCCAGGTGAGGGCCAGCCCCAAGGGCACACCCAAGGGAGGCTGTCCCATCAGGACGGCGACGGCCCCTGCGGCGATGACGGTGATGGCGATGGCCTTGGGCAGGGCACCGGCGCGCAGGCAGCTGGCGCCGAAGAGCACCCATCCGACCGCGAAGAGCACGTATGCCGAGCGTCCGCCGGCGAGCAGCACGCCCGAAGTTCCGTGCCCGAAGATCTGCGGCGCGGTCTGGGCGATCCATGGGCTGGCGAATCCCTCGAACCAGTAGTCGCCCGCCAGATGGACCGTGCCCAGCAGGACGGTGATCAGCGCGGTCACGCCGAACCAGCCCGCCCGCGCCGCCTGCCGCTGGTAGATCGCCACGGCGGCGACGACGAGCAGGGCCATCGCGATGAACTGGGCGATGGCGTTGCCGACGTAGAGCGGGTCGGCGAGGGTGGCCGCCCAGTCGCCGACGTCCAAGGTGGCGATCTGGACGAGTTGGGTGAGGGCCAGCGCTAGGCCCGCGGCCAGTGTGAGCGGACCGGCCGCCCTCGCTAATGGCAGTGTCTGGCCGGTGGCGACAGCGGTGGCGACAGGCTCGGTTTGATTTGTCATGGCTCCTCCAAGTGAGCGACAAATCCACCGTCGCACCCGGTATCGCACACGATAAGGCGGGAAACCCCTTGATGCGGGGGCCGGTTTTCTGGTGGGCCGCGTCACCCGCCCGCCGGATCACCCAGTACCGAGGCCCTGGACGACGACCCCGCCGTCGTGCCGTGAGCCGTTCGCGCTGCTGTTCGGCGCGACGCCGTACCGGGATGTTCACGGGATTCTGGCCGGGGCGAGCACACGATCCCGAGGCGCCGCCGGTGCACGGGGAGTTCGGGGAGATCTACGGGCGGATCGGGATCGGGCTCTCCCGCGTGGGCGCCCCAGTAACAGCGAGCCGTCTCGCGCGAAACCCCGCTTCCAGGCTGGTTTCCGGCGTGTTCCCATGCTGCGCCGCTACCTGCCCCCGGTCTGGCCTGCCGGCCGGGCCGACGCGCGCAGGTACGCCGGTCCGCAGCGTGCCTGGCGGTGAGATACCAGAAAACCGGCCCCGAACCGGCTAGAAGCCCGCCTTATCCCCTGCGCCCCGGTCTGCCAACGTGAGGAGCAACCCGCCAGGGAGGCCCGACGAAGATCGGGTCAAGACGAGCCGGCCCAGGAAGGGCTACGCCATGACTCACACCAACCAGGCCGTCAAGGCCGCCATCCGTTCGGTGGCGCTGCCGGCGCTGCTCGCGGTGGTGATGTTCGGGGCCCAAGCCGGGTACGCGGCTCCCGCCATGATCAGCACATCCGTGAGCGCGGCGGTGCCGGTGTTGAGCCTGCCCCGGCCCACCGGGCAACACCCCGTCGGCGTGCGATCGGATTCGGTCACGGACCCGGCGCGGATGGACGAGGAGACCGGCAGGCCCCGACGTCTGCCGGTGCGGATCTGGTACCCGGCCGTACACAGCGGGCCCGGCCCATCAGCGCCGTACGTGTCGCCGGCCATCCGCGCGTATCTGGAACGGAGCCTCAGCCTGCCGGCCGGGTTGCTGGACATCGACACCCACGCGTCACCGGATGTCCGCCCGCGCCGCGACATCGCCGGTGTCGTCATCGTCCAGCACGGCGGCGGCCTGCTCGCGGCGTTCCAGACCGGGCAGGTGATCGACCTGGCCAGCCGCGGTTACGCGGTCGTCACCATGGACCACCCGCATGAGAGTCTCGTGGTGGAGGAACCCGACGGAAGGCTCATCTCCGGTACCGACCCAGAAACCCACCCCTTCCAGGAGCGGGTCCTCGACGCCGCGACTGTGCTCGGCGCCTTGTCGCGGCTGGTGCCCGAGGCCGGCCACCGTACCCCCATCGCGATGATCGGGCACTCCCGCGGCGGCGCCGCGGCGGCTGAAACGATGCTCCACCACCCGCAGATCGTCGCCGGCGTCGACCTGGACGGCAGCCCTCGCGGCGAGGTGCTCCTGGCCGGGCTCGACCAGCCGTTCGGCCTCATGCTCAGCTCCCAGCAACCGTTGGAGGGCAACGCGCTGCTCGCCCAGTTCCTGGGAAACCTGCGCGGTCCGCACCCGGTTCGCGAGCTGGCGATCCTGCATTACGGCTACACCGACTGGGTGGTGTTCAACCCGCAGGCGACGCGAGCCGACCCCGCGACAGGTGCCCTGCTCGAAGGGTATTTCAGCACCGGCACCGCCGATGACCTGCGCGCCGGACACCGCGCGTTGGCCGCCCAGCGCAAATTCGTCGCCCGGTTCATCCAGCACCATCTCGGCACCGCACGCACATCCGCACAGGGAGTAACCCCATGAACCGTCTCGACGCGGGCCGCCGGTCCGCCGTACGCACGCGACGAAATGCCCGACACCGCCTGACGGTGCTGCTGCTGGTCGCCGTCTCACTGGTGCTAGCAGGGGCGTTTCCGGCGGAGGGGGCGTCCGGATCGTCGCCACCGGGCCGAAACGACCGGCAGCTACAGGCCGCGCTCGACCGGGTCGTGGCCGCCGGCGCGCCCGGTGCGATCCTGCTCGACCGTCACGACGGGCGTACCACCCGGATGACCAGCGGCCTGGCCGACATGGCCACCGGCCGGCGAATGCGAGCCGGCGACCGCTTCCGCGCCGCGAGTCAGATGAAGTCGTTCACCGCCGCGGTCGTCCTCCAACTGGTTCAGGAGGGCCGCCTGGGCCTCGACGATGCGGTGGACGGACTGCTACCAGGCGTGATACCGCACGGGTACGGCGCCGGCGTCACGGTGCGCCACCTGCTGGCCAACAGCAGCGGCCTGTTCGACTTCGGCGACGACCCCCGGGTGCTCGAACCCTATTTCGCGGGTGACCTCGGCCACGTGTGGACGCCCCGGCAACTGCTCGACATCGCCTTCGAGCATGCGCCGCTGTTCCCGCCGGGCGCTCGATACTCCTACTCCGACACCGGATACTTCCTCGCCGCGTACGTCGTCGAAGCCGTCACCGGGAACAGCTTCGACCACGAGTTGCGCCGGCGCATCATCAACCCGCTCGGCCTGCGCGACACCAGCCTGCCCACTGTGGCCGGCATCGCCGGCCGGCACGCACACGGCTACATCGTCATGGGCGAACCGCCGGCCGACCTCGACATCACCTACCTGTATCCGTTCGCCTGGGCCGCGGGCGGTCTGACCACCACCGTGGACGACTCGGCGACGTTCTTCCGTGCTCTCTTCGACGGCCGGTTGCTCTCACCCGCCCTCATGGCCGAGATGAAGACGACCATCGAGGTCGACGACAGTGACCTGCCCAGCCGCTCCGGGCTCGGCGTACAGCGATGGACCCCGTGCGGTGTCGCCTGGGGCCACAGCGGCAACAGCCCCGGATACCTGATCTACACCTGGATCAGCCCGGACACCCGACACGAAACCGTCCTGATGATCAACGAGGATCCCCAGTCGCTGGAAGCCGCAGCGGCGACGGCCTACATCGACCTCCTCAACCGCGCCTACTGCAGCCGCTGACGACTCGCCGTGGCGGCGGACCGCCGCCACGGCGGGGTGGCCGCTCAACCAGCCGTACATGATCAGTCTGCCGCCGCCGTCGATCGCCGACGCCGCACAGGCCCTGCGACCTGGTCCGGCACGCGACTGTGTCACCCCGCCGTGCGGCCTGCTGCGCTTGACGCGATCTCGTTGACGATCTGCTGGACGGTGTACCGCCGTGGACCATCAAGATCTTTCTCACCCTCCAGGACCGTCCCCGGGAACCTGCTGGACAACGTTCGCGGCCGATGGCTCACCGGCGAGCACGTCCCGCTGTACGGGGCGCGTGTCTTCATCCGCCACGACGGCGCGGCAGCGGGCGATGGCCGCCAACGGCGCCCGCAACCAGCTCGGCTACGCCGTCCAACTCGGCACCGCACGGTTCTTGAGCTGTTTCCTGGACGACCCCGAGGACGAACATTGGTTCGCCCTGGCGTACTGGGTGTACCGGCGGGCGTGGAGCACCAACGAACGCCCCATCGTCCTGTTCGACCCGGCCACCCACCGCCTGTTAGAGGCGCGGATCCTGCTGCCCGGTGTGAGCAGGTTGGAGCGGTTGGTGTCCGACGTGCGCGGCCGGGTCGCCGCCCGCCAGTACAAGATGCTCGCCGCGCTGCCCAGCCCGCCGCAGAAGCGGCTCCTGCAGAACCTGGTCGTGGTCGCCGAAGGCAACGGGTCTCCCGGTTGGACCAACTCCGCAAGAGCCCCACCGACGTGTCCAGCGCCGGCATCAGCAAGGCCCTGGACCGGCACGTCGAGCTGCGGGCGCTGGGCGCCAGCACGTGGGACAGGCCAACAAGGAACGGCTGCGCACCATCAGGGACCTGGACACCGCCGCGATCGTGCTCCGCGAAGTCTGGTTGAAGATCCGCGACCCGGATCAGGTTGAGCAGCACCATGCAGCCACCCGCCAGGGCCAGCACCGCCACGCCCCACGCGCCTGCCGACAAGGCCCGAGGCGGTACTCGTCCGCCCCACGGGCGTACGGTGACGGTGGCGATCGCGGATCCGGCGAGTAGCACCGCGGCGCCCGGCCATGTGGCGTCGGGCAGGCCGAGGTCCGTGGCACCGATGAACGAGCGATATCCCATGAGCGCGGCCACCAGCAGCACGCAGCCGTACAAGGCTGCCGCTCCGCCTGCGGCGTGACCCGCCCACGACGGCCATCGCCGCCACCATCCGATCGACGACGCGATCGCGTGATTGTCGGAACGGCGGTTCATGCGGCCCCTTGGGCTGGGGGAGAGACCCTGGAAGTCTGCTTCGCCGGACCTTTGATCTCGCTGAGAGGCGCTGAGAATCCCCTCAGCCAGCCGTACTGAGCACAGAGGTCAGGTACGGGGACGACACGGACTCGATGATCTCGTGAATGGCCGCGGTCGCCTCTTGATCGATCGGGAGTGGCAGCCGACCATCGAGACAGAGCTTCGACCCTCGGAGGAACCCCATGATCCGCCGTCTCCTGCTGGCCACCGTCCTTGCCCTGGCCGCCATCACCACCGTCACCACAGGAACCGCCCAGGCCCGCGCCTGCAAGTTCGGCTACGCGTGCGCCACCATCTACTACAGCGACTCCACCCGCACCACCGTGGTCGGAGAGAAGTACGAGGACTGCGATGGCGCGGTCGATATGTGGGGCGTCCGCAGCGGCTACCTGGACTTCTACGAGAGCCCTTGCTGACAGGCGTCACGGCCAGACAGGCGGCCCGCCAGGCCGCAAGGCCGCCGCGGAGCGCGGCTCCCAGCCGCCCGGGCAGGACCATGGAGGAGGGACCGGCGGAGCTGGGAGCTCAGCCCGCGAAGTAGTGTCCCGCGTCCAGGTCGGCGATGAGCCCGGGCCGGCCGGGACGCCAGTCCAGCAGCTTCTGGGTCAGGGCGGAGGAGGCCGGCATGTCCGGCGTGACGAAGGAGGCCAGCCAGCCGAAGTGCTCGCCCGCCGCCCGCGGGGTGATCGCGGTCACCGGCACGCCGAGCCGGTGACCGATGACGCCGGCGACGTCGCGTACCGGCACGCCCTCCTCGGCGACGGCGTGCAGCCGCGCGCCCGCGGGAGCCTCCTCCAGGGCCAGCCGGTACAGGCGGGCGGCGTCCAGCCGGTGCACGCTCGGCCAGCGCTGGTCGCCGTCGCCCACATACGCGGAGACGCCCTTCGCGCGGGCGACGCCGATCGCGGTCGCGACGAACCCCGGGTCGCCCTCCCCATGCACCAGCGGCAGCCGCAACACCGAGACCCGCACCCCGCGCTCCACGAACGACAGCGCCACCTGTTCGGCGGCTCCCCGGGGCGAATGCGTCCCCGGCTCGTCGTCCTCGGTGCCGACGCGGCCGGGCGGGAGCAGGCCGGTGCCCGAGGTGATCACGAGGGGCCGGCCGGACCCCGCCAGCCCCTCGCCGAGCGCCGCGATGGCCCGCCGGTCGGTCTGGTTGGCGGCCTCGAAGTTCGCGAAGTCGTGCACGAAGGCCAGGTGGATGACACCGTCCGCGGCGGCGGCCCCGGCGCGCAGGCCGGCGTGGTCGTCGAGCGAGCCGGGGCGGGGCTCGGCTCCCGCGGCTCTCAACGCGGCGGCGGCCTCGTCCGTACGGGCCAGACCGGAAACCTGATGCCCAGCCTCGATGAGCTCGCGAACGACGGCGGAACCCACGAACCCCGTGCCACCGGTGACGAAAACACGCATGATGATCTCCTTCTTCAGCGGTGCTTCCATCGTCGGAGCCGGCGCCGTACGGCGTCCAAAGCCTGTTCCTCATCGGGCAATACGTTTCAGGCATCACCGCAGTAGGCTGCGTTGTATGCCCGACTCGCCCGACCTCGATCTGCGGCTCGTGCGCTACTTCACCGCCGTCGCCGAGCACCGGCACTTCGGCCGCGCCGCCGAGGCCCTGCACATCACCCAGCCGTCGCTGAGCCGGCAGATCCGCGGCCTCGAGCGGCAACTGGGCGCCCGCCTGCTCGACCGTACCCCGCAGGGCACCCGGCTCACCGAGGCGGGCGAGGTCTTCCTGCCCCGCGCCAAGACGCTGCTGCGCTCGGCCGCCCAGGCGGCGGCGCAGACCCGCGCAGCCGCTCGGCCCAGCCGGATCACGATCGGGTACACAGCGGGCCTCATCGTCACGCCGGCCGTGCGCGAGCTGCGCCGCCTGCACCCGGACGCCGACGTACGCACCTCACACGTGGCCTGGAACGAGCCGCGCCCCGCCCTGCTCGACTACCGTGTGGACGCGGTGGTGACCCGGTTGCCGTTGGCGCCCGACGGGCTCGACGTGACGATCCTGTACGACGAGCCGCGCATGCTGCTGCTCTCGCGCGACCACCGCCTGGCAGGCAGGACGTCCGTGACGCTGGACGACATCGCCGACGAGCCGCTGCCCCGGCTGGCCGATCCGGACCCGGCCTGGGAGGCGTACTGGCGCATCGATCCCAGGCCCGACGGCCGCCCGGCCCCCGACGGCCCGCTCATCGCCGGCATCGAGGACAAGTTCGAGCCGATCGCCGCCGGCGAGGCGGTGGCCATCGCGGCCGGCCCGATCTTCGTCAACCTCCGCCCGGACCTCATCTCGATCCCCCTGGAGGGCGTCGAACCGAGTCACGTCGTGCTGGCGACCCGGGCCGGCGACCGCAACCGCCTGGTGGCGGCGTTCCGCAAGTCCGCCAGGGCGCTGCTCACCAGTTCGCAAGCAGCCCTGAGGTCGTCGGAGGCAGCGGGTGGTCCGGCGGGTGGATGACGTACGTCATGCCGCCGCTGCTGGTGCTGCACAGCCACACCTGCCCGAAACCTCTCCGAGCAGGACCGGCAAGCCCCTGCCGACCTGATCAACCAGTGCGCGCAGGAAGAAACCGAGCCCGAGCGGCAGCTGAGAGCCTGGGAAGCGCCCGAAACCCTGGGGCTCCTGGCCTGAGGGTGCACTCGTCTCGCGTGACCCCGGCTCACGACCGGGTGGCCGGTTTCTCTTCGCCGGCGTGGTGGGCCAGGTCGCCGACACCGAGAAGACACTCGGCACCTACCACCTGGCCCGGTTCACGCCACGCGGCTGATGACTACGCGCACTCCACGTCGACCTTGCTGACCCAGTGCCCGTTGTAGTAGACCTCGACGCCGGCCGTACAGGTGTAATGCTCGGACGGGCCGGGCCCCCAGTCGGGCTGGTACGTGGTGACGTCGCCCGGGTAGCTGGTGCCGCCGTTGGCGCCGCCGCCGCTGGCCCCCGGGTCCAGGCCCGGGATGTCGGGGGAGACCGGGGGCGGTGGGACGGGCAGCGGCTCCGGGCGGCAGGTGAGGCCCTGGCTCATCATCGTGGCGTCCTCGAGCGCGCGTTTGCCCACCTGGCGGGCCCATGCCGAGTTGATCATGGATTGGGCCGCGTCCTCGTAGCCGCCCCGCGCGATGGCCGCGAGCATCTGCTGGAACTGGGCCACGCCGGTGGGCCCCAGGTTGAACACCATGTCGACGAGCGCCGCCTGGCGGGCCATGGACAGCGACTCGAACTGCGGTACAACCCGTCTGGCCGCGGCGAGGGCGGCCGCCAGATCACCCTCGAAGAGCATGGTGATCTGCATCTGCGTCAGGGTGGTCCGGCCGGCGCGGACGTCGTCGTAGTCGGCTCCGACTCCGGCGAGCTTCTCAGGCGCGTCGCGGCGGTCCAGGTTGAATCCGATGCCTACCGTCGGATGCCCCTCCGTGTCCACGTAGACCTTGGGGTCGCCGGACAACCCTTGGCGGCTCTCGTGCCAGGCGATGAACTCCTTGATCTCGCCCACCCGCATCTCGCGCCCCATTCCGCCGCCAGGGCAGGGAAAGTCCGAGCCGCCCTGGTGGCCGCCGCCCTGCTGGCCGCCGTCCGGGGGAGGCTCATCGATCGCGGGCAGGTCGGGTAGGGGGTCGGCTGCCGCCACGCCGGTGCCGGCCAGCGCGATCATCAGCCCCAGCGCGACCGCGGCCGGCCAGCGTCGAAGGCAGCGTAAGAACACTTTCACGCAGAATCCCACTTTCATCCGAAGCGCCGCTCGGGCTTGACTCGCCCGCCGAACAGCATCACCGGAGCCGGAAGGCGGCGGAAGGTCGTGAAATCACGTATGCATGCCCGCCGGCGGCCGGCCGCCGGCGGTGCCGAACACCCGTAGCGCGGCCTCTGTACGACTGGCCGCCCCGAGCTTGGCGTAGATGTGCTCCAGGTGCTTCTCCACGGTGCGGGGGCTGATCCGCAACACCTGCGCGGCCTGCGCGCTCGTGTGGCCGTGGGCGACCAGCCAGAGCACATCGCGTTCCCGGGAGGTGAGGCCGCTCTCCGTGGTGGCGGCCGGGGCCGCGGCGTCCGTTTCGGACAGCAGCAGCGCGGTGCTGGAGTGGTGTTCGGACAGGGTCACGGTGAGGTGGCGGGAGCCACGCGACAGCGTGAACGGGCGCGGCGGAACCGGATGGTCGAGGCTGGGCGCACGGCGTTGTTCGCCGAGCCACGAGGCCAGCTCCTCGGGCAGCGTGCCGCCCTCCCCACCGCACCGGCGAAAGTACGTGTCCAGGAGCAGCCGGGCCGAGCGGTTCATGACCCCGATCTTGCCGAGCTGGCCGAGCAGGATCACGCCGTACGAGGTGTCGTCGATCGCATCCAGCGCGGCCAGGGCGGCGTCGAACCAGGAGCGCGTCTCCGAGGCGGCCAGCAGGTTGGCCAGATACGGCCGGGCCAGGAGCAGAAGTTGCCGCTCGGCCTGGCTGAAGTCGATCGTTCCCCGGCTGAGCACCAGCGTGTTCACCACGCCGAGATCCGAGGTGAGCAGGCAGGCCATCTGGTGGTGGATGCCGAGCGGCCGATAGAAGTCCTGGTAGATGCCGAGACCGCGCAGCTCGCGCCGGCTGACGACGTCGCTCATCCGCACCGCGTCGCCATCACCGGTACGCAGGAAGTGACGCAGCAGCGGATGCTCGGGGAGGTGGCCGCGGAAGATCTGCTCGTAGTCGGCGGTCACCCACCCGTTGGGCGAGGCGATCTGTGCGGTGTGGTGGGTCTGCGGGTCGATGGCCTGGAAGGCAATGATGTCGCTGGGAACGATCTCCGCGGCGATCGCCATGAGCTGTTCGCGGACGTCTCCCGAGGCCAGTCGCTCGGTCTCCCGAATCGCACGGAGCAATTGCTGGACTTGACTTGCGCGCAACCGGGCCACGGCTCCAGGGTACGACAAGTGGATCTTCCGCGGCGGATACGTAAATCCACGCACTTGGCGGAAGAACCGGCCGATTGTTGACTGGACTCGCCGGTGGCCACCGAAGCATCCACACCCCCAGCAGAACGGGAGACCCCTGCCGTGCGAACGCTTCCGCAGTTCCTTGCCCGCTTGCTGATCGTCGCGGCCCTGTCCGCCTCGGCCGTCGCCTCGATCTCGGCCCCCGCCTCCGCACGGGCTCTGTGCACGGGCTACTTCTCCGACTCCGGACACGTTTCGGGCAGCGCCATCTGTAGCGCCAGGTACGAGTACGAGATCCACGTCACGTGCAGCGACGGCTCCTCGTTCATCTCGTTCCCCGAACCCCTGGGCTATGCCTACTTCACCTGCAGCGGCCATGGCTCGATCAGCAACGCGGTGGCCTGGATCTGGTACAACGCGGTCCGGACCGTGCCGGAGCCCATCAAGATCGCCATGTCCTGAGAGCCGCCCTGGCCGCCGCCTTCCTCCTGCCCGCGCTCGTCCCCGCCCGCCAGTCACTCGTGACAGCCGAGGCTTACCCTGATCACCTCCCGCAGCCGGCGGCCAGATGACCACCGGTGCCGGGCTGCACCTGGATCTCGGAGTCGAGCAGTCTCGATCTATGACCGGTGGCAGGACGAGACTGACCCGCTGGATCTTGGGCAGCTCGGCCTCGCTGCCGTACAACTCGCCTTCGCCGGCCTTATGCCCGCGGACTGAACGGGTCCTGCCGGACGCGCCTACGCCACGGCGTCCGGCTCCTCGAGCACATGCACAGGGTCAGATCCGCTCGAACGCCGCGCTGGCCGTACGGACTGCCGGCCCATCCGGAAGGCAGCGTCGCCGGCCACGGGTGCCCGTCTGGTGCGGGTTGAGCAGGGGTGCGAGCTCAGCCGCGCGGCCTGCGCGGTGAGCTGGGCGGTGCGACCGACCACCCGGTGCCGTCCTGCACTGTCGCGGCGGCCGAGGATCAGCCCGCTTGGCCGCCGTGGCGAGCCGACGTAACCCCCGGCCACGGCATCCGCGCCGGCCCGGTGCTTCAGCTTCTGCAGGGGTTGGACCAGCGGTGTGGACTGTCGGTTTACGCTGGCCGTTTCCTATCGAACAACGCACACCCGACCTTGTCCTCCAGCCGGCGGATCTGCTGGCTCAGCGGCGGCTGCGCGATGCCGAGCAGGGGACGCTCGGGACGGTCCATACGCCTACAGATATCAACTCATCGACCAGCGCGTATTGGACGTATCACCCCTGGTCCTCCTAGCGTTCGTCGGGTGACGGAGCGACGCGCGATCCTCAGCGGATCGACCTTCGAGGAACAGATCAGGCATGCCAGGGCCGTCGTCGACGGCGACCGCGTGCACGTGCCGGCGGCCACCGGGTTCGACTCTTCGACCATGACGATCTCGGCCCTGATCAGGGAGCTCCATGCGAACGAGGAGTTCGAGCAGGTCGACGAGTTGTTCGAGCGGATCTGGGGGTTCGAGCCGGACAGCCGGCCGATCAGCGCCGGGCTGATGCGGGCGCTGACGCACGCGGGCAACTACGTCTCCGGCGCCTTCGACGGCGACCGGATGGTCGGGGCGTCGGTGGGCTTCTTCGGGCAGGACTCGGCCCTGCACTCGAACACCACGGGCGCGGCGGCGGGACGGGGCATCGGATTCGAGCTGAAGCTGCACCAGCGGCTGTGGGCGCTGGACCGCGGGATCTCCCGGATCACCTGGACCTACGACCCGCTGGTCCGCCGCAACGCGCACTTCAACCTGGCCAAGCTGGGCGCGCGGGCGGCGGAGTACCTGCCGAACTTCTACGGCGTGATGGCCGACGCCATCAACCAGGGCGACGAGTCCGACCGGATCCTGGCCGTGTGGCCGCTGACCGATCCGCGGGTCGAGGCGGCGGTCCGGCGGGTGCCGTACCTGCCGGGGGTGCCGGAGGACGCTGTGGTCGGGCTGGGCGACGACGGCGACCGCCCGGTCGAGGGCCGTACCGACGGGCGCGTTGTGCTGGTCGCGGTCCCTGAAGACATCGAGCGGCTGCGCGGGGTGGACGCCGGCGCCGCCAAGGCGTGGCGGCACGCCGTGCGCGACGTGCTGGGCGGCCTCATGGAGGAGGGCGCCACGGTGACCGGTTTCCATCGCAAGACGTACTACGTGGTGGAGAGGAACACCTGAAGATCACTGGGATGGAGCTGCGGCGGAGGTCGCCGTCGTGGCCAGCATCGGCTCGATCGGGCTTCGCAGCCGCATGTGCTGGGCGCCATGCGCCGGTTCTATCGGCCACCCTTACGACCAGAGCACAAAACCCCTAAACCGTACAGAAATGCCCAATAACTGATCTAGCGGGTCACGTGTCCGCTCTCTCGTCATAAAGCTGCGAACGCGGCGTGGACCGCTGAACCTGCTCCCACGCACGCGATGCCTTCACCCACAGGACGAGGTCGCTGACACCGTGCGCCATGCCCATGGCAGCAGCGAGCAGTATCACTGGAACAGCCTCCTGAACTCGGAGTCCAAGCACGCCGATAACCGCCGCGAGAGTCACCTGCAGACCCGCGTACACGAAACGCCGAGCCGAACGCTGCCGCGCCGCCACGGGCCCCGCCTCCCGTACCCATCTGCCGAGCAGTCGCCCTGTGCGCATTCGGTACAGATGAAGTGAAGCCGTGGCAAGCCCGAAAGCCCTTAATACCCATGCGAAAACGGACACCACAGCTTCTTCCTGCGAGCGCGGACTCGGGATGCCAGCGTGTCTACGATACCCTGAGCGGATCAAGGGCCGTCCGACCGTAGATCGGAAACCCCGAGACAGGACGCCCATCCTGCGTCCCCAGCCACGGCCGGACTCGAACAACTCCGAGACCATCACGACCGCACCGGCATCGGCGTAATCCTCATCGGCATGCCCGGCATCGTTCTCTCCCCGGTTCGGGTTTGTTGGGTGAGCAATCAACGTGTCATTGGCCGCCAAAACCTCGAAGATCCTTACGCGGGTGTTGCGCTTTGGCCGGCGTGGTGCCGGTAACTGCCGGGTGGTGACCCGTACAGGCGTTTGAAGGCATGGGTGAAGGTGTATTGCGAGCTGTAGCCGACCTGCTGGGCGATCGTGTTGACGGGGGCGTCGGAGGTGCGCAGGAGCCGGGCGGCGGTGGTCATCCGCCACCATGTCAGGTAGGTGAGCGGTGGCTGGCCGACGAGATGGGTGAACCGCCGGGCGAAGGCGGCGCGGGACAGACGTGCCTGCGCGCCCAACTCCTCGACGGTCCATGGCCGGCCGGGGTCTCCGTGGATGGCGCGGAGGGCGGCGGCGACGGCGGGGTCGTGCAGGGCCGCGGCCCAGCCGGTGGCGGAATGGCCGGAGACGCGCTGTTCCTCGAACCACGCGCGCAGGATGTAGAGCAGGAGAAGATCCAGCAGGGTGAGCAGGATGGTGTCCGAGCCCGGGCGGGGGTCGCTGTCGAGTTCCACGCCGAGGAGTTCGACCGCTGCCCGGAGTTCCCTGTGGCGCCCTACCTGCGTCGGTAGGTGGATGACCTCGGGCAGGTCGTTCAGGAGCGGATGAGGCGCTGAACCGTCCAGGAGGTAGGCGCCGCAGAGCATGACTGCCGTCGGCGCCCGGCCGGCCGGCGTCTCGTCGTCGCGGCCACCGTCGACTTCGGTGGGGGTTTCCGGCGGCTCGCTCATCGGGGTGGACGGGTCGTCGGCCAGACCGTGTGCGGATCCGCGCGGCAGGAACGCCACGTCGCCCGGCCCGAGCGCGATCGGCTCACCCCGCGACGGGATCAGCCAGCACGTTCCCTGGAGAACGATGTGGAACCCGGCGGACGGCGCCGCAGGAGACCACCGCGCGAAGGGAGCGGACCTGGTCACCCGGCCCGAGTGGGGACGACCGGTACGCGCCGCACTCACCACATCAGACAGGACATCCACGCAGCAAATATATCCATCGACGGCTTCGGCGAAGACGATGGTGCAAACTTTGGCGCGCATCACGCATTCAGTCGTCTCATGTCAGCGCCTTACCGTTTCGAGGGGCGGAGCGAACGCGCAGGTCCACACCGTGAGGAGAAGACATGAAGATCGTCGTTTATGGCGCTAGTGGATACCAGGGAAAGCTCGTGCTCACCGAACTGGCACGACGTGACATCGAGATGGTCCTCGCAGGACGCGATCTCGCTCGGCTGGAGGGGGCCGCCTCGGCGGTCGGCCTCCCTGGCGCGGAACGACGCCTGGCCGGCACCGGCGACCACGAGGCGCTCGTGCACGCGTTCCGCGGCTGCGACGGGGTCATCAACTGCGCAGGACCGTTCACCATGTCGGGTGAGGCCGTGGTCCGCGCCGCGATCGCTGCCGGCTGCCACTACGTCGACACCTCAGGCGAGCAGCTCTACGTCAAGAAGATCTTCGACACCTTCGCGACCGAGGCGGAGAACGCCGGGGTCACCGTGGTACCCGCCGCCAACGACGGCTGCGTCCCGGTAGACCTCATGGCGCAGATCCTGGCCGACCGCCTTGAATCCGTCGAAGAGATCATCTCCATCCACAGGGTTGTCGGGGGTGGCGCCATGTCGCGCGGCTCGCTGCGCTCGCTGGTCGAGACGATCGACGCCATCAAGGCGGGAGGCATCACGTACGACGACGGCGACTGGCGGACGGGCGTGCCCGCCCGCCACACCTCGATCAGGCTGCCCGGAGAGTCGCAGGCGACCCCGGTGATGGCCTTCCCCGTGTCGGAGGTGGTGACCATTCCCCGTCACATCCGCCTCCGGCATGTCGAGGGCCTGACCGAGGCGGCGTTGGGCGACCAGCTGAACGCCCCGCTCACATCGGAGATCATCGAAGGCCTGCCCGAAGGACCCGATGCGGAGAGCCGCCGCACCCAGCACTTCACCTACGTGCTCGACGCCGCCGGTACCGACGGCCGCCGCGCCCGCGGCGTCGTCCGGGGCCCTGACACCTACGGGACGACCGCGGTGATCGCGGTCGAGAGTGCCCGTCGTCTCATCGCCGACCCTGCCAAGCCGGGAGTACTCGCCCCCGCCCAGGCCTTCGAGCCGACCGCCTTCCTCGAATTTCTCGTCCCGTATGGGATCCAGTGGACCGTCGAGGAGGCGCCGGCAACCTGACAATGAGTCTTCTCCGGTAACGATCAGCCACGGTGTGTGATCGTCTGGACGGCTCGCTGAAGTGAGCGAAGGTCCCAGAACGCCGCGAAGCCCCTGCTAGAAGTGGTCTTGCCTAGAGATCAACTTTATCGAGCAGGGACTTCACTATCCTCGGATGTCACATACTCCGCTGCGCTGCGCTGGGCATGCGGCGGGGGACGGCGCTGTTCTTGTCCAGCCTGCTGCACAACGAGCGGCGTCGGCGCGGACCGACTGGGAAGCGGCGGAAATCCGTCAAGTCACCTGAACACCGACACGAGCACCGACAACAACACGCGAACACCGACAGCTTCAACTGCAACCGACAGTTGCAATCTGATCTTCCCTGGTCGTCTCAGAACCCAATGGGCGGGGTCGCTGTCCCAGAACTCCGGCTTGACGAAGGGGGCTTCTCGGCTACTTACTCTGTGGCGTGAGTTGGGTCATGAGCAGGTGAAGGTGTCGTTGTTGTGGCGGCTCGGCCGGGGGTCGGCGAGGACCGCGACGGCGTCGTGGTGCCGCCGGGCGAGTTCGGCCAGCGCCTCGTCTCGCTGCTGCTGGGCCTGGACGAGCTCGTCGGTGCGTTCGGTGATGGCCGCGGCGTAGGTGTCCACGAGTTCCTTGAGTCGTTGCTTGTTTGGGCGGACCTTGGTCAGGTCCTTCTCCAGCTGAGTGGCCCGGTCTAGGGCGCTTTGGACGGGCGCCGACACTTGACCCAAGGTCCTGAACTCGGCTTGGAAGGCGTGCATCAACTCGGGATGCTTGTGGGTGAGGACCCGGCGCTTGATGCCCCCTTCGGCCGCCAGGTCGGACACCGTCAGCTTCCCCGGCGACCTCAGCGCGGTCCCTGCGATCAACCGGTCGGCAGCAGCCCGCAGGCCCTTCAGCAGCTTCTCGTCCGGCTCAGCCTTCGTCATGGCCGGTCTCATCGTCGGTCATGCCCGTCCCGTGCCCAGTGATGATCTTCTCCAGAGCCCGACGGCAGGGTGCCGCCCTCGCGGACGGCGGTGGCCCAGCCGTCCGGCAGGCGTTCGATCACCTCGTCCACGCGGGCCGTGGTCGCCGCCGCGCGGACCTCGGCTTCGGTGGCGCCGATGCGGCGCCAAGATGTCAGTTTTGACTTATATAAGCGTAGGCCGGTACGATCTCCGTCGTGCACGCGTTCGACATCCTCGGCGCCCCCGTGTGCCGGCGCATTCTGGAGCTGCTCGCCGACGGTGAGCAGACCTCCGGGGCGATCACGGACGTCATCCGGGCCGAGTTCGCCATCTCCCAGCCGGCTGTCTCCCAGCATCTGCGTGTGCTGCGTGACAGCGGGTTCGCGTCGGTGCGGGCTGAGGCGCTCGGCGGTTCTACGCTGTCGAGCCCGCGCCGCTGAGCGAGGTTGACGCGTGGCTGGACCGGTTTCGCCGGTCCTGGGAACAACGCCTCGACGCCCCGGGCCAGTGGGGAACCCACCCGGCAGGCCGGGTCCGGCACCGATACGGGCAAAACTGATCCACCACCGACAGAGGCATGACATGAAAGACGTACTGGACGAGCTGGCCGCCGTGCACCGGGCGATGGGCAACAGCAGAGTGCCCGCCGGCGAGGCGTACACCGTGGAGCTGCGGCGTCGATACGACGCGGAGATCGACGACGTCTGGGACGCCAGCACCAACCCCGAGCGGCTGCGCCGCTGGTTGAAGCCGGCCACCGTGGACCCCTCGGCTTGGCGGAAGGTTCGAGTTGGACGGTGGTGAGCACGGCGACATAGGCCCGGCTCTTGGGCGATGGCGAGATCGCCGACCACGAGGAGTTCGAGAAGTCGCCCGAAGGACGCGAGTTCAGCCGGCGCAGTGCCGCAGCCTGGGCCAGGCTCATTGCACAGTGAACGCACCCTCTGGCACCCAACCGCAGATCACACGTCCGCCCTTTACTCTACGGACACAGAATGCAGTGCCCTCAGCCGAGGAGCACGACGGGCAGTAAAAAGCACGTTGTCCCACGCCTAGAAGGAAAAGAATGATGCGCCCATGAAATACACCGTCTCCATCGAGATCGCCCTGCCGCGGGAGAAGGTGGCCCAGCTGCTCTCCGACCCGGCACACCTGCCGAAATGGCTGCGGGGCCTGGTGCTGCACGAGCCGCTGAGTGGGGAGCACGGGCAGCTCGGCACCAAGTCGCGGGTTGTGATGCAGATGGGCCAGCGGAAGATGGAGGGCACCGAGACCATCACACGCCGGGAACCGGCAGACCTGCGCGAGATCCCGAAAACGAGCGTCGTTCACTTCGACCGTGAGATCGTCGGCGAGGGCATGTGGAGCGCCGTGCGCGATCGGCTGACCGAAGCCAGCCCGGAAACGACGCTCTGGGAGAACGAGAACGAATACCGGTTCAGCGGCTTTCTGATGAAGCTGGTGGGACTTCTGATGCCCGGTGCCTTCCGCAAGCAGTCGCAACAGCACATGCAGGACTTCAAGGCGTTCGCCGAGCAGGGAAAGGACGTCCGCGAAGCGACGGACTGACCTGCCGTAACTGGTCAGGCGTCTGACGGCGTGGCGTGTTTATCTTCCCTTCGTTCGTGGATGACCGCTGGGGCAAGCGCCACCGGCGCTGTCTGGAGATGACCGTTGCCGAAGGTGGCGAGGCCGGCGCTGCGGCGCGCGAAACGCTCCGCAGCCATCCAGGCATCCGTCCGGAGTGGCTGGCGATCCGGGCCGCGCTCACCCGGCCGGGCCGGCCGCTCTGGCTCAGCCTGCCTCGGGGCCGCGAGCCACCAAGCGATCGCCCGGACCGGGTTCAGCGGCGGCTGTATCCGGGCGCGAGCAGACTCGTTACCTCGGCGATCGCTAAGGTCTCGCCCACCGGTGACTCCGGGCACTCACGCCTCGGTCACCACGACGTCCTCGCTCCTGACGAACATGACGCGGTGGCCGAACTGGATCTGGTGGTACTCCTGGGTGCCGCGGACCACACGATGCTGCGTGGTGTCGAAGGTCGTCGCCTTGTAGAACTCGCCGGTCGTGGTCAGGCCGACCGTGTACGACTGCCCGGCCGCGAACTTGTACTGCAGCGGGACCAGCGGCTGCACCGCCACGCCCGGCGGGTACGCCGCCGCCTCCGGGTACGCGCGGCCGTACACGGGAACGGAGTCCAGGCCAGGCCGGGGCGTCGCCATCCGGGTCCGGCTGGGCACGGCCACGGGAGCGGAGCCCGGGTTGCGGAACCACGCCTTCTGGCCCAGGTACCAGATGGCGGTCCAGTCACCCCGCCGCTCGGCGACGACGTAGCGCTGCCCGGTGACGGCGCGGGCGGCGTGATCGTACACGCTGAAAGTGGACTGGCCCGTCGGGTGCTTGCCGATGTCCTTGACGAGGGGTGACCCCTCGCGCGGCTCGGTGTGCAGCCAGACCGAGGCCGACCCGTGCGCCGGGCAGGCGGCTGCGGGGTGGTCCTTGTCGCAACCGGTGTAGTGCGGACGGTTGCGGTCGTAGTCGGGCAGGATCATGACCGTGGCCGTGCCGGAATCGCCGTCGGGGCGCAGCGGAGCACCCATCAGGTCGAAGAAGTGGGCCCAGTCCCAGTACGGGCCCGGGTCCTCGTGCATCCCCTTCACCTTCTCCGGTACCAGGCCGGGCACGTTGTCATGGCCGAGGATGTGGGCGCGATCCAGCGGGACGCCGAACCTGTCGGCCAGGTAACGCACGAGCTTGGCGGACGTGCGGTACATCGCCTCGGTGTACCAGGTGCCGCCGGCGGCGAGGAAGCCCTCGTGCTCCAGGCCGATCGCCTTGGCGTTGACGTACCAGTTGCCGGCGTGCCAGGCCACGTCCTTGGTGAGCACGTGCTGGGCGAGGTGACCGTCGTGTGAGCGCAGCGTGTAGTGCCAGCTCATCTCCGACGGGTTCTGTACGAGGGCGAGCGTCTTGTTGTACAGCTCCTCGGTGTCGTGGATGACGATGTAGTGGATCGTCTGGCTGGTGGGGCGGTCGGCGATGTCGTGGTTGCCGTACTTGCCGTTCGGCAGTTGGCTGTAGGGCGCCGGGATCCACTCGCAGGGGAGCGAGCCGGGGCACTCCACGCCGTCCGCGCGGGCCAGATGGGGCAGGTCCAGCCTGGCCAGCCAGGAGCGGGAAGGGTGCACCTCGGGAGAGGGCGGCAGGGTCACCTCCGTACCGGTGTCGGTCATCCGGGTGGCGCCCTCGTGGATGACCTCGTACACCTCGTCGGCGAAGCCCGCCGCGGTCTCCTCGGCGGTGGCGCCCGAGTAGCGCGCCACCGCGCCGTACCAGTCGGCGGGGTCAGCGCTCGGCGGGGCGCCCACGGTGCGCTGGTAGTCGGCGAGCAGCGCCGCGCCGCCGTCGATGTTGGCCGCCGGGTCCTTGCGCAGGCGCTCGATGCTCTCCCCGGTCAGCTCGGCGGCACGCTCCAGGGTGTGCAGGGACGCGGGCAGGCCGTCCTGCCGCTCCGCCGGCTCGACGGGACGCAGCGCAGGCCGGGAGTCGTCGCCGCGGGGGTCCTCGTCCCCGTCGATGTGGTGGTGCCGCGAGGTGCTCAGCGCGGCACCGTCGGTGAGGTGCATGGGGCCGAACCCGGCGGCCGTACTGGGCTTGCCGCCGTTACAGTCCCAGCGCGACTCCATGTACGAGACGGCGAGCAGGACGCTCTCCGGTACGCCGTGTCTCCTCGCGGCCTGTTCGAACGCTTTCGGCATCGTGGTCATCACCACCACCTCCACCTGCACCGTCGCATGGATACGCACCCAGCTGGAGGCGATATGTCATGGTTTTCCGCTTTCTTGTGGCAGTGCGAGCAGCCTTTAACTGTCCGCCGGACGATCCCTGCCTGCCGGCCCTGGCCGACCGCACCCGGACCTGATACGCCCGGCACCACAGCCGGTCCGAGACCCGCCTGGTCCACAACGAGGCCGTCGCCCGGCTGTCCGAGCAATCACAGTCAATGGGTCCCGGTAGCAAGGGCGGAAATCCAACGAAGTAGTTTCTGGCCTGCGATGACGGCCTCTCACTCGGTCCTGTGCGATGAGCCGCAGCGCCAACATGACCAAGTCATAGAGCGGGAGAGCGCTGGGGCGTTCCATGAGCTCTAGCTGCGGCTGACGATTCGGGTCACGGTGGAGACCGTGAGACCTATCTCTGTGGTGGTGGCCGCGGTAGGCGTGGTGCTGGTTGGGGGGATCGTCTGGGTGCTGGGCCCAGGAACGCGCTGGGTGCTGGAGCACGTCGACCAGGTGGCGATCGGCGGCCCGACGGGGCTGGACGGCAGGGAACTGGCGGCGGCCCAGGACGCGGTCCGCGGCCGCGTGCTGGCCGTGGTCACCGGCCTGGCCGCGCTGTTCTACACCGCGCGCAACGCCGACACCGCCCGGCGCACCTTCCAGCTCGGCGAGCGCGGCCATGTGACCGACCGCTACGGCAAGGCGGTCGAGCAGTTCGGCAGCGCCCAGGCCCCGGTCCGCCTGGGCGGCCTGCACGCCCTGGAACAGCTCGCCCAGGACAACCCCGACCCGGACCTCGCGGTTTGCACGCTTGCTCCAGCCATTCGATCCTGCGACAGGTGCGGTGGGGGTGGCCGCGTCCGGGGCGGCATCGGGCGGCGGGTCGACGGTCAGCCGGATGAGGCGGCGGCCCAGGGGGAGCGACTGTGGCGAGTAGGCGAGGAGGGTTCGGGTGAGGGCTTCCACCGGGCTGCGTCGCCGGCGAGTGCGGGATCGGCCCGCGCCTCCTCGACCGGAGGCTCGTTGATCGCTCCGGCGGTTGCGCACGCGTGAGGATCTATCGAAAGGTGGACGACCGGCGGCATGCCTGTCGGCAAGGCTGTGAGCCATGAAGAAGACGATTGCCGTGCTCGGCGCAATGTTGCTCCCCGTAGCAGCGGTGACGCCCGCGGTGGCGGATGCCGGGCTGGCCTGGCAGGACTGCGGAGACGGCCTGCAATGCGACCGGATCACCGTGCCCGCCGACTGGGCCGCTCCCCAGGGGAAGCAGATCACGCTGGGGCTCGCCAAGCTTCCCGCGCGTGACCCGGCCACCAGGAAGGGCACGCTCGTCCTCAACATGGGCGGTCCCGCCCAGCAGATCTCGATCTTGCGCCAGATAAAGGACACCTTCGCCGACCTGACCCAATGGTTCGACGTGGTGCTCTTCGACCCGCGTGGGTTCGAGGCGAGCACCGAGGTGCGCTGCCCCAACCCGGCGCCGTATCCCACCAACGGACAGTGGGTCTTCACCGACCGAGCCGCCTACGCCCAGTACACCAAGCAGAACCACCGCTTCGCCCGGGGATGCGCCGAAGCCGCCGGCCCGCTCGCAGGCAACCTGAACACCTGGCAAGGGGCCCGCGACCTGGAGGCGGTCCGGGTGGCGCTGGGCGAGCGGAAGCTGAACTACCTCGGCAACTCCTACGGCGGCGTCCTCGGTGTGGCCTACGCCGAGTACTTCCCGGCCCGCGTCGGCCGCATGTATCTGGACAGTCTGATCGACCACACCAACCGGTCGTGGGATGAATGGGTCCTGGCCAGAGCGAAGGTGAAGGAGGACAACCTGCACCGCTTCGCCGAGTGGTGCGCCACCGAGCGGAGTTGCGCGCTCCACGGCCGCGACGTGCTCAAGGTGTGGGACGAGGTCATGGTCCGCGCCGCCAAGCGGCCCATTCCCGCGCCCGGTGCCGGAGCGGGTGCCACGGCAAGCGCGGCCCTGATCGCCTCCCGCGCGACTGTCACGTTCGATGCGACGTGGCCGGAACTGGCCAAGTCCCTGGCCGAGGCCGACGCGGGTGACGCCACCCGGTTCGCCAAGCCGTTCGCCGGCGCGCCCGACCCGGACCTCAGCAGGATCACGATGTGTGCCGACTTCCCGTTCCCGACCGCATACCGTGAGGTCAAGGCCATGGAGGCGCGGCTGAGAAAGACCGCGCCGCGCATCGGCTGGACCATGGCCTGGCCGATGGCCGGCCTCTGCACCGGACTCCCGAAGAAGACGTCCTACCCGCCCCATCCGATTCGCCCACGCGGCCTGCCGCCGATCCTGATCGCCCATGGCGAGTACGACGACACGGCGGCGCCCGCGTACGGACGCCGGATCGCCGCGCAACTCGACGGCGCCCGCTACCTGGCGGCCAAGGGCGGTCACGCGCTCTACTGGAGCGGCGACCCCTGTGTCCGCGGCCACGTGCACCGCTACCTGACCACCGGGCAGCTCCCGCCCACGGGCACGACCTGCGCTCCGGCATCATCGTGACATGCACTGGCCGAAGGAGGTCCTGCTCGTCGCCGGCGCCGCGACCGCGGCGGCGCTGCTGACGGCGCTGGAAGCGCAGGCACCGATCGACGTGCCGCTCCTGGTCGTCTTCAGCGCCGGCGTCAGCCTCCCCCTGCTCGTACGACGGATGCTCCCGTTGACCGCCGCGGTGACGTCCGCGCTGATCGCGCTGGCCGGGATGGCGCAGCTGCACCGCTGGGAGGGGATGCTGGTCACGATGGCCGTGTTCTGCACGGCCGTCTACCACCGGCCGCGGCGCCCCGGCCTGGTGCTGGCCATCTCCACGTGCTGGGTGGTCGGCATCAGCATGGTGGTCGGCGGAGCCGTACCAGCGCTCACCGACATGGTGCTCATGGCTGTCGCCCCCGTGGCCACCGGCTACGCGCTGCGGCTGCACCGCGACCGGGCCGACCAGACGCTGCGACTGCAGCGGGCCGAGGCGGAGCGCGTGCTGGCCGAGGAGCGTACCTGGCTGGCCAGGAACGTGCACGACAGCGTGGGCCACCACCTGACCGCGATCCGGCTGCAGGCCGCGGCGGCCCGGCGAACACGCGGCGACATCCCGGCGACGCGAGCCCTGGAAACGATCTCGGACCTGTCGCTGTCGGCGCTGACGGAGGTGCGCGACCTACTCCGGACGCTCAGCGAGCACCCGGCCGCCCTCCAGCCCGGCACCGCCGACCTGGAGCGGCTGGCCGGGCAGCTCACCTCCGCCGGCCGCACGATCACCATGCGCCGTTCGGGGACGGAGGGCGTCCTGCCGCCGGCCGTCGACCACACCGCCTACCGGGTGGTCCAGGAAGCGCTGACGAACGTCGTACGCCATTCGACCGCGACCGAGGTCACCGTCCACCTGCGGCAGAACGACCGCGGCCTGCGCATCGAGGTCCTCGACAACGGCGCCCCGGCCCAGGCAGCCCAGGCCGAGGGCCAAGGCATCCGCGGCATGCGGGAACGGGTGCGCCTGCTCGACGGCACCCTGTCGGTGGGACCGGTCGAAACGGGCGGCTGGCGGGTCCGCGCCGACCTGCCCAGGGAAAGGAACGCGTGGTGACGATCCGGGTGCTGGTCGCCGACGATCAGGAGGCGGCGCGGGAGGCGCTGCAGCTCATCCTCGACGGCGAACCCGACATCGACGTGATCGCGACGGCCGCCGACGGCGCCGAAGCGGTGCACCAGGCGCTGGTGCGGCGGCCGGACGTGGTGGTGATGGACCTGCGGATGCCGGGCATGGACGGCATCGCCGCCATCGGCCGCCTGGCCGCCGCCGAATCCGCCCCCCGCGTGCTCGCCCTGACCACATTCGACCTCGACGAGTACCTGTTCGGCGCGCTGCGCGCAGGAGCGGCCGGCTTCCTGCTGAAGGACAGCGACCCCGACGTGCTCGTCGCGGCGGTCCGCGAGCTGCACCAGGGCAGAGGGCTGATCGACCCGCAGGTCACCGGCCGCCTGATCAGCCGCTTCGCCGCACTGTCCCCGCGCCCCGCCACACCTGAACTCGGCCTGCTGACCCCGCGCGAACACGACGTGCTACGCCTTCTGGCCCGCGGGATGAGCAACGGCGAGATCGCCGCCGCCTGCACCATCGAGGAAGGCACGGTCAAAACCCACGTCAACCGGATCCTCACCAAACTCGGCCTCCGGACCCGCGTGCACGCCGCGATCTACGCCCACGAACACGGCATCGTCACCCGCGACGCACCTTGACCGTCTCGCCGCTCTCGGGCCCTTGTACGACGTCGCTACACCCCTCTGATCTGGTGCGCCTTGCCCGGCTCGGCGAACTCCAGCAGCTCCGCCGCCTCCGCGTGCACCTGATCGGCCTGTGCGTCGGTCAAGGGCGCGAACGGTTCGATGGTCACCACTGCCTTGTCCCGCTTCCAGATGCCGTGCACGAAACCATCGACCAGGAGGGTGCCGTGCACCTGGCCGTTGATCGTGATGACGCGCTTGCGGTGCTCGTCGGAGATGATGCGGGTGCGGTCGGCGTGGCTGAGCAGCAGGTTGTCGAACGGCGCCAGAAGCCGTACAGGTGCGGGGGTGTCCTCGTCGGGGCGGGGCGCGTCCGGCAGGTCGAACACCGTATCGCTCAGCATCACCAGCTGGGGCCGCAGCCGGTCCACCACCTCGCGCAGCCCGGTCAGGCCCGACCAGGCTTGCACGTCGGCCACCGTGGCCGGGCCGAAAGCCCGCAGGTAGCGCAGGACCAGCTCCTCAAGGGACGGCGAGGCATGCAGTTCCCGCTCCAGCCACGCCTCGGCCGTGACGTAGGCCGTCTGGCCCGTCTTCCCCCACACCGCCCGCGGCGGCACCTGGACCAGCGCGACCAGGCTGCGCAGGATCTGCGACAGGTCGGCCGCCGTCCCGGGAAAGGCCCCGGCCAGCGCCGTGCCGAGCGCCGCCGCCGTCATCGGCCCCTCTCGCAGCAGCTCCAGCCCCGCCTTGACCACCGCGTCCTGGTCGACGCCCGCGATGCGGGCGGCGTACACGCTCTGGAAGGTACGGGTGAGCATCGGCTGCGCCAGCGGCCGCAGCCACAGGCAGTCGGCGGCGCTGACCAGGTGCACGGTCCCGCGCATGAGCACGATCCGCACCACCTGCCGCTCGGTCAGCAGCTCGGCCAGTTCCTGCGGCCGGAAGCCCGACAAGCGGCACCACAACCCGAAGTACGGTGGGAACGGCGCCTGGGCCTGCAACCCGACCAGGTGCTCGACCGCCTCCAGCGCCGGCATCGTGTGCTTGCGCAACAACAACTGGCGAGCCAGGGTGGCGCGGTTGAGCGCCCTGCGGCTGATCATGCCAAGGATTCTAAGAGTCACCACTGAGCGAACGCCGCCGCGGTGGCCGTGCGGGCACATCGCCGCGAACCAACGCCCCCGCGAGGCCGCCGCGTCGTTGCACCGGCAGGCGCGCGCGATCGCGTGCGTGGCGCCCGCGCCTTCCATCGACCTGTCCGCCACCTATCTCCGCACCGGAGACCGCTCAGCCGGACGGTGCCGGGTCGTGGTGGGATGGCGCTCTGACGCTCCGCACCGGAGATCGCTTCAGCGCGGTCGATGCGATGACACCTACCGGCCCGAGCAGTCGTGGGTCAGCCGTCCTGCGGGGACGTCTCAGGCCGCTCGCGGTCACGCCGCTCACGGGCGTCCTGCACGGCGGCCGCCAGCGCGGTGACGGCGGCGGTCAGTCGCACCAGCTTGACGAGGAGTTCACCGACGTTCATGCGGCGAGTATCCGGCTCTGTGCCGGCGGCGTCCCGCCCTCGCTCCTGGGCCGGCCGGACAGTCCGCAGGTCAACGCCATGTTCGCAGGCGAAGGAAAGCGTCCGGTCCGCCCCCGGCCGGACGGGTGACCTCGGATGACCGGTCCGCGGGACGACCCGCGTCGCCGGTTCGCGACCGGCTAGGTGTACTGAGTGCAGAGGTACGGGGACGACACGGACTCGATGATCTTGTGAATGGGTGAGGGCCGCTGGCCGCCCGGCGGGCGGGTTGAGGGCGACGGGCTGCCCGCCGGCGCTCTCGCCTGCCGCAGGACGAGCCGCTGACGCTATGGATGCCCGTCGTGCCGGTCGGCGGCGTGGATCGGGGTTCCTCCCGCTTCGAAGCCCCGCTACAGGGCTTGATCGCGGAAGCCGCGAAGCGGGTTGAGGTGGACTTGTCCCTGGCCGGCGTGGACTCGTGTTCGCGCACCTTCCTCTGGCCGTCGACGGCTCGCGTGCTGCAATGGTGACATGTCTTTGGACGAGCTTCGTGACCTGCTGGAACGGCATGCGCGTCCCAGCTTGACCACTGCCATCGACGGCGTCCGGGTCTGCAAGGTCGACCACGCCGTTGCGTCGGGGTCCTCGATGTCCGGTACGGTGCTGGCGGTCATCGCTCAGGGCAGCAAGCGTCTGGCGCTGGGAGACCGCGTCCACGAGTATGGTGCCGGCCAGTACCTCGTCGCTTCGGTCGACCTCCCGGTGACGGGGCATTTCGTCGATACCGCCGGCCCCTCGCTCGGTTTCGGGATGACCCTGGAACCTGCCGTAATCGCGGAGCTGCTGCTGCAGACCGGACCGGGGGAGCCGCCGCGGTCCACCGGCACCGCACCGCCGGGCATCGCGGTCAGTGACGCCCCGGAGGAGTTGCTCGACGCGGTCGTACGGCTGCTGCGCCTGCTCGACCGGCCAGGGGACCGGAAGGCGCTCGTCCCGCTGGTCAAGCGGGAGATCCTCTGGCGGTTGATGACCGGGGAACAGGGTGACGCCGTCCGTCAGCTCGGCCTTGCGGACAGCAGCCTGAGCCACATTGAACGTGCTGTGCGGTGGATCCGGGAGCACTACACCCAGCCGTTCCGGGTCGAGGAGCTGGCACAACTTTCGGGGATGAGTGTCTCCGCCTTCCACCGGAACTTCCAGGTGGTGACGGGGATGAGTCCGATCCGGTTCCAGAAGCAGATCCGGCTGCAGGCGGCGAGGTTGCTGCTGGCGAACCGTCCGAACGACGTCACCGGCGTCGGCCAGCGCGTCGGGTACGACAACCCGTCCCAGTTCAGCCGGGAGTACCGGCGCCAGTTCGGTGCTCCGCCCAGCGTCGACGCGGTGCGCCTGCGGGGTGGAGCCGGCCCCGCTCCGGCCGCGCTGCCGTGACTCCCATCTGAGCGAAGAGGATTGTGCAACCACGCGAAAGGATCGTGAAGGCCCGGCGCCCGCCTCGTTGCTTGCATGGATGTACCGGAACCAGCCCCGGATTCCGGGACAATCACCACCCAGCAGGAGGCCGGTAATGAACGGCAACATGCCCCTCGACGACGAGCGGCAGAGCGAACCGTGACTGTGGACGTAGCCATCGTCCGCGCCCTGGCCATCGGGCCGGACTTCCTCCGCGGCCGAGCGCACGATCGACATCACGACCCTGGGCGCCCGCAGTGGCCTGCCGCGTCGTATCGAGATCTGGTTCCACCGCGTGGACGGTCGCTGGTACCTGACCGGCATGCCGATGCCCCGCAGCTGGTACGCGAATGTGCGGGCCAACCCGCGGTTCGTCGTGCATCTCAAGCACGGAGTCCAGGCCGACCTGCCCGCGACCGCGATGCCGGTGGACGAACCGACCCGACAACGAGTGATTACGGCGGTACTCGACCTGCAGAACAGGCCCGAGATCGCGGCGCGGGCCGGCCGGCGTCAGAGCCTCGACGAGTGGCTGGCACACAGCCCACTGGTCGAGATCGTGTTCGACGACGAGCGGTTGCGGACACAGCCGACGTCCGAATAGTCCTCACTGATCGGCGACGCCGCACCCCACCACAGGGCCCAACGGCACCATGCCGATCACTCACCGAACGATTCCAAGGGGAAATCATGAAACACCGCACGCTGGGCCGGACCGGAATCCAGGTCAGCCCGTACTGCCTGGGCACCATGATGTTCGGGGCCATGGGCAACCCCGACCACGACGACTCCATCCGGATCATCCACAGGGCCCTGGACGCAGGGATCAACTTCGTCGACACCGCCGACGTGTACTCCGCCGGCGAATCCGAGGTGATCGTCGGCAAGGCACTCAAGGGCCGCCGTGACGACGTCGTCCTGGCCGGCAAGGTGCACTACCCGATGGGCGACGATCCCAACCACCGGGGCAACTCACGGCGCTGGATCATGACCGCCGTCGAGAACTCCCTGCGCCGCCTGCAGACCGACCACCTCGACCTCTACCAGATCCACCGCCCCGACCCGGCGGTAGACGTGGAGGAGACACTGTCAGCCCTGTCCGACCTGATCCGCAGCGGCAAGGTACGGGCGATCGGTACCTCGACCTTCCCCGCCTCGGAGATCGTCGAAGCGCAGTGGGTCGCCGAGCGGCGCGGCTTGGAGCGCTTCCGCACCGAGCAGCCGCCGTACTCGATCGTCAACCGGAGCATCGAACGAGAGGTGCTGCCGGTCTGTCAGCGCTACGGGATGGGCACCCTGGTCTGGAGCCCGCTGGGCCAGGGCCTGCTCACCGGCCGCTACCGCAAGGGGCGGCAGACCGACACCCACCGGTCCGGCTACACGCCGCAACATTTCAGCGACGAGCGCAAGCTCGACGTCGTCGAACAGCTCATCCCGCTCGCCGAGAAGGCCGGCCTGCCGATGACCCACCTGGCGATGGCGTTCGCGATCGCCCACCCGGGCGTCACCTCGGCGATCATCGGACCGCGCACCATGCACCAGCTCGACGACCTGCTGGCCGACGCCGACGTGACCCTGGACGACGAGATCCTCGACCGGATCGACGAGATCGCCCCGCCCGGTACCGACGCCGGCCCCAACGACGTGTCCTACACCCCGCCGGCCATTTCGCACGTGAACCGGCGCCGCCGCCCGGTCGCCGAGCGCTCCGCGGTCTGACCGACCGCTACGTTTACGTGAGCCCGCTCTGCCTCGCCGCGATGAAGCGAGTGGCGATGCCTCGCCAGGCCTTCAGCTTGTTGATCAGCCGCTCGACGATGTTCCGTTCCTTAGAGAGGTCTGCGTCGTGGCTGACAGGCCGGCCGCCCTTGCCCCCTTCTTCTCCGGGATGACGGCCTTGATGTGGCGTCTCCACAGGTAGGCGGGGTTTGCCGTCCCGCGTCGAGTGTCCGAGCAGGGCAGCCGTCAACCGCAGCTTGCGCCTGTGGCGGATGCGTCGCCGTTCTTCCGGCCCGGCGGTCGTCTCCAGCGCCCTGCCCGTCTACCCGCGCGGTGGGGGAGTCCACGCCGGCCAGGGACAAGTCTGCCTCTATCTCCCGCCACTGCCCACCCGTCCTGAATCTCCAGAAACCCCCCTCCAGCTGCTGCCGCAGCCGCTTCGGGTACGGGCCGAACCTACCGATCGGCAAGTAGCGCTCGATGAACTCCCACTCCACGCCCTGTTGCTCCCGCTCCTGCGCCCGCGCACAGCCAGAAAACGGTGACAGTCGCCTCCGGTGCCGTCTGTCCTGTGACACCGAATCTTGAGTTCGTGCCATCGGAGGTTGGATGGATCTGAGAGCTTGTTGAGATCGGCGGCGTACGGTCTCATGGACCGCATACGAGAGGCATTACCGAAATGAGCGGGGCAGGCGTGGAGGGACGCATCGAGAAGGCCAAGCTGTCCTACGAGCACGCTGTCTTCGTCGGCGATGTCGGTGAGCTGGCAGCGGCGGAGCGGGAGTTGGACAAGGTCGAAGCCGATCTCGCTTTGGCCCGGGGACGGATCTTGCACGCACGGTTTCTCGATGACCGGCGCGAGGATCCGCGTGAGCTGGCGCTGTTCGAGCGTGCGACACACCTGTACCGGACGCTGGGTGACGCGGCGGGCGAGGCGGATTCGGTGTTCTGGGAGGGCTGTTTCCACCAGGTCGTACGGAACGACCCCGACCGCGCCATTCCTCTCCTTGAGCAGTCGTACGACCTGGCAACGGCGGCCGGCGACCGATACGTCCAGTCGGAAGCGCTTCGGCACCTGGGGATCGCCGACCATGCCGCAGGCCGGCTGGACGCCGCCCGGGAGCATCTGGAGGCATCGGTACGGCTGCGCCGGGAGATCGGGCTGCCGGCCGGTGTCGCCGCCGATCAGGTAGGGCTGATCTACATCGCTGCCGCGCAAGGCCGACAGGACGACGCGGTGGCGCTGGCCGCCGAGGCGTATGCCACCGCCGAGGCGTGCGGGGCTCGCCGCATCATGCGGCAGGTCGCGGAGGCGCGTATCCAGATCATGGCGCCGGACGCCAATCATGGCGAGACCCACAAGCAGGGCGCGCCTTGAGCCGCTGAAGCTTCGATGCGCAAGCTCAGGGTGCATCGTCACCGGACACCGTCCCTGGTGATCATGTCGGTGACGAGTAGCAGCGTTTGTCGGTGAGGACGCGGCGGCGAGATCCCGACGCCGTCGAGGCCTGCCACTACGGCATGTACCGGCAGCAGGACCGGGTTGAGGAGGTCATCAGCAGCCGAGGGGCGTTCCGCGCTCGATCGCGGTGGGCGGGGGCAGCGGGCGCACCCGTACGGTGAAGCGGACGCTCCGTCGGAGGGCAGGCGTAGTAAGCCGCCATCGAAGCTCAGATGGAGACATGGTGCTCAAGCGCACAACCGCGAAGCCCGATCCGGAGCGAGCCGAGAATCGCACGCGCGCCGCTCCGCTCAGGCTGTGAACCGAGTATCGACACCCAACAGCCGTCACAGTGGTGTGACCGGACTGGCCTTCGGCACGTACACCAGGGCGTCGTAGGCCTCGGCCGGCACCATCTTCACCGTGTAGGCCCAGCTCAGAGCGCTGTAGACCGACCGGAAGCCGTCGCCGACGTTGCCCATTCGCACCTCCGAGGTGAGCAATCGGCGGTTGCCGGGCTTCGTCGAGGCCTGCGCGAGGTTCACGTAGCCCATCGGCTCGTCGCCGAACAGCTTGGCCAAGGGCGTGGTGTGGCTCACGGTGAACTGCTTGCGTTCGCCGGAGTCGTCGTCCTTGCTGACGAAGGTGCTCGTACCGAAGTCGGTGCCGATCGTGAAGTAGTCCTCGCCGTACGCCTTGGCCAGGCGCCGCCCCATCGCCTCGTAGGCGAATGCCGCGCCGCTCTTGTCGATGTGGCCGTTGTGACCGCCCACGATGATCTTCTTCCGTCCCTGGACGGCCTCCATGTCGGCGATCCACCCGACGTTCTCGGCCATCCAGGCGTCCCGCTTGCTGGCGTAGTCATTTCCGGAGGTCTGCAACTGGGCGCCGCGTTGGATCGTCTCGGCATGGTGCACGGCGAGCGCGAACGACTCCTCGGAGCCGATGCTCACGTACCTCTCCCGGTTGTCCTTCATCTGGGCGACGAGCCGCTCGGCGGCGGTCGCGGCGGCGGCGAGCTTCTCCTTGTCCTGTTCGGACCTGGTGGCATCGGTGAGGGCGGCCAGGGACTCCTCGACTGGGCGGACCCGAGCGGGGTCGACCGTCGCGAGATAGCGCAGCAGCCGTTCCTTGTTCCGGTCGTAGCGCTGCATGTCGAAGCCGTAGAGACGCACCTTGTCCGCGTCGTCGGCGGCGGCGTTGTGGTCATGGATCCACTCGATGAGATTCGACATCTCCCGGGTCCGGTAGATGTCGAAGCCGAGCACCGAAGCCGCGTCCCGCGCGCTGCCCCGGCCCTCCATGACATAGTCGTTGGCTGTGGCTGCGCCGCCGAAGTCGGCCTCCAGGGCCACGGTGCGGAAGCCGTGATCGCGCACCAGCTTCTGGATGATCAATGTGCGGGCTTGGACGAACTCCTTGTTGCCGTGCGTCGCCTCACCGATCCCGACCACACGTTTGCCGGCGGCGTCGGCGAGCGGGGCCTGGTCGAGAGGGACCACATGGTCGGATGTCACTCCCGACGTGTCCACCCCTGCGCAGCCGGTCGCCGGCAGAGCGATCAGTGAGACGCACAGGAGCGTTCGGACGAGCTCGCGCCGCATGTCAGTGCACTTCCTTGCGGACCACGCGCACCACGCCGAGCGTCATCGGGATCGCGATCCAGAAGATCATCGACACGGCCAGTCGAGCGGTGTCGCCACCGGTCATGTCGCCGGACATCAGCGGGGCGGTGGTGGTGCCCAGGTCGAGCCACTCGGTCAGGGCCTCGCCGGTGGCGCCGAGCCGGGCGACCATGCTCCACAGCATCGGTGTCGCCAGGCAGATCACGATCGCGGCGGGTGCGTTCAGGAGCAGCATGCCGACGCTGAGACCCATCGCGACCACGAGGACGTTCGTCGCGGTCCAGCCCAGCAGCGCGAGAGGGCCGAGCTCCCAGTTGGCCGGGACGTCCTGGACACTGGCCGCGGCAGCCGTCACCGGCACCGCGATCAGCATCGCGAGCAGCGACCCGGCCACGGCTGTGAGCAACGGCGGCAGGCACTTGGCCGCCAGCACCCGCACGCGTCGAGGCTCGAGTGCGAACGTGGTCAGGGCGGTGCGGTGACTCCATTCGCCGGTCACCGTAAGAATGCCGATCACAGGGAGCAAGGTGCTGAATCCGATTCCAGCGGTCTCGATCAAGGTGTGCAGTTGCGGGCCGGAGACGGCGCCGCGAGTCACGATGGACGCCAAGGTCACCGCGATCAGAACCACCGTCATGATCTTGCCGCTGCGGGTGTCGAAGAGCTTGCGAGCCTCAACCGACAGCAGCCGGTGAAACGGGACCGAGGTCGCGGGCCGGTGCATGTCCGTGCTCTTCGAGCCGCTGGTGCCGGCGTCGTCGCTCGTGGCCGGGGGGATGCCGATGTCGGTCATGCCGCACTCCGGTCGGCGTTCGCGGTCAGCTCGAGGAAGGTCTGTTCGAGGTCCCGGCCCCGGCCGAGCTCGTCGACGGTGCCCTGGGCGAGGATACGACCGCAGCCGATCAGCACGATGCGGTCGGCGACCCGCTCCACCTCGTTCAGCAGGTGCGAGCTGAGTAGCACCGCGTGACCCGAGTCGGCGAGGCTGCGAAGCAGCTCGCGCATCCAGCGGATGCCCTGGGGGTCGAGACCGTTGGCGGGCTCGTCCAGGACGAGCACCTTGGGCCGGCCGAGGAGCGCGTGAGCGATGCCGAGCCGCTGCCGCATGCCGAGCGAGTAGCCACTGACCGTCCGCCGGCTTTCCCTGGCGGTCAGCCCGGCCAGGTCGAGGACCTCGCCGACCCGCGACTTCGGTAGTCCGAGCGTCATCGCGCTCAGGGTCAGGATCTCCCGGCCGGTCCGGCCGGGATGCTGGGCACCGGCGTCGAGCAGCGCGCCGACCTGGGAACCCGGGCAGCGCAGTTCGGTGTACGGCCGGCCCAGTACGGTGGCCGAGCCCGAGGTGGGGCGGGACAGCCCTACCAGGATGCGCATGGCCGTGGATTTCCCGGCGCCGTTGGGCCCGAGGAACCCGGTGATGCTTCCTGCTTCGACGGCGAAGGACACGTCGTCAAGTGCCTTCACATCCTTGTAGAACTTGCTGACGTGGTCGAATTCGATCATGGATCAAGTCCACCGGAGGCGAGGGCGCCGGTCATCGGACCTAGGTCGAGGGCGACCGGGCGCAGGGCTAGATCGCCCGCCCCCGGTTGTAGACCTTCGGCCGGCTGGATGTGGACCTGGGTCGCTAAGGCAGCTGCCAGGCGGTATCTAGGCTGTGGGGGGTGCACAACCGTACGGAGAGCCAGCCGACCCTGGACCGATGGGGCATGTCGCTGCGCTATGTGTGCGCCCTGCTGCCGATGCTGTTCTATGCAGCTGCCTTGGGCGCGAGCGTCTCCCGCAACCCTGACCGGCTTCCGATGGCGCTGGTCGACGTGGGGCTCGGCGTGATCGCTCTGGTCCTGATGGGATGGCGGCGTCGCTGGCCGTGGCAGATCGCCCTGGCCACCGCCCTGCTGAGCGCGTTCTCCGGCACGGCGAACGGCCCGGCATACGTCGCGTATGTCTCCTTGTGCACGCATCGTCGGTGGCGGCAGATCATCCCCGTCGCGGCCGTGTCCTGGCTGGGCCTGGTGGCGTACTCGATCTTGCCCGCCATCACCGAGGCGACTGATGTGTCCATAGTGACCGGAACCCTGGTCCTCGGCGGGCTGACCGTCTTCGGCCTCTACTTTCGCGGACGCCAAGACCTGGCCGCCTCACAGCAAGAGGCGGCACTGCTCGCCGAACACCAGCAGCTGCAGCGGATCGAGCAGGCCAAGCTGGCGGAACGGCTCAAGATCGCCCAGGAGATGCACGACGTCCTGGCTCACCGGATCTCGCTGCTGTCCATGCTCGCCGGCGGCCTGGCCTACAGGAGGGACCTCACCGCCGAGCAGACCCGGGAGGCCGCACTGGCGATCCAGGAGAACGCGCACCAATCGCTGAACGAGTTGCGCACCGTGCTGGGCACGCTCCGGCGGGACGACGCCCCGCAGCCCCCGCAGCCGAACCTGAGCCACCTGGACGCCCTCTTCGACGAGGTACGCACCGCCGGCCAGCAGGTCGAGGTGAACGACACCATCGACGGCAGGGAACTGCTGCCGACGCACACCGGCCGGCACGCGTACCGGATCATGCAGGAGGCCCTGACCAATGCGCGCAAGCACGCGCCCGGCAGCCAGGTGACGGCCGAGCTCGGCGGCCGGCCGGGGGCCGGCCTGCGCATCCGGGTGAGCAACCCGGCACCGGCCGGAACGACCGCGGGACCCGGCGGCAGGCTGGGACTGGTCGGCCTGGCAGAACGAACCCGGATGGCCGGCGGCACTCTCAGCCATGCCGTACAGGACGGACGCTTCATCCTCGACGCCAGATTGCCATGGGAGGCTGCACATTGTGACTCGACTGGTGATCGTGGATGACGACCCGATGGTGCGCACCGGCCTGCGCCTCATTCTCGGCGGCGAGCCCGACCTGGACCTCGTCGGCGAGGCCGCGGACGGCCGGCAGGCCATGGGCGTGATCCGCGACCTGCGGCCCGATGTCGTGCTGATGGACATCCGGATGCCCAACCAAGACGGTCTGACCACCACCGAACTGCTGCTGGCCGAGCCGGCCCCGCCCCGGATCCTCGTGCTCACCACCTTCGACGCCGACGACATGGTGATGCGAGCTCTGCGACTCGGCGCCGACGGCTTCCTGCTGAAGGACACGCCGCCGCCGAAGATGATCGAGGCCGTTCGCACCGTGGCGAGAGGTGAGCCGGTGCTGTCACCGAGTGTCGCACGACAGGTGATCGCCGCAGCCACCGGCGGACGCGAACCGCAGTTCCCGCAGGCGCGGCGGGAGCTGGCCAGACTCACCGAACGCGAGCGAGAAGTCGCGATCGAGGTGGCCCAGGGCAGCTCGAACGCCGAGATCGCCGAGCATCTCCACATGAGCGTCTCGACGGTGAAGGCGAACATCACCCGGATCTTCGCAAAGCTGGGGACCGACAGCCGCGTCCACGTCGCCATAAAGGTACGCAACGCCGGCCTCCTCTGAACACGCACTGAGCTGGTCAGAAAGCCGCCGACGGCGCCGCTCTCCGTTGAAACATGTGCCACCTTCGACGGCGGCTCGAATGATCTAATCCGTTCATAGGTTTTCGGACTTTCTGGGATGGTCTGTGGGACGATTCATGCATGGCGAGGTTGGGACGGCGGGCCAGCTATGAGGA
>NZ_JBFANM010000085.1:0-47936 GCF_040674815.1 Nonomuraea sp. NPDC049709
GGGGGCGCGGGGGTCGCGGGGGGGTGTTTTTGGTTCCCCCGGGCGCCCTGGCGCGCTGTTTTGTTTCCCCCCCGTTTGTTATAACACCGGGGGGGGCGTCGAGCAGATGCTCGACGCCCGTCTACTTCGCGTGGGCCTGGTCCTCCGGCCACGGCAGGTGACTCCCGTGGCGGATCCACGCGACAGCGCCGGCCGCCCGCTCGCTGCGCAGGGACGAGTCGAACCCCTGTAGCTGCTGACGGCAGGCTCAGGGCGGGCGCCCTGAGCCGTGACGCCGGACGTCGCTCGACGCTAGGTGCGAACCTGGATGGAGCAGCCCAGGCCCGAGTAACGGATGACGACAACCAGGACGAACAGCGCGATCAGCACGGCGACCGCGGTCCGAATCGTCTGCTCGTCGATCCACGACCCGCAATGCGGGAGGGGGATTTCAAACACCAAGTCCATGCAGAACCTCCTGTAGCCAGCTCGGGGTTACCTGCCGCCCTGCATGTCGGCTACGCTGAAGGTTCTGACACCCTGCGCTAGCCCCGACGTTTGGCGGCGGTTGGAGCCGCTTATCCCGCCTCTTTGAGAGGCGGGATTTTGCGTCCATAGGAGCAACCATAACGCTTCCGGGAGCGCTCTAGGACGGCCTCGAATACGTCTCGGAGCGCTCTCGCCACACGGCTGTCGTATACGTCCGATGACTAAGTACATGTGCATCTAGCAGGTACTTAGCATTAGTGGATCTTGGTCGGGTGCTAAATGACGGTACGTTGAGTGGCTGCGACAAGACGTCGGAGTTGAGCTATTCAGACAATTAATGTGTGGCCCTTATTTGAGCATCACGCAGGTAGACATGGTGGGCAATCGTAAGTGGATTACTCCGGGGGATGCCGAGCGTGGTGCAACGCGTCGCTGGGTGGTCGCGGTAGCGCCACCAACCGCCGTCTGTCCGATCGCATGTTCGTGTTGCTGGGGCTCCAGTGGGGCGGGATGAGCCCCTCCCATGAGTGCCGCCCCGAGGGGTAAGAGAAAGCTATCCGAGAGGTGAGTGAGCCAGGTCAGATAGAGGATGATCGGCTGCCCGGCCGACCCGCGGCAGTCGGGCGCACTGTGGACCGGCAGTCCGGCGCGGGCCAAGAGCTGCGGCGGCCAGGGCTGGGTCCGAGCATTGCCTGTGCTCGTCGTCGGTCCCGTCATCTTCTCCCGGCGCTGTGATTGTCCGCTGGCTGGTGGCGCAGCGAGAAGCCCCGGTGATTGGCGCGTTGATGGCGGGCGTCAACACAAAACCGCTCCTAGCCATTCGCCCGCTCCCAAGCAGGACGCCACTCACGCTTAGTGATCACGGGTGCGGCAGGCGATCAGGTGGTGTGCACCAGCGCGGGCAACGGCACTTCGGTGGCGAGGAGCGGCAGAGTCCCGTCTCGTCCATCCTCTACTCCTGACGCAAGTCTTCACGAGCCGACTGGTTCACGAAACAACCCGACGGCTCGGCCGCAGGTGGCTCTTCTGCACGCCGCCACCGTTCCTCGCGCCTGGGGGATCGTGATCGAGATGGACGATATCCCTGGCCGTCCACGCACCTGTGGCACCTTGAGCCTGCGTAACGTGGCTTCCCGAATCGTGCGTCGATTTCCCAAACGGCGTGCTGTTGCACGCTCCACCGCTGCGTCTCTAGCTTCATAGCCCTCGGCATCGTTCGAAGGAGACGGGTTCGGGTGGGCGACAAATTCTGGGTTGTGATCGTGATCGGACTGTTCTCGATCATCGTGGCGCTGGCCGCCGGTATCCTGCGGAGCATCGGGGGTGACCGAGTTCCCGCAGCGATCCAGGGCGGAGCCGTAGCATTCGCCGCCACGATGACGCTGGGGCTGGTCGTGGCGAACGCGCTGGGGGTCGTGTGAGCGGCACGCGTGCCGCTGTGGCCGAGGGTCACAGGCTGGCCAAGGTGTGGGACGCGGTCGATGGGCTGGCCGGGCTCGTCTCCCCGTTGATCGCGTACCATCTGGCACTGCGTGTGTTCTTCCTGCACGGCTTGAGGAAGCTGCAGGAGGCAGACTCGGCTCAGTCCTGGCCGACGTGGGAGAGTCTGGTCGCCCGTACAGGCGGCCACGGTGCGGGACGGCCGCTGGCTCAACTGCTGTCGAAGGTACAGCTCCCGGAAGCGCACCCGCAGGGACGTTCCCGCTCGACGGAAGACCTCATCTCACTCAGCCCGTCCCCCGCGGCAGACCGGCAGTTGGAGGCGCTCGTTTTGGCGCTGGATCCGGTGGACGAGTCTCATGACCTGTTCGAGGACTGTTTGGAGCGGTTCTCCACCCGGCATGGGGTACGCGGCGAGTACTACACAGCCCGTGCGATCACGGAACTCATGGCAAGCATGCTCGCGCCGCTGGAAACGGATCGGATCCTCGATCCGGTGTGCGGATCGGGGGGATTCCTCGTCGCAGCGGCACAGCATGGAGCGGCAGGGTCTAGCGCAGGACACCCTCCTGCGCTGCATGGCCTGGACGTCAACAGCGAAGCCCGCCACATTGCCACGATGCGCTTGGTCCTACACGGCCTCGATGCGGACATCGGCCTCGGCCCCGTGGACACCTTGCACAACGGCCTCACGCCCTCCTCGTTCGACGTAGTGCTCGCCAATCCGCCGTTCAACATGTCCAACTGGGACTACAACGACAAGCTCCGCAACCATGCGTGGGCTTATGGTCCTCCGCCCAAGGGGAATGCCAACTTCGCCTGGCTGCAGCGCATCCTGGAGACACTCAACGCCACGGGACGAGCAGGCGTGTTGCTCGCCGCCGGCGCGGCGACCGGCTCACGTGTCGGTGAACGGCTCATTCGTCAGCGGTTGCTGGAGGACGACGTGGTGGCCGCGATCGTGGCGCTGCCCGGCAAGATCTTCCGACACACCAATACATCTGCGTGTATCTGGCTGCTGAGCAAGGACAAGAGCGCGAACCTACGTTGGGGACGTCATCCTCGCCAGGACCAGGTCTTGTTCATCGATGCCGGCCGTACCGCCGAACGCGTCGCTGGCAGGCAGCACGTGCTGTCCCGGGCCGGAGCGGACCGGATACTTCGTACGGTGTCGGCGTGGCGTGGGATCGGTGCCGAGGCGTATGAGGACCAGGAAGGTTGGTGTCGTTCCGTCACGCTGGAGGAGATAGCCGCCCGAAACCACGATCTACTGCCGACTCGCTACGTCAAACCCACCGCGCCCACGTCCCGGTCCACGGAGATCGAGGCACTGACGCATGAGTTGTACGGGCATTTCGACGAGGCCACCCAGCTCGAACGGCGGCTACGCGAACTCCTGGAGAAGGGCTGAGCGGACGCTGACATGGATAGAAGGGTTGTGGACGAGCGGGGATGCGCCTGGTATCGACTCGGCACTCTGCCGGGTGTCGCATCGATCACTTACGGCGTCGACCGTGCCGGAACGAACCTGCAGGGCGGAGTTCCGCTGCTGCAGGCAGGGCACATCAACGACGGGCGCATCCGCGTTCACCAGCCTGCCTCCATCAGCCAGGAGGAACACGCGGCGTGCACCCGGTCATGGCTCCACGCCGGGGACGTTGTGATCGTCCTGGTCGGCCGGGTCGGCGATGCCGCCGTCGTCACACCGGGAGAACACGACTGGAACGCAGCTCGCTCCGTTGGCGTCGTCACCTGCACCGAAGAGGGGCGCCGCGACAGCATCGGCTCTTGGGTGTCCTTCTGGTTGAGAAGTCCTGCCGCACGGGCCTGGTGCCTCGAACATTCCGCGGGTACGGCCCGGGCTTCGCTCAGCGTGACAGCGCTCAGAGATCTCCCCGTACCCATGCCGCCGGCGGTTGATCGCGTCCGCATTCAGAGCCTGTTGGATGTCGTCGACGAGAAGAAGGCCGTCAACGAGCGGATCGCGGAGTGCGCGGTGAAGCTGGCCGACGCCTACTTCGCCGACATACCCGCTATGGATCTCCCTCTGGACCGTACGCCCCTTGCCGATGTGGCGAAAGTGAGCAGCGGCTTGGCGCGCCCGACACAAGATGGCCAGTCACCAGGGGTGGGCTGGGTCACATCGGCCGAGGTCCTGCAGAGCGCCTTCCCCACCTGGACCAGGTCGCCCGTGTGATCTCTGCGTCATCGGAGTACATCGTTCAACCGGGGTCCCTGCTGGTCGCCTCGACACCCAGCGGGGTACAGATTGTCGAGACCCTTGTCCCGGTGATTCCCAGCCGCGGCATGCTCGCGGTCAGTCCGTTCTACGAGTCTGATCGCATGTGGCTCCTGCACGATCTGCGGGCCAGAGCTGCTGAGCTTGTGCTGACAGCGCAAGGGAGGCAGGCGCGTGAGCTCAGCAGGAGGATCTTTGAGCAGCAAACTGTCCGATGGCCTGATCGAGCGGTGCGTGAGGCGTTCGGGCGCGTTGCCGGACCGCTTCATGAGCGGGCGAAGCTGGCGACCGCGGAGAATCGCACCTTGGACGCTCTCGCTAAAGCGGCATGGCGTGAGATGACTCCACCAAGCGACTGGCCACCAGGCGACTCGTAGATTCCGTCCCCGAAGAAGAGGACAATTGAGCGATTCAGAATCGCTCATAGTAGGTACCGAGAAGCGGCTTCGACAAGCGTGGCGATGAGAGCTCCGATTCGATGCTAACTTCGATGGCAATGGGCTTCCAGAGCGCTACTGCGGATACTGCCGGGCTCGACCTATGTTTCCCGTATCAACCCCCAAGCGTCTGCTCGTCCGTTGAGCGGCTGAAGCTAACAATTCAGGACAATCTGCCTTGCCCCTTGTTTCATCGTCATACGTCTGGCAGGTTCCACATGTTCAGGTCGAGAAAGGACGATGTATGTACGAAGACGTCCGGCCGCTTGCTGAGCCACGAGCGTGGATGATCCGCGGTGGCCGAGAAGGGCAACGCGAAGCGCGGGCGCTGCAAGAGGGGCTGGCTATCGTGGGTTGGCATGAGGCCGGAGACCTCAGCCGCCACCCGAATCGAGAACAGCTGGCCGAGGCTCTACGCCTGGCATTCCCCACGGCGGCTCCGAATGTTATCTCCAACTGGACTGGACAGCTCTGGCGGTTCACCACCGAGATCCGTGCCGGAGACCTGGTGGTCATGCCCCTGAAATCGCCCGCCGGCCACATCGCCATCGGCAAAGTCACTGGCCCCTATGAGTACCGAGCGCACGAGCCGGAAGACTTCCAGCAAGTGCGCACGGTCGACTGGCTCCGCTGGGACGTGCCGTTAACAGCCATCCGACCTGACCTGCGCGCCAGTCTGAGCTCGTTGCTCACCGTCTGCGGCCTGACGCGCAACAACGCCGCCGGCCGGATCGCCGACATCGCCGACACCGGCGTCGATCCCGGCTTGGCAGGCGAGGAAGAAGTCACCAGCGCAGACGAACTCCTCGAAGACGCGGCCTCTCGCGACCCGGCCAGTCCACGCCAGATGACCATCCGCAGTCTGCTGGAGCACTGGGGGCAACGGCGACGTACCGGCCCCGTCATCGCCACCATCAAAGCCGATCTGGCCAACAAAGGGCTGACCACCCGCCCGCCCTTCACCGAAGGCTCGGTCAGCGACGAGATCGCCCTCATCCCCCTCGGCGCTGAACCGGCCTCCGGCGCCACCACCGTCGACGACACCACCAACACCGAGGACGTCTCAGAACCCGAGCATATGAGCCTGCGCCTGGGCAGCCTACCCACGCCGCTAGTCTCCGTGCCCAGCACGGCCACCCTGACCTACGCCAAAACTCTGATGGTGCAACGCCGGTTCTCCCAGATCGCTGTGATCGACACCGACGGCACCTACCACGGAGCGATCAGCTGGGAGTCCATCGGCCGCGCTCACATCGCCGCGAACCAGCCTTCCCTGCAAGCCGCGATCGCGTCGGCCCGGGTCGTGGACCATGACGCGCTTCTACTCGATCAAATCGAGGCCATCTACGCCGACGGCTTCATCTTCGTGCGCGACGCCGATCGCCTGCACGTTACCGGTATCCTCACCGCCGCCGACCTCACCGGTCAGTTCGGGAGCCTCGCCCGTCCCTTCGTCCTCATCGAAGAAGCCGAGAACAGGCTCCGGCGGGTCACCGACGAGGTCTTCACCGTGGACGACCTCAGGGACGCCGTACAACCACACCGCAAATCAAAGGTGCACCGAGCCGCCGATCTCACCTTCGGTGACTACATTTTCCTTCTCAAGAACCCACAACGTTGGTCTCTGCTGCAGTGGCAGCTCGATCACCAACTCTTCCTTGCGCACCTGGACGAAGTCCGAGAGATCCGCAACGACCTGATGCACTTCACCCCGGATCCGCTCTCTCATGATCAGTACGGGACCATCGAAGGACTACTCAGCCTGCTACGCACGGTTGATCCCAGACCATGAACAGGCAGGCGCGGAGGATTGCAACTCAGCGCCTCTCCGGCGATTGTCACGTGAAGTATCCACACGGTCACACACGCTGGGTTAATGTCAGTCATGGAGATTGGGGAAGAGTGGGCTTATCGCGAGCGGCCGAGGGCGCTGGCCGATCCCGTGCACCGCGTCACGATCGTGAAGATTCGGGATAGCGACGACTCGATCAGGATCCGCCGGCTGGACGGCGACGACGCCGGGCTACAGGAATGGGTCTCCTACACCTCTCTGCTCGACCGCTGGACCGACATCGAACCCCGCCTCAACGACGAGCGGCGCCTTTTGGCCGTCAGAGAAGTATCGTCTGCTGCCGGCGACACGGTGGAGTACGAAGCCGCGTTGCTCGTCGTGAAGGAGTGCGGGCTTGGCCGACGGGTGATCCTTGGACGAAGCAAGGCCGAGACGGGGGTCCTGCGGATCGACAAGCCTGCGGGGGTAGCTGATCGTCTGGGACTCACCGTCGAAGAACTAGCCGACGACCCTCTCGCCTTCCATGATCGTCATGGGACGCTGATCAGCCCTTGGCGAGCAGCACGGCGGCTGATGCCGACGATCGCTACGACATTCTCCGAAGGGATCATAGAAGCGATCCACCGGGAAGAAGCAGAACTGCGTTCGGAGAACCTCTACGGCTATCCTTACCGGCCGTCCTGGGAGGACGCCCGCGAGGAACGCAAAGTACGGCTGCGCGAGCGCGAACCTGTGCACGCCTTGGTACGGCAGTGGTGCGGACAGGAAGCCGTTGAGCGGTTCGATGAGCTGATCGCCTTGCGCAACGAAGTTGTACGGCTTGGCAAGCTCCTGGACAGGGCGGTCGAGGCACTACGCAAGCGCGGAGCCGCGGCTACCGCCGCCACCATTGAAAGCGACCTGGGCGTCCCCATCGCCATGCTGATGGATAGAAATCGTCGTACCTGACGCCGGCGGGTTCTTCCGGTCGTGATTCTCGTTCGCCTCGACTTTCCTCCCGTAGGTGCCGGTGCAGGGCCTCCGGCGTCGGTTCGACCTCGAAGTTCGCCTCGGTCAGCACGCTCGGCGTGTGCAGGGGATCCATGTGATCTGCCTGTGCTCGCGCCCACGTCACCCACTGCGTAAGCGTTGCCTCCTGTGCAGGCAGAGTGACCGCGAGTGCTTCCAGCCCCCGGCAGAATTCGCGGATCTCCGCGGCGTAGGCCCATCCCTCCAGCGCCTGGCCGAAAACTCGCCGCCTGTGCTCCTCCCTTGCCTGGTCGGCGGCCTGCGCACGTTCCTTATCGCGCGCTGCTTGCCGCTCCGCCTCCCGCCGCCGCTGTTCCTCCTCCTGACGTCGCCACTTCTCAGCGCGTTCCCGCTCAGCCTTCTCCCGCTCCAGGCGCGCCTGCTGGTCAGCCTCAGCGCGCCGCTCAATCTCCTTGACGGCCGCTCGTATCTTGTCCTCCACGCGTGAACGCTTGTCGTCCGCCCAGCACTGCAGACCGCGCCCTTCCCCCAGCTCGAGCCTGAGCCGGCCCGAAGGGACCTCGTCGTACTCGGGCGTGACCCGTTGCCAGGTGTAGAGCTTTCGGCTCCGGAGTTCCTCTTCGGTGTACACGTGAGGAACGCGGTCGAGTTCCTCCTTGATGTGCAGCGCATACTGGTGCCCACGCGCGTGCGCGTGGAGACCGCGTGGCTTGCCTCGCCGGGATATGCCGAGGCAATGGCCCCGTTTCAACAGGTCCTCTGCTAAAGCGCATACCACTTCCAGCGCGCGACCGATCGTCGCGTCGGTGACGTCGATGGAATGGCGGTCTTCTCGAAGCCAGTACGCAAGCTCGTGAGGGTCGGTGATCAGATCGCGGGCGCTCAGTCGGATGCGGTTCCAGTCCGTCTCGTTGGGATGGGCGGCGTCCTCCAGCCGAAGGATGAGATCCCCGCGGTCGCGACCGGTATGTAGGAGACGGAAGCCTTCAGGGATCAATCCTTGGCGCTTAGCCGCGTCCAAGGCCCGTCGATGAAGCGCCCTGGTGGCCTCGTCCGGGTCACGGACATGCAGCGTCCCCCCTTCGTCCTGCAAGCGCTTGATCAGTTCAGCCGCCAAAACGTGAGGTGATGGCGGCCTCGGGTCGGCAGGTCGTCTTCCGCCCTTGGAACTCATGGTGGTAGACGTCAGAGCCGCAGCGCCCTGGTAGTAGCCATGCTCGAGGTAGAAGCGGCCTGCCTCGGTTACCTCGGCGATCCAGATGCCGTTTGTCCGCGGGGTCGAGACCAAGCCCCTGTCCCGGAGCGCGTAAACCGTACAAGCCAGGTCACTGTCCTTGGCGGTGACCGACTCACTCTCCGCGATGCGGCGCAGCGTGGCCATCTGGCGCTCGTTCAGCTTGGCCCATCGACGCATATCACTATATGACACCGGGCGGCCACCATAAGCAACCGGATTGTGCGACAACGGGGTTACCACCAGGGTGACGCACATGGCCACGGTCAGCGGGGATGAGGTGGGCATGCTCATCGAGCTAAGCACTAGATCAGCGACGACTGGCCGTCATCGCGAAAAGATATCTTCCTCGCACCCGGCCTCCCTAAACCAGACATGGCGCAACGATGGTGTCCGGCGCTGCCGCACAGACCGAGTATCGGCTGTGAACAGAGGTGCCACGTAGAGGCGACCGCCGAGGCGCGAGCGCGACTCGTAAGCGCACGGTACGGTCACGCCATGGATGAGAACGCACACCTGACCGTCCTGGCGACAGCCAGGACCATTACCGGCATGATTCGGGCGTTGGAGTTGCACGCCGATGCTGTTCCCCACAAATCCCACATGCTGCGCATCAACGCGGACGAGCTCCGCGGCGAACGCGACGCTCTCCTCGAAGCGTTCGGAATCCCACTGGAGGAGGCGGCAGATAGCGATGGCTACGGCAGTTCGCATGAGTGGGCAGGCGCGTTCAGCCGGTTGAAAGACGACGCCGTCGTTTGGCGCCAGAACCCGTCCCAGGATCCCTGGTCGCCGCGTCGATAGCTCAGACCTCGCAACGCACCGGCCGCGCACCTTCTACAGGCCTCCGGCAGATAGCTCGCAGCAGCTTGGGAGGCCATCAACCTCGGTCAGGCATGCGCGATGCGACGCCAAACCCCGGGGTGAGCCCAACAACCGAGTTTCGGGCGTCCACAGAGTCCTATTTCGGTTCCGGCCAGCCCCATTCAGCGCCGCTGGCCAGCCAGCGTTCCTGCCAGTACCTGCCGGGCTGATCTTCAAGTTAGTCCAGCAACTTAGATAGCCCGCGCTCACGGGTCCGGAGGTTGGTTTGCTGTCCCCGTGAACGGCAGCGCCAGCGTCTATTGCAGCACCGCCTCGCGGGGAAGCACAGGCCCGCCAGGCAGAATCGGGCGTGCGCAAGGCGCGCATGCTCGGCCGCCGCGCCCGCGCACCAGCTACACAATGTAGACGTCAGCAGGCGCATGAGCCCGAATCCGCCACATGGGTTCGGGCTTTCTCGTACGATAGACCCCCGTACCACCAAGAGCGTCGTTTGGGAGAAGGAGAGGCGCCCCCAGACAGACACACGCCGGATGCAGCTATTTGCGACCAGGGCGAACACGCCGCTTGGTCCCTGCCCTGGCCGTATTGTGTCCGCTCACAGATTGGTGGAACTGACTCCATGTCACCCGAACGTGTGATCCTGATTGTTCTCGCGGCCATCGCCGCCATCGCCATTGCCGCCGCCCTCATGCTCGCGGACGGTAAGACGTGGCCCTCCGCCATCCTCGGTGGGCTCGCCGCGGGAGGGGCTACCTTGTGGGGGCTGTTGAGCTGGTTCAGCAGCAACCCGTGACGAGCAAGAGGCCCGACCCCTTAGCCGAGGATCGGGCCTCGCCCACGTTCGTGCGGCCTACCAGCCTGTAGGGCGCCAGAACTCGCGCGTGTGGTTTGAACTGAGGCTCTCCACTCGGACTACGCAGCTCGGCGGTACTCGTTGATGGCCCCACCAAGTATCTCGTGGCCCTCACGCCAATGCAGGTAGGTCCACGCCCGACGCAGCAGACAACGATGCCACGCCAGCAGCGTTGCCGGAGTGACCAGCCGATGAGCGCGCAGCCCTGCCGGCAGCCATCGAGCCAACGCCTCGGGCCTCATCCCCCCGAGTAGTTGCACCGCGTGCACGTCCGCCCCGGCCGGTCACCCCACAGCCCGGGTCGTCAGGCTGCGCTCGCCGAACGCCGTGGACGCGCCCACGTTCCCGCACTTCACGTTCCGCACTTCACGCACGTCACTCATCGCCGTAGAACGGCGGGAGAACAGCACGAGCGGCCCATTCCGGCTTCGGCCGTCAGATCGCTGGATCTGTCAGCAGCCGTGATCGTGACCGCGTAAGCCAGCCAAGGATCACCTCGACATCGACGCGCCGCATCCCTGTATGCCTATCCCGTTCGGCTTGTCTCAGCATGGCCCCCCTCGGCTCCAGCACAGTGCAGACCCGATCCTTGGTGGCAAGGAGATCCGGTCTGATCCTCCTGAGGTTTGGGCTGCCAGGGATTCCGCCCCTGAGCCATGCGCAACCACCACACGCGGATCGCATCAAGGTCGACGTTCGTGCCGCGCTCCCGGCGACGCCGCCGAACTGCTCCTTGTGTCCGAGCGTTAGGTAGCGACGTCGTGAGGGCCTCGCCCTGAGCCGCCTCGGACTAATCGATCACTCTGCTGACCTCGTCGCCGTCAACGCCACCTATCTGCGTAACGGTGACATGCCCGCCCGCCTGGCCGCCATCAGCTGAGACCGTCCCATCAGACGTTGTCCGGCATCTCCGAGGGTCTCACCCCATACAACAGCAAGCCAATATCAATGCGCTCATTTGCTCTCCAACCACTAAAATCGGTGCGGCTGCAGTGACGTCTGATCTTCGCGTGAACAGCGGATGTCTTGGGTCGAGAGGAGGGGAGTGCGAGATGGCAACGGTCGGCGAGCAGATCCGGAGTGTGGACCAGGCGATCTGTCGAAACATCGCCTCACTCATGGACCAGCGTGCTCTCCTCTCGCAGAACGTACTCGCTCAACTCCGCAACCTGGTCGAAGGCGTAGCAGTCCGTCTTCACGTTGGGAGGGATGACGCCGAGTTCACCTACACAGCAGTTGAGCCAGGGCTGAACTTCGTCAAGGCCAATGGCAAACTGAACTTCCTCGGCAAGTTCCACAAGCTGATTCAGGCGAGTGCCTCCCACTACACCCTGGATGGCGATGCGTCTGAACGCTTGATGCTCAAGTACTACGAGTATCTCCATCGCATCCGCAGCCTGCTCCGGGACAGGTGTGGGATTGCCGTGCTGACGAATCTCGAAGCCTTCCCGGTCGATCTCGATCCGTCACTGCGGGAATACCACCAGAAGATCGCCGCGAGAATCGAGGCGGTCCGCTCGGCTCCGCCCGACAACAGTACGCGGGCCCGGTACTACATCCACAAGACGCGCCCGTTCTTCGTCAGCGGGCACATCTACTACGAGGTCACCTTCTTCCCTGCCGTCAACAAGGTCAGCAAGTTCGACCGCATCATCGCCTTCACCGACATCGACTTGACTGACAAGTACGCGGCCAGGCTGACGCTCCAGCGAGACTCGATCGACGTGCTCGACCAAGGCATGCCGATCATCATCATCCGCGAGTGGGAAGTCTCCATCCGTCCCTGCGAGTTCGATAACTTCGCACGTCTCCTGGGCATGACCAGCAAGGTTCGGACCGACTCTGCAGAGTACGGCTATCTGATGAGAGGCCTGACGGCGGGCTCGGGCAGCCTCCTTGACCTCATCGACATGCCCGACAACAAGTACGAGGCGACGAAGGCCGCCGGCACCTCTCGCGTAACGAGGCCTCAGATCTTTCCTGTTCTCGATGAGGCTCGCCGCATCGTGCGGTCAGCCGCGCCAGGCCACAACGTCATCCGCTACCTTCTGCTGCGGATGTACAACCAGATCCTCAAGGCCCAGCACGACTGGGGTGTATGCGCTCCCCTCTCCGGGCTCAACCTGAAGTACGGCTGCATCCCGTTCGACACGATGCCGTTCTGTACCTCCCTGCCGGGGCACAACCCGCGGTACTGGGACCTTGTCGAGAGCCTCGCAGTGGCCGGACGCAACCATGAGTTGCTGGCTCGCCGGGTGAAGAACAACATCGAACGCCACGGGGTTCTCTATACGCCTGTGGCCGATCTTGAGGAACTCGGAGACGTGAACGGCCTGATCGCCACCTACAACAGCAAGCTCTACTTCCGGCATACGGAGCGTCGGCTGGTGCTGGACAAGGGGCACGTCTTCATCCGGGGGTACGAGGACGATACCGTCGCCATCGTCGAGAAGCTCCGAGGCTACGCGTCGTCGGGGATCGCCGGGCATACCGAGGCTGTCGAGCGCTGGCTCGACGAGATGCCTCATGGCATTGACGACGAGGTGAAGCAGGATGCGCTCAAGCTGCTGTTCAGCCAGTCACGTGTGGCGCTGATCTACGGCGCGGCCGGTACGGGCAAGTCGACGATGGTCAACCACATCGCACACTACTTCAACGACAGGGCGAAGCTCTTCCTCGCCCACACCAACCCGGCGGTCGACAACCTCAAGCGCAGAGTCACCGCGCAGAACGTGACCTTCCGGACGATCAGCAGCCAGATCCACCGGCGCGCCTCCGACATGGAGTACGACATCCTGGTCATCGACGAGTGCAGTACCGTCAGCAACGATGACCTGCTCAAGGTGCTGGAGAAGACGTCTTTCAAACTGCTCGTGCTGGTCGGCGACGTGTACCAGATCGAGTCGATCCAGTTCGGAAACTGGTTCGGCATCATCCGTTCGTTCATTCCGAGTACGTCGGTGTTCGAGCTGACGACGCCTTTCAGGACCAAGAGCGAGGCACTCCTGGGATTCTGGGACAAGGTTCGGAACATTGACGACGACATCGCCGAGATCATCGCCCGAAACGGTTACTCGACCGTGCTCGACAAGTCACTGTTCGCGGCGCAACGCGATGACGAGATCATCCTGTGCTTGAACTACGACGGTCTCTACGGAATCAACAACATCAACCGATTCCTCCAGAGCAGCAACCCAAGTCCCGCGGCTACATGGGGCGCCTCCACCTACAAGGTTGGGGACCCGGTGCTGTTTAACGAGACTGAACGGTTCCGGCCCGTGATCTACAACAACTTGAAGGGCCGGATCGTCCGCATCGAGCACGCACCCGGTCAGATCCAGTTCGATGTCAAGCTCGACCGACCGCTCAGCGAGTTCGACGTCGACGATGACGATCTCGAATGGGTGGAAGACTCGACAGTGCGCTTCTCCGTCTACGGGGTTGACACCAGCGACGAAGACGACGACTCGCCGAACACCTCCGTACCGTTCCAGGTAGCTTACGCTGTCTCGATCCATAAGGCGCAAGGCCTTGAGTACGACTCCGTCAAGATCGTCATCACCGACGCCAACGAAGACGACATCACGCACAGCATCTTCTACACGGCCATTACCCGGTCCCGCGAAAACCTCAGGATCTTCTGGACACCAGAGACCCAACAGGCCGTACTCAAGAGCCTTCAGCGAGGAAGCAGCCCGAAGGACATCGCTCTCCTGTCCAGCAGGCGTGGCCTGACGCCGGCCGCCGGGTCTCGACGCGTGTCCTGACCGCTCGGTACGGCACCACTGGTGGCGAAGAACAAATACGGCCATAGCGAACGGTATCGAACAGTCAAGGGCTCACCCTAAGCCATGGCGGGCGGCAATGGACCCCGCATTCACATGCTCGTCACATGCTCTTCGGCCAACGGCACCGGCGAACACCGGATGGCATTCTTGGACATTTCAAGCAACGGCTTTTACGGACAGAGTGATACTTTGGAATACGCTAGAATAGGGGCAGACACAATAGCTGTCGTCTTTTAATCCGTAGGTTCCGGGTTCGAGCCCCGGGCGCCCTACCTCGATGACCTGGGCGGACTCCTCGATCCTCATGATCAGATGGTCCGTCTGGTTGCGGTTTCAGTCGCAGTTGTCCCCAGAGTGCGCGGCCCATGCGGGCTGCTGCTTCGGTCGAGAGAGTCGCCGTGATGTGGGTGCAGCGCTTCGTCGTGGTCAGTCTCGGCCTCGCCCCACGGATTCTCACCAGCGTCCCACTCCCGCCCACACCCATCCCGCCACGGGATGAAACTCCGGCAAGCAGCCTCCTCAGCGTGGAACAAGTAGTCATCGGCTCGCGCCGGACCGACGACACGTGACGACGTTGACATGCTGACGCTGGCCTGGATCGTGGGAAGACTGGATGGCCACATGGACCGCGACCAATGCTGCTCATCGCAGCCGGACTGACCGCCGAAAGCGCAGCCTCCATCGCAAACCCATGGGAGCCCGCTAGCCGCCACCATCACCGGCGAAACCACCCTGGCGGCGCAGGGCAGCGGCCACCCGATCATCCAAGCCTGCGCCTAACGCTCCTATGCCGTTCGAGGAGCGTCCCCTCAGTGCAGAACATCCACCTTGCCCGGCAGTACCTACCGGCCCAAGGCGACAACGCCACCCGCGCTTGGTTCCCAGCCCGCGATTCCGAAGAGCTCGCCAACCTCCGCGACCCGCCAAAGCCCTCACCCGCCTCGAAGAGGCGAGGGACGCGTACGGCGCAGCGTGTCCGCAGCGCGAACGAGCTTGGACTCGATTCCTGGATCCTGGCGGATGGCCGCTTACCGGCTCTCGACGTACGTGCACCTCGGTGACGAACAACGCCTCATCGACGAAGGCCAAGCCGCCCTCAACGCCCTGGCGCACGAGACCGACCACGAGAAGATCGCCGCCGTCCACGCCGACATCGCCGCAGCCCAGCTCCGCATCGGCAACCTCAACGACGGCATCACCAGCGGACATCTGGCCCTGGAAACCGCCCAACGCACCGAATCCCGCTGGGCCTTGCACCAGCGGAGTAGAGAACTCCCTCATCGGCAAGCGCGACACTTCGGCGCGCGAACTACTGGCCGCCGTCCACTTGGCAAACCGGAGCTTGGACCAGTCGCAACAGAGCCATGAGGCAAGCTCAGACCGCTTGGGCTAGATCGAGAGTGTGCAGGCGGCCCAGACTTTAGACGGTGCCCCAACGGCATATCTTAACCGCATTTGGGAATCGAAGCCAGGAAAGCGATCGGAGCGAGTCGAGATATTGAAACCATACAGAAAGATCAGCGTGATATCTGATGTCACAACAAGACGTCATTAATCTGGCCGCTCTGACTGTGGCCATAATCGCCATCGCAAGCTCATCGTTCCTTACCTGGCTAGCATTGCGGATCAATCAAAACATGAATCACATAACAGCTGTGATGGATCTGCTCAAGACCCATCGCACACCCGAATTCATCCGCATGGAGATAACCCTGTGGAACGACTTATCGCAGCACGATCCAGCCCTGGGCTTCTTCAGGCTTCCGGAGCCCATCCGGAGCCACGCGATTGAAGTCGGCTTTTACTATCAGGTCCTGGGATATGCATGCGAGTATGGATTCATAGATGGAGATTTGATCGCAGTACAGACGCAGTATCGATTGCTGCGAACCTGGAGCTCCGTCCGAGCCCATGTCGCCGGAGAGAGAATAGTTCGCGGCGGCGAAAATACTTTCTTCAACGCTTTTGAAGAGCTCGTCAAAAAGGCGGAGGCATTAGATGTAGACGCAGCGACCCGTAGACTTACGAAACGCGGCATCAAGGGGCGACTGCGTTGACCACCGGCGTGATGACCTCCGCACGCAGCCCTGCAACGCCGAATTGTTCTTGTGGATATCTAATTAGCGGCGGCGCGGCGCGCCGCCATACTCCGATTGCCACGCCGCAGCGTCATGCTTCCGACTCCGCTGACCATGCAGTCCAAGTGAGGGTCTCCCTCCATCCTGGCAACCGGTAGAGCCACATGGCAAAGACCTGCACCAAAACCTGGAGGGTACGGCAGGAAGCACGGAAGTGTGCGTCCGCACAGCCGTTGCGGTACTCGAGCCAGTAGGTCCCGTCGTCCCGAAGGTACGCCTGCATGTAGTACTCGTTATTTTCCGCGTCCAGGCGCTCGACCACGAGGAAACGGTTGGACGCAGTCAAACCGCGCAACAAACCATGCAGGTCGTCGGAGGTCGGGCCTTCGACAGTATCGCCGCGTTCATTGAACGCCCGCGCCTCCGAACTCATAGCGCACAAGGTAACAACGCTTATGCCTCCGGCAGGGGCGCTCCGACTCCGGGATGATCGCCTCGCCAGGTCTTACGTAGGTCCGCAGCAGGTGGTTGAGGTGGAAGCCTGATCATCCCGCCCGCCATCGACCCAGGACAAGCCGAGCAGACCAGGGCCACGAGTACCAGATCGTTCGTTCGACGGGGTGCTCCATCTGGTATCTGTGGCTCTGGCCCGCTTACCCTTCGGGCGGGTCGACGGCGGACGGGAGGATCAGGTCGGCGAGGCATCGGTGTCGCGCGAAAGTGACCAAGTGGCCGGCGTGACGTTCGGGTCAGTCGTCCAGTTCCTCCGACGAAACCGTCTCAGCCGCGGGCGGGGGTTGGATGTCCGCCTCCATCCCCCAGTCCGACAGGCGGAGATCCTCCTCGAAGGCGTGGTAGGGCTGTTCTCCGGCGGACCTGTCGCGGCTGTCGTTCGGTTCGCGCCACGCGCTCCATGCTCTGCGGACGAGCTGGTCACGGCCGATCCACAACCGCCAGGACACCTTCCAGGAGGCGTACTTGCCGGTGGGCTTACTGCGGAAGCCGATGCGCATGCCCGGGTTCGCCTTGTGGAGTTGCGCGAAGGTGATGGTGCCCTCGTAGAGGGTGGTGCGCACATCGTCGTAGACCCCGGCGGGCAGCTTGCGCGCGGTGGTGGCCAACACTGCTCTGAGCGTGGCAGGGTCGCTGAGGCTGACATGGCCGGACCTCAGAACGAGCTGGCACGGCCACTCGTACGTGACCCAACTCTTGCCCGGCGGCAGCGGCCGGTCGGGGTCGGGCTTGGCATGCAACTGGTAGCCGCGCTTTCCGATGCAGATGTTGCGGGTACCGTGACGTCCCACGTTGAAGTCCGTCAGATCCGTGGCCACGACCTTGCCCTTGCCGAACCCCATGATGCCGCGCACCGGCTTGTGGGCAGACCAACTGCCGAACCAGTTCGACCGGGTACGCTCGACGATCCTCACCCCATGGCCCGGTACGAGCTGGCGCTGAATAGCGTCGGCCGGGTTCATCACGGCATCGGCCCGTACGGCCGGCCCTGCAGTCACCGTGGATGTGATCATCAGGAGAACCACCATGGCCATTCGTCGCCTCATAAGTCAGGAATCTTCGCAGGGGCAGATCTCATCATGATCACGCTTTTCGGCGACTGGATCCAACGACCCTGCACAAGGGACACCCCGGTGTCATCCGTAAAATGAATATTGAGGCCTGAGGCCCTTATCCGGGCGCGTGGCACACCGGAATTGCTTAACCGAAGTCAGTGGAATTTCTTTTCTGCGGTGATCGTTTCGCACGAGGATGAGTGTGTGCGGCATTCTCCGTGGCTCGGCCCGCCTCCGCCTGCTTGTTCGCGCTGTGTGGTCATCGGGTTGGTTCACCGGCGCTGTCGTGGTGCTCGAACTCATCGGGCGGACCAGCCATGCGGGCCGCCTACTCTGAGAAGAGGACACAGCGAGCGTGTCAGCGGGAGGCGATCCGCATGCCGAGCCAGAAGGACGAACTGGCCGAACGCCGGTTCGCCAAGCTCGTCGACCAGGTCAGGGTGATGATGTCCGCCCGCCTCAGACCGGAGTACCGCGGCTTCTACGGTCAGCTCGTTCTTGCCCGCGAGGTGGTGGCGGAGTTGGGCGAGCCGGCCGACGTACGGCGGGCGGCACGGGCGGCGGGGCACCGGCTCGGCTGGAAGGTCCGCACCTATGTCGCGCACGAGGGAACGCTCGTCGTCATCGATGATCGCGACCCGCCGCAGGAGGTGCGCGCGCTGGCGGCCCGCCGTTCGGCCGAGGCGGTGTCGGCCGTCATCGCCGGCGCCCAAGCCGAGGTTCGCATGCTCCGCACCAGCGCGCCCGGCGATCCCTCCACCCGCCCGGACGGCCCGGGCGAGGGCCGCTGAACGACCGCCCGGCAAGGCCGGACCAGGCCGGACCAGGCCGGACCAGGCCAGGCCGGACCAGGCCGGACCAGAGGCCAGGCCTTGCCGGGCGATCCGGCAGCCGCCACGGGTTCGAGCTTCGGGTGCCCTACGGAGCGACGTATTGGTCACGCATCGATGCCGGGTGTTCGGAGTGTCGGGTGTTCGGCTTCTGCGCACGTCGGCGGGCGGCGCGCAGCGCGGTCGGCCGTCACGCGCCGCAGCCGGTGCCTTCCAGGGGATCTTCAGCCGGTTGACGGCGGTGGGCCTCCTGCTTCGGGATCGGCGCCGGAGGCCCACCGGATACCTGGTCAGCGCAGCTTCCGGAAGGTCTCCCGGATGTCGCCGGCGAAGGCTTCGGGGTTCTCGTAGTGGACGAAGTGGCCGCCCTTCATGTGGGCGTTGACGTTGATCACGTTGAAGGCGTCGCGGGTGGGGCCGTTCTCGAAGGCGGCGATGCGCTCTTCGACGGTGTTGACGCCGGGCGGGTAGGCGTCGCCGAGGAGGAAGGTGAAGCCGGCCGGTGCCTCGACGATGGGCCGGCGGTCGTGGGAGGGCACCCACGGGTAGCGCACCGCGTTGCGGTACATGCGGATGGAGGAGCCGATGGCCTGGTTCACCCAGAAGGTGGTGGCCTCGGTGAGGATGAAGTCGCGGGGGAAGTTCGTCGCGAAGTCGCCGCGCTTGTCGCTCCACTTCTTCCACCGCCGCAGCAGCCAGGCGAGCATGCCGATGGGCGAGTCGTTCAGGCCGTGGGTGAGGGTGGAGGCGTCGAGCATGTGGACTGCGACGTGGGAGGCGTAGGTGTTGACGAAGTTCTCCAGGCCCGTGCGCAGCTCCGGTGTGGCGTCCTCGGGGATCTTGGCGCCGTCGGTCAGGTCCCAGAAGCGCTCGTTGGCGAACATGCCGGGCGGCAGGTCCTGGCCGTAGTGCAGGCCGATGATGCTGTCGGCGTACTTGTGGCCGAGCGCGCTGGTGACGAGGGCGCCGTAGTCGGTGCCCGCCGCGGCGTACTTGTCGTAGCCCAGTACCTCGGTCATGAGCTTGTGCATGATGTCGGCGATCTTCCAGTAGTTCAGGTCACCCCTGCCGACGGGGGTGGACCAGGCGAATCCCGGCAGGTCGGGGATGATGACGTCGAAGGAGTCGGCCGGGTCGCCGCCGTGGGCGGCGGGGTCCGTCAGCGGGCCGACGAGCGGGAGGCTGAACCCGCTGGACCACGGCCAGCCGGAATGAACGGCGAGCGGGATCGGGTCCGGGCCCTTGCCGCGCACGTGGTAGAAGTGCACGGGCGTGCCGTCGATCTCGACCTTGTACTGGTCGTAGGTGTTCAGCCGCTCCTCCTGCGCGCGCCAGTCGAAGCCGTCCGCCCAGTACTCCACGAACGGCTTGAGGTAGGCGGTGCTGATCCCGTAGTACTCCTCCTCGTTGTCCAGGTCGTCGAAGAAGCGAGTTCTCCTCAGACGGTCCTCGAGGTCGTCCAGGACCTCCTGGGGGACAGCGATCTTGTACGGCTCCAGCGCGCTGGGCTTGTTGTTGTTGTTGCTCACGGCAAGGCTGCTTTCGCGTAGTGGTGGAAGGGAAGGTGCTGTCCGGCAGGCGGGTGCCGGACATCGCTTGCCGGTGTTCTGGTCGCGCCGTGGCCGGGTGCGACCGGCGCGGGTGGCGTCAGTCGGTGAAGTCCAGGCGGACCCGGGTCTGCTTGAGCTCGGCGATGTACCAGGAGCCGTTCGTCCTGACGAAGCGTGCGTGGTAGTGGCCGTAGCCGTGCATGCCCCTGAACGGGATGTCCTCCGACACGCCGGCGCCCTCGGGCCGGGTGATGATGTCCTCCATCGCCCACACGCCGTGGGCGGCGGTCGCCGAGTCGACGTCGATCTCGTCGGAGAACAGGTGGTGGACCAGGATGACGCCGGGGCCGCCGCTGGCGCCTACCGTGGCGGCGATCCCTGCCCGGCCCTCCATGCGCAACCAGACCGATCCGTCCGGCTTGTGCGGGGTGAACGTGCCGTCTGGCGTGAAGAGGTTCGCCAGGTCCTGCCAGCGCTGATGATCCGCGTACCGGACGTAGCGCGCCATCAGACGACGAAGCTCCTCGGTAATGCTCAGGCGATCAATGGCATCCACAATCGATCATCCCATCGTTGAACTTCCGTTCTGGACCAAGTGGTCCATTCATCATCGGCAGCACAGAATGGACTGGCAAGTCCAAAAAATTGGGGCAGCGCGGCTCTGCGTCATGCCTGATCAGCCACCGATGAGGGACGATCGCCCACGCATCTGCTCATATGAGCAAAATCTGGCTCAAGTGTTGCACGAAGGTTAATACGCGACTTACGGTGCGTTACCTACGTCACATACGGAGGCCCCAATGCGCGCATTCCGGTCGCTCACAATTCCCGCTCTCCTCCTGATCACCGCCCTTTCCGCCTGCTCGGTGTCCACCAACCCGGGCGGCTCCACCGAGAGCCCGCAGCCGGACGGCCCGGTCACCATCGGCTTCAGCCAGGCCACCCAGCAGTCCCCCTTCTACGTCCAGCTCCGCGAAGGGGCCGAGGCCGCCGCCAAGAAGGCCGGCGCCACGCTCTACTTCGCCGACGCGGGCGGCGACGTCACCAAGCAGAACAACGACATCCAGGACCTCCTCACCCGCCAGGTCGACGTCCTGCTCATCAACCCCGTGGACCCGCAGGGCGTCCAGCCGGGCATCGCCGCGGCCAAGGCGGCCGGCGTCTCGGTCGTGACCGTGGACCGGCCGGTGCCCGAGGGCGCGGTCGCGCACGTCGGCCGGGACAACAAGGCGATGGGCGCGCTCGTCGGCAAGCGGCTCAGCGAGCAGCTCGGGGCCAAGGGCGGCAAGGTCATCGAGATCCGCGGCGACGCCGGTGGCGCCGTGGCGCGCGACCGCAGCGCCGGGTTCCACGAGGCGGTTGCGGCCAACCCCAAGATCAAGATCGTCGAGGGTCCGTACTCGGACTACGTCCGCTCCAAGGCGGTCACCGCGATGCAGGACCTGCTCCAGGTCCACCCCGACGTGGCCGCCGTCTACGCGCACAACGACGACATGGCGCTCGGCGCGTTGCAGGTGCTCAAGGAGAACGGCAAGGACAAGGTCCTGGTCTCCGGGGTGGACGGGCTCATGGAGGCGGTCAAGCAGATCCCCTCCGGCCAGTACGTCGCCACCGCGCTCAACGACCCCATCTCGCTCGGCTCGAAGGCCGTGGAGACGGTGCTCAAGGTCCAGAAGAAGGAGCAGGTCGAGCCCTCCATCGACGCCGGCACCGCACTGATCGACACGGACAACGCGGCGCAGTACGCCGGGACCGGCGAATTCGCCGAGGCCTCCAAGTAACCCAAGGAGAGAGAAGGATGTCGGAAACCATGCAGGCCGCGGTGCTCCACGCCCCTGGCGACATCAGGGTCGAACAGGTACCCGTGCCCGAACCGGGCCCCGGCGAGGCGCTCGTCCGTGTGGCGGCCTGCGGGGTGTGCGGCTCTGACATTCCACGCATGCTGCGCGCGGGGGCCTACCACTTCCCGATCATCTGCGGCCACGAGTTCTCGGGGCACGTGGTCGCGCTCGGCGACCGGCTGGCCGCCACCGGCCGGGTCCGCGAGGGCGACCTGGTCACCGTGCCTCCGCTCATCCCCTGCCACGCCTGCGCCCCCTGCAGCCAGGGCCACTTCAGCCTGTGCAAGGACTACGGCTACTTCGGCAGCCGCAGGGACGGGGCGTACGCGCAGTACGTCACCGTGCCGGACGAGAACCTCATGGTGCTGCCCCCCGACCTCGACCCGCGCGCCGCGGCCATGCTCGACCCGGCCGCGATCGCGCTGCACGCCCTGTGGCGCACCCGGATGCGCGGCGGCCGGCGGGTGGCCGTGGTGGGCGCCGGCCCGATCGGGCTGTTCGCCGTGCAGTGGGCCAGGATCGCCGGGGCGTCCGAGGTGCTGGTCATCGAGCTGAACGAGCAGAAGGCCGCCATGGCCGCCGAGGCCGGCGCCACGCACACCGTGACCAGCGCGGAGGAGGCGGCCGAGCAGGCCGGCGACGGGTACGACGTGGTCATCGAGTCCGCGGGCGTGCCCGCCACGGTCGACCAGGCCGTGGCCCTGGCGGCGCGGCACGGCGAGGCGGTGTTCATCGGCATCCCGCACGACCCGGTGGTGCTGCCGAAGGCCACCTTCAGCTCCTTCCTCCGCCGCGAGGTCACCCTGCACGGCGCCTGGAACTCCTTCTCCGCGCCGTTCCCCGGGGAGGAGTGGCGGGTCGCCGCCAAGGCGCTGGCCTCGGGCGACCTCGCGTGGAAGTTCATGATCACGCATGAGCTGGGGCTGGACGCGTTGCCCGAGACGATGGTCAGCCTCGGTGACCGGTCGATCTTCAGCTCCAAGGTCCTCTTCCTGCCGAACGAGGAGTGACGATGACGGCTTTCCTCGCTCTCGATCTGGGAACCGAAGGCGCGCGGGCCGCGGTCTACAGCGTCGAGGGTGCGCCGATGGGGGCGGGCGACGCCTCGTACCCGACGAGTTTTCCGCGGCCCGGATGGGCCGAGCAGGATCCGGACGACTGGTGGCGGGCGAGCGTGCACGCCGCCCGCCAGGCGCTCGCCGAGGCGGGTCACCCGCCCATCGCCGGCGTCGCGGTGGCGACCACGGCCTCGACGGTGGCCGTCCTGGACCGGCACGGCCGCCCCCTGCGGCCGGCCCTGCTGTGGATGGACGGCCGGGCGGGCGAGGAGTCGGCGCTGACCGCCGCGACCGGCCATCCGGTCCTGCGTTACTCCGGCGGCTGCGACGCGGTGGAGTGGCTGGTGCCCAAGGCCATGTGGCTGGCCCGCCACGAGCCCGGCACCTACGCCGCCGCCGCGCGCATCGCCGAGGCGGTGGACTACATGGTGTGGCGGCTGACCGGGCGGTGGGTGGCTTCGCGGATGAACGCCGTCTGCAAGAGCAACTACGACCCGCGCGGCGCGGGCTCCCCGCACGACCTGTACGCCTCGCTCGGCATCGGCGACCTGGCCGGCAAGCTGCCGGACGAGGTCGTGCCCGTCGGTGACCCGGTCGGGCCGCTCGGCGCGCCGGCCCGCGAGGAGCTCGGCGTCACCGGTCCCGCCGTCGTCGTGTCGGGCGGCATCGACGCGCACTTGTCGCTGCTGGCCATCGGCGGCGCCCCGGCCGGGCGGGTGTCGATCGTGTGCGGCACGTCCAACGCGTTCGTCACGGAGATCGACGAACCGGTCTTCCCGCCCACCGTCTGGGGGCCGTACCCGGACGCGCTGCACACGGGCCGCTGGCTCGTGGAGGGCGGCCAGGTGAGCGCGGGATCCGTGCTGGCCTGGGCGGGCGAACGGCTCATCGGGCGGCCGCGGGCCGAGCTCGGCGGGCTCATCAAGGCCGCGGCGGCGCTGCCGCCGGTCGAGCACGGGCTGATCGTCCTGGACTACTTCATGGGCAACCGCACGCCGCTGCGCGATCCGCGGCTCCGGGGCGCGGTGCTCGGGCTGACCCTGGCCAGCTCTCCCGAGCAGGTCTACCGGGCGGCCGTGGAAGGCGTCGCGTACGGCACCCGCCAGGTCATCGACTCCTTCACGGACGGAGGGATCGCCGTGGACGAGGTCTACCTGTCCGGCGGCATCCGGCACAACGAGCTGTGGCTCCAGACGACCGCCGACGTGCTCGGCCGGCCGGTCCACCTCGTCGCCGGCGACAACCTGACGCTGCGCGCCTGCTCGGTGCTGGCCGCGGCCGGCACCGGCCGGCACGCCTCGCTGGCGGAGGCTGCGGCACAGTACGCGCCGCGCGTCCGCACGGTGGAGCCCGTCGCCGGGCACGTGGCGGCCTACCGCGGCGGCTACGCCGACTACCGCGCGGCGACCGCCGCCACGACGGAGATCTCCCACCGGCTGAGCGAACCGGGAAGGGGGGCCGGCTCATGAGCGACGACGACCAGCTCTACCAGGTGGCCGTCCGCTACTACGAGAGCGGGGAGACCCAGGAGCAGATCGCCCACGCGATGCACCTCACCCGCTGGAAGGTGGGACGGATGCTGGCCGAGGCGCGCGAGGTCGGCATCGTGCGGATCGAGGTGCTGCATCCGCGCTCCCGGGTGGGCGCCCTGGAGCGGGCGCTGCGGGAGCGGTTCGGGCTGCGGGAGGCCATCGTGGTGGCGGGCGGCGGCAGCGACGACGACGAGCAGGTCCGTGACCGGGTGGCCGCGGCGGGCGCCGACCACCTGGCGGCGATGCGGCCCGTACCCCGGCTGATCGGTGTCTCCTGGGGACGGACGCTCGACCGGCTGGCCGGCGGGCTCACCCCCGGCTGGGCGACGGGCGTCAACATCGTGCAGATCAACGGCGCGCTCAGCCGGTCGCGGCGGCCCACCAGCGCCCAGAGCATGGCGAGCCTGATCGCTCACCACGGTGGCGGCACCGCGACGCTGCTGGCCGCGCCGGCGATCCTGGAGCAGCAGAGCACCCGGGAGGTGCTGGAGAGCGACCGGTCCGTCTCGGACGTGCTCGCGCTGGCCGCCCGGGCGGACCTGTTCCTGTTCAGCCCGGGCGGCATGGGCAGCGACTCGGTGCTGGTGGACTCGGGCCAGGTCGACGCGGACGACCTGGCCAGGCTCGCCCGCGCCGGCGCGGTCGGCGACGTGCTGGGCCGCTTCATCGACGCCCGCGGCCGGATCGTCGATCCCGCCCTGGACGGGCGCACGCTCGGCCTGTCCCTGGACGTCCTGCGCTCGGCCGCCGCCTCGGTCGCGCTGGTCAGCGGCAGGGCGAAGCGGGCGGTGTGCCGGGCCGTCGTCACCAGCGGCCTGTGCGACGTGCTGGTGACCGACGACCAGAACGCGACCCATCTGCTGGAGGAGTCATGACAGAGCGGCTGCGCATGACCGGGATCGTCAAACGTTTCCCCGGCACCGTCGCGCTGGACGGCGTGGAGCTGAGCGTCCGCCCTGGCGAGGTCCACTGTCTGCTGGGCGAGAACGGGGCCGGCAAGAGCACCCTCATGAAGATCCTGGCCGGCTCCTACCGGCCCGACGAGGGCACGATCCTGCTGGACGGGCAGCCCTTCAGCCCCGCCACCCCGCACGCGGGCCTGGCGGCCGGTATCGCGGTCATCTACCAGGAGCTGGACCTGCTGCCCGACCTCACCGTCGCGCAGAACCTGCTGCTGGGCCGCTCACCGCGGCTGGGCCCGTTCGTACGCCGGGCACGGCGCGCGCGGCTGGCCCGCGAGGCGCTGGACCGGGTCGGCGCCTCCTTCCCGGTCACCACGCCGGTCAGGGCGCTGCCGATCGCCGCCCAGCAGCTCACCGCCATCGCCAAGGCGCTGACCGCCGACGCGCGCGTCATCGTCATGGACGAGCCGTCGGCCACGCTCGGCGAGAGCGAACTGCTCGCGGTGTTCGAGGTCATCCGGTCCCTCACCGCGGAAGGACGCTCGGTGATCTTCATCTCGCACCGCATGGACGAGGTGACGGAGATCGGCGACCGCGCCACGGTGCTGCGCGACGGCCGCACGGCCGGGGTCTACGACCTGGCCTCCACCGGGCCGGACGAGCTCGTGGCCGCGATGATCGGTGCGGCGGGCGAGCTCGTGGGCGCCACGGACCGGCCCCTGCCCGAGGGCGAGCCGCTGCTGCGCGTCGAGCGGGCCCACGTGCCGGGACTCCTCGACGTACGCGGCATCGAGGTGCGGCCCGGCGAGGTCGTCGGGCTCGCCGGGCTCGGCGGCGCGGGCCGGACCACGCTGCTGCGCGCCCTGTTCGGCGACCTGAAGGCGCAGGTCACGGCCCATCTGGACGGCCGCCCGCTCAACGTCGCCAGCCCCGCCGCCGCCGTGCGCGCGGGCCTGGCGCTGGTGCCGGAGAGCAGGAAGGAACAGGGCCTGATGCTCGGGCTGTCCGTCAGCCGCAACGCCGCGATCGGCGCGCTCGGCCGCCCGCCATGGCTGTTTCCGGGCCGGCTCGGGCGGCGTCTGGCCCGTCCGGCGCTCACCGACCTCGGTGTCAAGGCGGCCGGTCCCGGCCAGCTCGTCGGCCAGCTCTCCGGCGGCAACCAGCAGAAGATCGTGCTGGCCAAGTGGATCACCCGCGGCGGGATCCGGGTGCTGCTGCTGGACGAGCCCACGCGCGGCCTGGACGTCGGCGCCAAGGCCGACCTCTACCGCCAGGTGCGCCACCTCGCCGACCAGGGCGTCGCGGTCCTGCTCGCCAGCAGCGAGCTCAACGAGCTGACCGCCAACGCCGACCGTATCCAGGTCCTGTACGAGGGCCGCAACGTCGCCGCCTTCGACCCCCGCGTCAGCCCGGAAAGCGTCATCGCGCACACCGTCATCACAGGAGCCACACCATGACCGCATCCCTCGGGTCCACGGTGACCTCGACCGCCGGGCCGGACCGCGGCGGCCGGTCGCGCCGCGGCGCCGACCTGATCGTCAAGTCCAATCTGCTGCTGGTCTTCCTCGCCTTGTGCGTGGTGGCGTCGCTGCTGGCGCCGCAGTTCCTGACCGGCCGCAACATCGCCAACCTGCTGCAGCAGTCGTCGCTGACCGGGATCGTGGCCATCGGGATGACCATGGTGGTGCTGACGGCCGGCATCGACCTGTCGGTCGGGAGCGTCGCCGCGTTCGGCGGGATGACCATCGCCCTCCTCATGGCCGCGGGCGTGCCGGTGCTGCCGGCGATCCTGCTCAGCGTGGCGGTCGGCGCGGTGTTCGGGGCGACGATGGGCGGGCTGTCGGCCTACCTGTCGCTGCCGTCGTTCATGACAACGCTGGCCGGGCTCACGGCCATCCGCGGGCTCACGTACCTGCTGACGGACGGAAAACCGGCGCAGTCCGGAGGCTCGGAGGCGTTCCAGCTCCTCGGTGGCGGGTTCATCGGTTACGTGCCGATCGTCGGGATCATCTTCGTGGTGGTCACCCTCCTCGCCGCCGCGGTGCTGCGCGGCACCACGTTCGGCGAGTACGTCTACGCCGTCGGCAGCAACAAGGAGGCCGCCCGGCTGTCCGGTCTGCCCGTGCGGGGCGTGATCACCGCGGTGTTCGCCGTGTCCGGCGCGCTGGCGGCGCTGGCCGGGGTGTTGCTGACCTCCCGCCTGACCGTGGGCCAGCCCACCGCCTTCAGCGGGCTGGAACTGGACGCGATCGCGGCCGTGGTGCTCGGCGGCACCAACCTGTTCGGCGGCCGGGGCGGCGTGTTCGGCACGTTCGTGGCGGTGCTGCTGCTGTCGGTGCTGCGCAACCTCTGCAACCTGCTCGGCCTGGGCTCCTTCTTCCAGATGGTGGTGACCGGCCTCATCCTGCTGGTCGCCCTGGTCCTCAACATGCTCATCGAAAGGCGGGGCGCTCGTGCCTGACTCCGTTCCCGGCTCGTTGCGGGCCTACCTGCACGGACTGCCCGGCGTGGACGAGGTCGGCGTCCGGCGGCGGGCCGCCGACCTGGCCACCCGGTCGATCAAGACCACGGCCAAGCGGTACGCGATCGACCTGGCCATCAGGATGGTCGACCTGACCACCCTCGAAGGGGCGGACACCCCGGGCAAGGTACGCGCGCTGGCCGCCAAGGCCGTGCGGCCCGACCCGGCCGACGCCACCGCTCCCCCGGTCGCCGCGCTCTGCGTGTACCCCGACATGGTCGCGGTGGCCGCCGAGGCCCTGCGGGGCAGCGGCGTCGGGCTCGCCTCGGTCGCCACGGGCTTCCCCGCCGGGCGCACGTCGCTGGAGGTGAAGCTGGCCGACACGGCCGCGGCGGTGGCCGCCGGAGCCACCGAGGTCGACATGGTCATCGACCGTGGAGCGTTCCTGGCGGGCGACTACCGCAAGGTCTTCGACGAGATCGCGGCCGTCAAGGAGCAGTGCGGCCCGGCCCACCTGAAGGTCATCCTGGAGACCGGCGAGCTGGTCACCTACGACAACGTGCGCCGGGCGTCCTGGCTGGCACTGCACGCCGGAGCCGACTTCATCAAGACCTCCACCGGCAAGGTCGCGCCCGCCGCCACCCTGCCGGTCACGCTGATCATGCTGGAGGCCGTCAGGGACCACCGGGCCGCCACCGGGCGGCAGGCCGGGGTCAAGCCGGCCGGCGGCATCCGTACCACCAAGGACGCCATCCGCTACCTGGTGCTGGTCAAGGAGATCGCCGGAGGCGACTGGCTGGACCCCGCGTGGTTCCGGCTCGGCGCCTCGACGCTGCTGAACGACCTGCTCATGCAGCGCACCAAACTCGCCACCGGCCACTACGGCGGGCCCGACTACTACACCATCGACTAGGGAGAGGCGTGGAGATCTTCGAGTACGCGCCGGCGCCGGAATCACGATCCGTCGTGGCCATCCGGCCGTCGTACGACCTGTTCATCGACGGCGACTTCGTGGCGGCCAAGAGCGGCGAGCGCATCATCACGGTCAACCCGGCCGACGAGGAGCCGCTGGCCGAGGTGGCCGCCGCCGGCGACGCCGACGTGGAGCGCGCCTTCGCCGCGGCGCGGCGGGCCTTCGAGCGGGTGTGGTCGCCCCTGCCGGGCGCCGAGCGCGGCAAGTACCTGTTCAGGATCGCGCGCATCATCCAGGAACGCGCCCGCGAGCTGGCGGTGCTGGAGTCGCTGGACAACGGCAAACCGATCAAGGAGACCAGGGACGTCGACCTGCCGCTGGTCGCCGCCCACTTCTTCTACTACGCCGGCTGGGCCGACAAGCTGGCTCACGCGGGGCTCGGCACCCGGCCTCTGGGCGTGGCAGCGCAGGTCATCCCGTGGAACTTCCCGCTGCTGATGCTCGCGTGGAAGGTCGCGCCCGCGCTGGCCACCGGGAACACCGTCGTGCTCAAACCCGCCGAGACCACCCCGCTGACCGCCCTCGCCTTCGCCGAGATCTGCCAGGAGGCCGAGCTGCCGCCGGGCGTGGTGAACATCGTCACCGGGGCCGGCGACACCGGCCGGGCCGTGGTCGCCCACCCCGGTGCCGACAAGGTGGCCTTCACCGGCTCCACCGAGGTCGGCAAGGAGATCGCCCGCGCCGTCGCCAGCACGGGCAAGCGGCTCACCCTGGAGCTGGGCGGCAAGGGCGCCAACATCGTCTACGACGACGCGGCGATCGACCAGGCCGTCGAGGGCGTCGTCAGCGGGATCTTCTTCAACCAGGGCCACGTGTGCTGCGCGGGCTCGCGGCTGCTGGTCCAGGAGTCGATCGCGGACGAGCTGCTGGCCCGGCTGCGCGCCCGCATCGAACGACTGCGCCTGGGCGACCCGCTGGACAAGAACACCGACATCGGCGCCATCAACTCCGCGGCACAGCTCGCCAGGATCCGCGAGCTGGCCGCCGCCGGCGAGGCGGAGGGCGCCACGGGCTGGTCACCGCCGTGCCCGCTGCCGGAGCGCGGCTACTGGTTCCCGCCCACCGTGTTCACCGGCGTCACGCAGGCGCACCGGATCGCCCGCGAGGAGATCTTCGGTCCCGTGCTGTCGGTGCTGACCTTCCGTACCCCGGAGGAGGCCGTGGCCAAGGCCAACAACACGCCGTACGGGCTGTCCGCGGGAGTGTGGACGGAGAAGGGCTCCCTGATGCTCTGGACCGCGAGCCGGCTGCGCGCCGGCGTGGTGTGGTCCAACACCTTCAACGTGTTCGATCCCGCCAGCCCGTTCGGCGGCTACAAGGAGTCCGGGTACGGCCGCGAGGGCGGGCTGCTCGGGTTGGAGGCTTATCTCGATGTCTGAGCGGATCACGGTGACGCTGGAGGCGTACCTTGGCTGACATTTCCCCGCGCGTCGCTGTGCGCAGGACGTACAAGCTCTATGTCGGCGGCGCGTTCCCGCGCTCGGAATCAGGCAGGTCCTATCCCGTGACGTCCTCGGCAGGAGACCATCTCGCGAACGCCGCCCTCGCCTCGCGCAAGGACGTACGCGACGCCGTGGTGGCGGCGCGCAAGGCTTTCCCCGGCTGGTCGGGCCGCACCGCCTACAACCGCGGCCAGATCCTCTACCGGATCGCCGAGATGATGGAGGGGCGGCGGGACCAGTTCGCCGACGAGGTCGCCGCGGCGGACGGGCTGGGCAGGGGCCGGGCGCAGGCCGTGGTCTCGGCGGCCGTCGACCGCTGGGTCTACTACGCCGGGTGGGCCGACAAGATCGGTCAGGTGCTGGGCGGGGCCAACGCCGTGTCGGGGCCGTACTTCAACCTCTCCGAGCCCGAGCCGACCGGCGTCGTGGGCGTTCTCGCCCCCGCCGGCTCCTCGCTGCTCGGGCTGGTCTCGGTGCTCGCGCCCGTGATCACCTCCGGCAACACGGCGGTGCTGGTGGCGAGCGAACGCGCCCCGCTGCCCGCGGTGACGCTGGCCGAGGCGCTGGCCACCTCGGACCTGCCGGCGGGTGTGGCGAACGTCCTGACCGGTCGCCTGCCGGAGCTCGCCCCGCCGCTGGCCGGGCACGCCGACGTGAACGCCCTGGACCTGGCGGGCGCGGGAGAGCTCGCGGCCGAGCTGGAGGCCCTGGCGGCGACCACGCTCAAGCGGGTCCTGCGGCCCATCGGCGACGACTGGGCCGACCCCGATCCCGGCCTGTCCCGCGTCAGGCCGTTCCTGGAGGTCAAGACGGTCTGGCACCCCCTCGGCCGGTGAGCCGCGGGAACGTCGAGAGCCTGCCGGAAGCAGGACACGCACCCTAGGTCAGCAGTCCGCGCAGGCCCTTGGCGAGGAACAGCATGCCGAAGATCAGGATCAGGATCAGCGTGAGGGCGCCGTTGTGCTGGATCAGCCAGCCGCGCATGCGGTGGAGTCGCTGTTCGCCGCCGGCGCTGAGCGCGGTGGCGTAGGGGGCGAGCACGCCGATGCTGCCGATGACGACGAACACGGCGGCGAGGACGAGTCGCCGGCCGAGGGGCAGGGGCACGTGGGCGGCGGCGATGGCGCCGCCGGCCAGGGAGGCCAGGTTGACCGGGTTGGCCACGATGAGCAAGGCCGCCACGCCGATGATCTTGGGGGTGGTCATGGTGTCCATGGCGGCGATCCAGCGGGGCACCTCGGGGGCCTTGCCCTCCTTGCGGCGGGCGGCCCTGCGGATGCCGGCGATGGCCAGCATGAGCAGGAGTACGCCGACGATCAGGGCGAGCCAGGCGACCCAGGTGGGCCTGGCGTGTCCCGTGGCGCCGACAGCGCCCAGCAGGACGATGAGGACGAGCAGCACGACCCAGCTGACGATCAGCCAGGTGGCCTCGAACAGCAGGGCCTTGGCGCGGCCGTTCGCGCTGATCAGCAGGGCGATGACGGCCACGACCGGGAACGGTGAGACGATCAGGCCCAGGGTGTAGGGCAGCATGTCGGCGAACGCCTTACCCATGGTCACTCTCCCGGTGGGCGGCGGCTGCCCCCTTTGAGACCGGCTTACCCCTTTGAACAGGGATGATGCTTGACGATCTCGTAGGCTGCGCCCGCGCTACCGGCTCCTGACCGTCCCTGCGATCCTCGGCACCGGCGAGCGGAAGATAGGCATATATGTGCGGATAGAGTGATGCCGGCTTCCCCTCGCCCTGGAGTAGTTCGATGCACAAGATCGTTCATGTGCGCCCTGTTGACGACAGCGTGAGGCATGAGGAATCCCCTCAGCGCGCATGCGGCCCAGCGGGGCAAGAGGTCCATCTCAGGGCGAGCGGGCAGGTCATCGGCATCATGTACCGCCACCACCCCCTCGTTGCCTGCCGGGAATGGGAAGCGTCCACGTCATAGCCGCCGGGGCGCCCGGGGAACTGCTCGGGCACGCGAGGCCAACCACCTCACACCCGACATGTGATTTCTTGAGGCTTTCGTTGCCCTTGCTGAAGGCTGCTGCGGGCACGACCGTCCTATGGCAGATCTTCCCTTCCACGATCGGGCCGACTTCGACAACGCCGAGCGCGGCTTCATCGCGAAAATGACGCCCGCGGTGATCAAGGCGGCCGACGGCAGGGTCGTGTGGGACAACGATTCCTACGATTTCCTCCAGGACGACTGCCCGGAGACCGCGCACCCGAGCCTGTGGCGGCAGGCGCAGCTCTGCGCCAAGCAGGGGTTGTTCGAGGTGACGGACGGCATCTATCAGGTACGCGGCCTCGACCTGTCCAACATGACCCTCGTCGAAGGCGAACGCGGCGTCATCGTCATCGACCCGCTCATCTCCACCGAGTGCGCCGCCGCCGCGCTGCGGCTCTACCGCGACCACCGGGGAGACCGCCCGGTCACCGGCCTGATCTACACCCACTCCCACGCCGACCACTTCGGCGGCGCCCGAGGCGTCACCGACGGTACGGACATCCCGATCATCGCCCCGGCCCACTTCATGGAGCACGCCGTCTCCGAGAACGTCTACGCCGGCACCGCCATGAATCGCCGGGCCCTGTACATGTACGGCCAGCTCCTGCCCCACTCCCCCGAAGGCCAGCTCGGGTGCGGCCTGGGCATGGGCACCTCGGCCGGGACCGCCTCCCTCATCCCGCCCACCGTCGACATCACCCGGACCGGCCAGGAGGAAACGGTCGACGGCGTACGCATCGTCTTCCAGCTCACTCCCGACACCGAGGCGCCGGCGGAGATGAACTTCTTCTTCCCCGACCACCGCGCCCTGTGCATGGCCGAGAACGCCACCCACAACCTGCACAACGTGCTCACCCTGCGCGGCGCGCTGGTCCGCGACACGCGTGTCTGGGCCCGCTACCTCACCGAAGCCATCGCGCTGTTCGCCGACCGCGCGGACGTGGCCTTCGCCTCCCACCACTGGCCCACGTGGGGCACCGGCAACATCGTCACCTTCCTGACCCAGCAGCGCGACATGTACGCCTACCTGCACGACCAGACCGTACGCATGCTGAACCGCGGCATGACCGGCAACGAGATCGCCGAAGTCATGCAGATGCCGCCCGCCCTGGAACAGGCCTGGCACACCCACGGCTACTACGGCTCGGTCAGCCACAACGTCAAAGCCGTCTACCAGCGCTACCTCGGCTGGTTCGACGGCAACCCCGCCCACCTGTGGGAGCATCCGCCCGTCCAGCAGGCGCGCCGCTACGTCGAATGCCTCGGCGGCACCTCCGCCGTGGTCGCGCTGGCCGACCGCTACGTCAAGGAAGGCGACCTGCGCTTCGCGGCCACCCTGCTCAACCACGCGGTCTTCGCCGACGAGGGCGACTCCACGGCCCGCAGGCTCCTGGTTCAGGTCTACACGCGGATGGGCCACGGCGCCGAGAACGCCACCTGGCGCAACTTCTACCTCACCGCCGCCACCGAGCTGACCGGCCGGCCCTCACCCGCCACGACCAGCACCACCTCCCCCGACGTGCTCAGTGCGCTCACCGCGGAGCAGATCTTCGACTCCCTCGCCATCCGCGTCCACGGACCGGACGCCTGGAACGAGCGCTTCGCCATCGACTGGCACCTCACCGACCTGGACGAACGCCACCGCACGACCATGTCCAACGGCGCCCTGATCCACCAGAGCACGCCACCCGGCGACGGCGCCGACCTGACGCTACGGCTGACCAAGCAGCGCCTGCTCGCCCTGGTCGACGGAGCCGGCGCCGACGGTATCGACCACGACGGCGACATGGACGTCCTGCGACGGCTGACCGCTGTCCTGGAGGAGCCCATGCCGGACTTCCCCGTCGTCACACCCTGACCGCACCGCAAGGAGGCACCGTCCATGGGTCACCTGATCGCCATCGCCTACCCCGACGTCCGGACGGCCATGTCCGTACGCGACCGCCTGGCACAGATGCAGAAGGAGAACCTCATCACGCTGGAGGACGCCGCCGTCGTCGAACGCGAGCAGGACGCCGGCGTCGACGACGACTTCATGCGCGAGTTGGCCACGAAGCTCGAACCCGGCACCGCCGCCCTGTTCCTGCCGGCCGTGCAGAGCACCCCGGACAAGGTCATCCCGCAGATCGCCGAGTACGGCGGTCACATCATCCAGACCTCACTCAGCCACGAGGAAGAAGAGCAGCTACGCTCCACCGCCCAGGCTGTCACCAGGACCCGCACATCTTGAAGGCTCTGCCAGGAAGCAGTCCCATGCATGACTCCCAGTCAGACACGCAGGAGCACGTCATCGAGACGGCTACTCGTCTGTTCGCCTCTCTCGGGTACGACGCGACCCCGCTGCACATGATCGCCAACGCGGCCGGGCTCGACGTCGACACCGTCACCGATCTCGCCGGTGACAAGCGCGACATCTACCTCGCGGTGATGGAGCGGACATACCTGAGCTTGAAGGCCTGTCACGACACGGCGTTCGCCGAGTTCACCCACGACCGGGCGGGCGTCCACCTGCTCGCGGATCACCAGCTGAACTTCTGCCTGGACCACCCCGAGGTACCCGAGCTGTGGATACACCGATGGTTGTCGGACGCCGCCGACGTCACCGGGGTGGAGGCCCTCTACCTCAAGCCGCTGATCGACCGCGTCATCGACGAGCTTCAGGACCTCGTCGACCCCCACGTCGACCTCAACGGGGCATTGTGGACTCTGGTCTGGTGCATCCGCGGCTTCGTCGTCGGCGGCGTGCTCGCCCAGAGCGGGCAGGTCGAGGGCCCGCGCAACGCCGCGGCGCTGCGGAGGTTCCGCGCACACCTGCACCTGCTCGTGGACCGGATGTTCGAGCCGAACGGCTGACAGCGGGTTGTCCGGCGCCCCTACCCGGCGGGCTCTCGCACTTTCGCTGGACCCGCCTCCACCGCACGGGTGTCGGTCCCGGCGCAGGATCGCCTCTTTGACATCAGCCGCCGGCGGTGCCGCCCCAGAGAGACGGCCGCCGCCCAGCGCGGCGCGCTCATCCGCGAAGCGAACGTTCGAGCGGCGGCGAGCACGCTCCGCACGGTGACGGTGACGGTGACGGTGACGGTGTCGAGGCGGTTGGCGGGCAGGTTGTCAGGGGTCCAGGCCATGGCCAGCACGCCGCCCAGCAGGCCCAGGATCATGCCGATCAGGAAGCCGCCCAGGTTGGAGTAGATGAAGGAGGCCATGGACAGCAGCACGGCGATCAGTCCGAGGAACACCCGCTGACCGGGCTGGAGCCAGACGAGCACCCCCGCGATCACCATGACCAGGGCGATCAGGTGGCTCGCTCCGACCGTGCCGAACATGACGGCCACGGGCAGTGCGCTGACGGCGAGCGGGATGGAGAGCACCTCCAGCCCCGCCGCCACGATGAGCAGCCCGCCCCAGAACGGCCGGGAACGCCGCCACGACTTCATGATCTTGCGCCCTTCATCTCGCACCGTGCCCGCCCGCTCCCCGCCGGGCCAGGGCCGGCTCCGCCTCAGTAGCACTCGTGCTCGCCGCGCGACAGCTTGAGGCCGAGGTCGGGCAGGCTGAACGTGGCGGCCGTGACAGCCCTGGCGCCCAACCTGACGTTGCGCAGGGTGACCACTCTGGCCTGGCCGCCGAAGGTGCCGGCCGGCCCCCTGCCTTCGGGAACCTCGTCCAGGGTGCCGGCATCCCGGCCCAGCTCAAGGTCGCGAATGGAGGCCGCGGTCTGTCCTATCGACACATCGATCACCAGATCGTCGATGGTGACCTCGTTGCCGCCCTGGCCGCCGGTCAGCCGGAGCGTCACCGTGCCCACGGGTGTCTTGACCAGCGCGCTCGAGCACAACTCGCTGACCGCGGCCCGGCGCACGCCGGCCACGATGACGGGGATCAGCCGGCCCTTCCTGGTTCGGTCCACGTCGGTGGCCAAGGTGAAGCCCTGGCCGCGCAGCTCACCGGCGAACAATTTGAAGCCGTTGCCGGAGACCACGAACGTGGCGCCGATGACCCCCTGGGCCGTGGCGCCGACCAGCAGCGACGTCATCGCCGCGACTGGAGCGAAGATCAAGGCGAAGCGCTTCCATCGCACTCGTCCCTGCTCGGCCACGATTCCGCTCCACATCACGTTGTTCAGGATCAGCCAGGCGTTCCGCTACGGAGAGTGACATGCCAGGCTGTTGCCGAGCATGCGTGACATCTACGGCGTTTGTCGACGTACGCGCCGAGCGCCGCGCCACTTATGGCTCGCGGCTGGACAATCTTGCCGAGGACCAGAAAGACCGCCTGCGGGCACCAAATACTGCACCTGAGCATCGGTGAACGACACCGCGGCTGGTGGCGGTGCCGGCCCGCGTCGTGCGGCTGCCGCGGTTGACCGGGCTGGGTCGGGTCATGCTGTGACCGTTCGGGATCTGCGGTGAGCCCGGGCCGGTTGCGCGAGTGCTTCCCGGCGTACGGTGAAGGCTACGTGTCCTTCGGACGCGGGGCGGGTGGTCATGGTGGACGATGAACATGGGCTGCGCGTCTGGGAGTTGATCGGAACAGCGGCGGCGGCGCAAGAGGCGCCGGTCTCGGTCGGCGACGTGTGCGTGGCGTGCGTGGACTCGCTGGAGGTGAGCGGGGCCGGGCTGTCGCTGGTCAGTGGCGTTCCCGGGATGCGGCTGGCACCGGTGCACGCGGTCGGCCGGTTGGGGCGTGACCTGCTGGAGGCGGAGCTGACCAGCGGGGACGGGCCATGCGTGGACGCGGTCAACGATCGCGAGCCCGTGCTGGTGGCCGATCTGCACACACAGGAGGCGCAGGCGCACTGGCCGTTGTTCACCGCGCTGACCCAGACCGCGCGGGTGCGGGCGGTGTTCGCCTTCCCGCTGCTGGCCGGCCCGGACAGCGTGGGCGTGCTGGTGCTGTGCCAGGACCGGCCGCGGATCCTGGGAGAGGCCGAGCAGCAGACGGCCCGGCACTTCGCCGAGGCGGCGCTGCTGCTGTTGCTGAACCTGGTCACGGTCAACGCGGCAGGCGAGGCGCTGCCGGCGCAGACGCTGGCCCTGGGGCCGGAGATCCACCAGGCCAGCGGGGTCGTGGCGGTGCAGGCCGACTGCTCGGCGGAGGAGGGGCTGATCCGGCTGCGCGCCTACGCGCTGGCCGCCGACGAGCCGCTGACCCAGGTGGCACGGCAGGTGCTCGCGCACACGCTGCGGTTCTCCGGGCAAGAAGGCTGACCCGGCCGACCGGCGCTCCTGTGCCCTGGCCGGGCCATCCCCCCGTGGCCCCTGACCCGGCACTATGGCTGAGCCCTGCCCACAGGCGCCGAGCGGGCGTAGGCTGCCGAAGGTGGACACTTCCCCGTCCCGCGAGCCGGAACGCCGGCTGGCCGAGGCGTTCGTAGCGCTGGCTGACACGCTGGTGACCGGGTTCGACCTCATCGACTTCATGCACGCCCTGACCGAGCAGTGCGTCGAACTGCTCGGGGTGGACGCCGCCGGCCTGCTGATCACCGACCAGCACGGCAGCCTGCAACTGGTGGGCGCCTCCAGCGAGCAGACCCGGCTGCTGGAGCTGTTCCAGCTGCAAAGCGACCAGGGGCCCTGCCTGGACTGCTTCCGCTCCGGTCGGCCGGTGCACTGCCCGGACCTGAGTGGCACCCCGGCCACCGCCTCGTGGCCGCGGTTCGCCCAGCAGGCCCACGAGGCGGGCTTTCACGCGGTCAGCGCGCTGCCGATGCGGCTGCGCGATCAGGTCATCGGCGCGATGAACCTGTTCCGCTCCGAACCCGGCGAGCTCGACGGCGTCACGGCCGCGCTGGCCCAGGCGATGGCCGACATCGCCACCATCGGGCTGCTCCAGGAACGCGCACTTCGCGAGAGCCAGGTACTCGTCGAGCAACTGCAGCACGCGCTGAGCAGCAGGGTGGTCATCGAGCAGGCCAAGGGCATGCTCGGCGAACGGCATGCCCTGCCCGTCGAGGAGGCTTTCGGCCTGCTGCGCCGGCAGGCCCGCAGCCAGAACCAGAACCTCACCGAGTTGGCCCGCGAGGTGGTGGCACGCACCAGCGACGTCCCGCCGGAGCGGCCGGGCCCCGGGCCCGCCACACCCTCAACAGGTGGCTGACCCCGCCCGGACCCGGTACGGGCGGGATCAGCCCGGCAGGCGGAAGGCGATCGACAACATGGTGCCGTCCGTGCCGCTGGCGAAGGTGACCTCGTCGGACAGCTGGCGGATCAGCCACAGCCCACGCCCGCCGATGCCGTTCAGCCGGGGCAGCGCGGCCCCGTTCAGCCTGCCCGGTACGGCCCCCGGCCCGTCGTCACTGATCTGGCAGCACAACATCGTCCCGCTCCGCCACAGCCGCAGCTCGCCCGCGCCGCCCCCATGGTCGACCGCGTTGACCGCCGCCTCGTGCACCGCCAGGACGAAATCGTTCCAGCGCATACCGGTCAGTCCGGCCCGGGCCGCCTGAGTGGCCACCGCGTGCCGCAGCCGGGGCAGCTCGGCGTGGTCGAACTGACACGCCAGCAACGGGCGCCGGTCACCGTTCAGGAAGCCGGTCATCGGCCCGGCCCTCCGCTCGCGGCGGGGAGGTCGCCGGTGATCAGCCGCGGGGCGGTCCGCGCCGATACGGCCACCTGGATGCGCCGCATGCGCGCAGGCCGTCCGGTCGGTTCGCCTTCGGGTGTGGTGTTCGCCTGCCCTGATGCGGTGCTCGCGGACAAGAGCGGTGGGTGTCTTTCGACCGCCGTGCCGCGGTCATCGCTGCGCGAGTGTGTCTCCAGGGCTGTCTCAGCTGCTAAACCCTGGGACGGTCGTCGGCCGGCCACCGCTATCACGGTCCTTCGCAACGGAACGGAACCGCCGGGGTCTGGGGCAGCCAGTGCTTGCCCTTCACCATGCCCCTGGCCGGGCTCGTCAATCCACCGTCAACGCTGGTTTGCCGGGTCGGGCAGGAAGACGGAGCTGTCCTGCCGTTGCCGACGCGGCGCGGGCGCGGCCGGTGCCGCCCGCCGCGATGCGGCGGGCGGGTGCCGCGGATGTCAGGGCCGGGCGTGCCGTCCCGCATGGGCCAGCAGCCGGACGAACAACGAGGCCGTGGGCAGGACGGGGATCGCCTCGGCGAACTGGCCGGCGCGCCGCTGGGCGTCGCCGACACCGGTTTCCGCGTACTGCCACGCCGCCCGCACAACGTCGTCATCGGCGGCGTAGGGGAGGTGGGCACCGGTGGCGATGTCCCAGCCGTGGATCAGCGATTCGTACAGGCTGATCGAGGCCAGCACGGCGCCGGGCACGGTGCTGCCCATGAAGGCGTAGCGGCGTTCCAGAGTGCCGGGCGCGGCGAAGGCGGCCACCGACCGGTCGGCGATCGCGCGGAACGAGGCGGCGGGATCGGTGCCGAGATGGTCGGTGTCGGCTTGACGCTGGGCGTCGAGTTCTTGGGGCTCCACCTGCTCGCCCTCGGCGAAGCGGGCGAGCAGCGGCAGGGCGCCCGCCAGGTGGTTGGCGGTCTGGCGGACGGTCCATTTCTCGCACGTGCCGGCCGCCGTCCAGCCTCTGGGATTTGGGCGGGCTCACCGATTCTCGTGATCAAGGGGCCCGTCCGCGTGCCAAGCCGAGTCGGAGCGCCGCTGGCTCGTGGTGGAGCTCAGCCGAGCGTGGCCGGCACGACGCGGGACGTCGGAGAGCGAGGACGCGAAGGGCGCATTCCCGGGGTTCCGGTGAGTGCGGTATGCGGAGGGTATGTCGAGGCGGGGTTCGCGGCACCGATTCCTTGACGGATGAGCGGGCGGCTGGCGGAATGGGCGTCCGCAGCTCTGGAAGGAAGTCCGTGCGTCTCGCCCGCCCTCTCACCGCCACCATGCTCGTGGCCGCCGCCCTGTCCGTACCGCAAGCCGCGCAGGCCGCGCAGGCCGCCGGGTTCAAGCATCCTGGCGTCCTGGTCAGCCGGGCTCAGCTTGACTTCGTCAGGGTCAACCTGGGCAACGAGCCGTGGAAGTCGGCCTGGAACTCCATGCGGAGCAGTTCCTACGCCTCCCTGTCCTACGTGGCCAAGCCCCGCTCCGTCGTGGAGTGCGGCCCGGTGTCGAATCCCGACCACGGCTGTTCGGACGAGCGCAAGGACTCCATGGCGGCCTACACGCATGCCCTGCAGTGGTACCTCACCAAGGACGCCCGCTACGCGGAGAAGGCGATCCAGATCATGGACGCCTGGTCGGCCGTGATCACCAAGCACACCGGGGACAACGCGCCGCTGCAGACCGGGTGGGCGGGCGCCAACTTCTCGCGCGCCGCCGAGCTCATCAAGCACACCTACACCGGCTGGGCGGGGGCCGGCCGGTTCGCCGGCAAGCTGCGTACCGTGTACCTCCCGACCGTGATCGCCGGACGGCCGAACAACAACGGCAACTGGGAACTGATCATGACCGATGCCGCCATCGGCATCGCCGTGCACCTGGACGACCGCGCCTCGTTCGACCGGGCGGTCACGATCTGGCGCGGCAGGCTGCCCGCCTACATCTACCTCGCGACGGACGGCGCGGTGCCCAAGGCGCCTCCGGGCAGCAAGTACGACACCAAAGCCGAGATCGTCGACTACTGGCACGGGCAGACCAAGTTCGTGGACGGCCTGACCCAGGAGACGTGCCGTGACTTCTGGCACACCGGATGGGGCCTGGCGGCCATCTCCCACGTCGCCGAGACGGCCGGTCACCAGGGCGTGGACCTGTACGCGAAGGCCAAGCACCGGCTGCGCTTCGCGATGGACCTGCACGCCCGTCTGCAACTGTGCGGGACGGTGCCGTCGTGGCTGTGCGGCGGGAAGGTGACCCGCGACCTCGGAAAGCACTTCGAGGTCGGCTTCAACGCGCTGCACCACCGGCTCGGGTACGACGACGTCCCGTACGCCGAGAAGTGGGTCGAGCAGAGCCGCCCCGTCGGGGTGTCGCACTTCCTGGGCTGGGAGACCCTCACCCACGCGCAGAACCCGCAGTACGCCGGGATGGGCACGTCCGCCATGCCGGACTTCGACGCCGACGGCGTGGGCGACCTCTTCTCGACCGCCACCGGAACGCTGACCATCTGGAACGGCGAAGGCGGCAACAAGTTCGGCCCCGCCACCGCGGTCGACTCCGGCTGGAGTTCCTTCAGCCGGCCGGTCGCCGGCGACTTCAACGGCGACGGGCTCACCGACCTGATGGCGGCCAAGAAGGACAGCGGCACGTTGCACGTGTGGAACGGCAAGGGCGCCAACAGCTTCAACGCTCCCGTCGAGCTCGGGCCCGGCTGGGCACCGTACGCGAGCACGCTGATGTCGCTCGGTGACATCAACCAGGACGGCAGCACCGACATCGGCGCCGTGCACAGCGAGACCGGCACCTTCTCCTACTGGAACGGCAGGGGCGGCAACAAGTTCGGCCCCGGCACCGCGGTCGGGGGCGGCTGGGCCGCCTTCAGCCGGCCGGTCGCCGGCGACTTCAACGGTGACGGCATCGGCGACCTGCTCGCGGTCAAGAAGGACGACAACACGCTGCACGTGTGGAACGGCAGGGGTGCCAACAACTTCACCGGCGCCGCCGAGCTCGGGCCCGGCTGGGCACCGTACGCGGGCACGCTGATGTCGCTCGGCGACGTCAACCAGGACGGCAACACCGACATCGGCGCCGTGCACAGCGAGACCGGCACCCTGTACGTCTGGAACGGCAAGGGCGGCAACAAGTTCGGCTCCGCCATCGCGGTCGGGCCCGGCTGGAAATCCTCCTTCTGAGGGGTCAGGTGGTGGTGGGTTCGGGCACGTGACGGGTGGCCTGCTCGCGGGCGTAGAGGCGGATCAGGTCGTTCATCCGGTAGCGGCCGGGACCGGCGGCGTCGAGCAGGCGGACGTCCAGGAGCTGGGTGAGCGCCGCTTCCGCGCGGCGCTCGGGCCAGCCGGTGAGCGCGGACAGGACGGCCGCCGTGTGGACCGGGGTTTCCTGGAGGCCGAGCAGGAAGAACGCGTGGGCGGCATCGTGGCCAGCGGGCTCCTCGGGAAGGTGCTGGAGGCCGACCGCGATGGTGTCCCGCATCGACAGGTCGGCGTGTTCGAGGGCATCGAGGCGGCGGTCGGGGTCGGCGAGCTGGTCGGCCAGACGGGACAGCGTACGGCCGGGGCGTGCGGCCAGGTGTGCCGCCGCAATGCGGAGGGCGAGGGGAAGGCCGCCACACCGCCGGACGATCTGGTGCGCCGCTTCCGGCTCGGCGCGGAGCCGGCCGGGATCCGCGAGGCGGGCGAACAGCGCGGCCGCCTCGGTGTGGCCGAGCCCGCCCAGGTGCAGGTGGCTCGGCAGGTCGGGTGCGGCCATGATGCGGCGGCTGGTGACGATGACCCCGCACGCGGGTCCGGCGGGGATGAGCGGCCGGACCTGGCCCGGGTCCAGCGCGTCGTCGAGGATGACCAGCAGGTTGCGCGTCGAGGTGAGGGAGCGGTAGCGGGCGGCGGCCTCGTCCAGGGTGGACGGTATGGCGGTGGCGTCGAGCCCGAGCGAGCGCAGCAGCCGGCGAAGGGCCTCGACCGGTGACAGCGGCCGGCGGCCGGCGGTGGCGGCGCGCAGATCGACGTGCAGGACGCCGTCGGCGAAGTGGCCGGCCACGGCGTGCGCGGCGTGGACGGCGAGCGCGGATTTGCCGACCCCGCCGGGGCCGTGGATCGCGGCGATGGCCGGCGCTCCGCGTACGGTGTCGGTGAGCGTCCTGCGCAGCCAGGCGACTTCGGCGGTGCGCGCGGTGAACGCCCGGGTGTCGGCGGGGAGCTCGGCCGGGATGACGGGCCTGGTGAGCGTCGTTCGCTGGGCCGGGGAGGGGAGATCGAGCACGGGGTCCCGGCGGAGCACCGCCTGCTGCAGCCGGCGCAACCCCGCTCCCGGTTCGATGCCCAGTTCGTCGACCATGGTGCGGCGCGTCTCCTGGTACACCGCGAGGGCTTCGGACGACCGGGAGGCCCGGTGCAGCGCCAGCATCAGCTGGGCGCGGGGGCGTTCGCGCAGCGGGTGGGCCTCGGCGTGGGCCGTGAGCACCGGCACCACCGCGCGATGGTCACCGGCCGCCAGGCGGAGGTCGACATGGTCCTCCAGCACCGCCAGCCGCTCCTCGTTCAGGCGCGCGGCCTCGACCTGGGCCCATGAGGCGGTCAGGTCGGCCAGCGCCTTGCCCCGCCACAAGGCCAGCGCCCGCTGGAACAGCGCGTCCGCCCGCGTGATCTCGCCCTCGGCCCGGGCGGCACGCGCCTGGTGGGCCAGCAGCGTGAACAGGTGGGCGTCGATGCGCTCGCTCGCGAGATTCAGCTGGTAGCCGCCGGAGACGGTCGCGATGATGTCGTCGTCCTGGTGCGGTGAGAGCAGGCTGCGCAGCTTCGACACCACGATGTGCAGTTGTTTGTCGGTCGTCGTCGCTGTGCTCTGGCTCCATACCTGGAGGAGGAGTTCCTCGGTGAGAACCGGCTGCCCGGCGCTCAACGCCAGCCTGGTCAGGACCCCGAGCCGCCGCTCACCGGCCACCTTCACCGGCTCGCCGTTGGCCGTGGCCTCCCATGGCCCCAGGAATTTGATCTCCAGTCCCATCAGGCTCTTCTGTCCTCTCGGATGACCGACGCGAACGGAAGGAGACAGCCGCTGGTAGACGCAGGAACAACCGGTCCGTGCCGTCGGCTCTCCTGCCCGGTGACCCCGACGCAGGGCACGAACGATCCCGGCACCCCGCCGGAACATGGCCCCGGCCCTCGATGACGCCGCCCCCGACCTCTGGTCGTCACCTTACGAGGGTGCGGGGCGCGCCGGTGTCGGGTGAACGCCCTACAACGGGGCGCTTCCGGTCCGCGTTTCCCGCCTGACCGATCAGTACGAACCAGGAGAAGTCAGTCGAGCCAGATCACGATCCCGGTCAGGCCGTGGAGGACGGCCGAGACACCGGCCCGGACGGCGCGTCCGGCGCGCTCGGGGGTGAAGGTGGCCGGATCGTACGCCGAGGACATGCCCAGCCCCTCGCCGCGGAACGACGCGCCGGTCCAGTCGGCGGCGGTGACGTTCGCCGTGGGCTCGGCCAGTTCGGCGCCGATCACGAGGAACTGCTGGTCGAGGTGGTTGGCGGAGACCAGCGCCAGGGGGTCGACGAGATCGTTGCCGGCGCTGATGACGAGGTCGGGCGCCAGGTCGATCGCGTCGCTGATGCGCGCGACGTACTCCGCCGGCGCCGCGGCCGTGACCGTCTTGAGGCTGACGTCCTCCGCCTGCGCCCACTCCGTCACGGCGTTCACCAGCGTCCTGGTCTGGGCGTCCTTCCCGGCGGTGAGCAGTACCACGCGGTAACCCTCCGACGGGTGGACCCCGTCCCACGAGCGGGGCCGTGGCGTGATCGTGGCCTCCGGCGAGGGCGGGGTGGCGGGATCGTGGAACCCGGGGCCGAGAGTGCCGACGGCCGTGGGCTTCTCGTGCGGCCGGGACCAGTCGTCACCCGGGGAGCATCCGCCGACCAGAACGGCCGTCGCGACTGCCACGGCCAGCGGGCCGGCGGGCAGAAGCCGAAAGCGCATGGGGGATCGTTCCTCCGAGGTGACGGGAAAGTTCGTCTATTTCCTACCTCATTGCGACCTATGTTCAGAGATGGGAGTTATTTTCGCCCGACGTGGTTCATCGATGATTCGCGCACGAGTTGACGTTCGTTCATCTGAGCCGAGCAGATTGCGGTCGTTAACCGTAGAGGAGTCACATGTTCCACGCCGCTCGGCGTCGTGTCTGTGCCGTCGTCGCCGCCGTCGCCGTGGCCGTCCTGCTCAGCGCCGTCCCCGCCCTTGCCCACGGGTTCACCTCGACCGTGTACGTGGACCTCACCTCGGCCGGGGCCGGGCACGTCCGCTCCGCGCTCGGGCTGGAGTACGACCTGCTCGTCGTCTCGGCCGCGGACGCCCGGAAGGACGATCCGCTCTTCCGGGCGGGCACCGCGGCGTTCGAGTCCGGCGACGCGGCGGAGCAGGCGGCGGCGCTCGACGCCCACGCCGACTCGGTCGTCGCGTACGTGACCGAGCGCTTCGCCGTCACGGCCGAGGGCCGGGCGTGCGCCCCGGCGCGGGAGGGCGGGTTCACGATCGAGCAACGCGACGGCGTGCCGTACGCGCTGCTGGTCCTCGACCAGCGGTGCCCGGACTCCGCCGAGGCGCACGAGGTGCGCAGCGGGCTGTTCCCGGACTCCGAGGAATACGTGCGCGACACCAAGACGGTGGTCACCTACGACCTCGACCTGACCTCCGGCAGCGCCGCCCTCGACGCCGCGCGCCCGTCGTTCTCCACGCAACAGTCGTGGGCCGAGCGGTTCTGGGAGTTCTTCCGGCTCGGGGCCGAGCACCTGCTCACCGGGCTCGACCACATCCTGTTCCTGCTGGCGCTCATCGCGGGATCGCGCCGGCTGCGCGAGATCGTGCTGGCGGCGACGACCTTCACGCTGGCCCACTCGGTGACCTTCATCCTCGCCGCCCTCGGCCTCGTGCATGTGCCCGCGTCGTTCGTGGAGCCGGTCATCGCCCTGTCGATAGCAGTCGTCGCGGGCTGGCATCTGTGGCGGCTCCGGCAGCGGCGATCGCATGCCACGGACCTGGGGCAGACCGGTCTGGATCGCGCGGGCCGGGCGCGGCTCGCGGTGGTCTTCTGCTTCGGCCTCGTGCACGGTCTCGGCTTCGCCGCGGCCCTGGGGATCGACCAGCCCCTGTCGTGGACGCTGCTGTGGTCGCTGCTGGTGTTCAACGTGGGCATCGAGGCCGTCCAGCTGGCGATCATCGTCGTCGTCTTCCCGCTGCTCGCCGTGCTGCGCCACCGGCGGCCGGTCGCGGGCCTGTGGACGACCGGGGTGATCGCGGCGGGAGTGACCGTGATGGGCCTCGTGTGGTTCGTGCAGCGGATCTTCGGCGGCTGAGTGCATCACATCTTCCGTCAAGCGCAACGACGTGCCCGTCCAGGGTTCACCTTCAGGACATCAATCCCAGAAAACGTGACAAAGCTCTTTAACACCCCTTAATGGACGGAACCCCGATGAAGTTCGAAAATCGGACACAGGGCCTCGGGCCGGTCCGGCGCCGGGTGGCCGTGGGCGCCACCGCCGCTGCCATGGGCATCACCGCGATGCTCGGCAGCGGCCTGGCGACCGCGGCCCACGCCGCCGACACCGCCAAGCTCACCGGCATCGTTCTCGGTGTGGGCGCCGGCGAGTCGCAGCGTGCCGTGTCCTGGTACTCCTCGACCGACACACCCCAGATGGTCCAGGTCGTACCGACCGCCAAGCTGAAGCACGGCGAGTTCGACAAGCACGCCGCCACCTTCCCGGCCACGATCACCGCGAACAAGGTCAACGGCGGCTACAACGCCCACGTCACCATCGACGGCCTGAAGAAGAAGACCAAGTACTCCTACCGCGTCGGCTTCGAGGGCAACTGGTCCCCGACGTACTCCTTCGAGACGCAGGACTTCAAGGGCGACTTCGACTTCCTGTTCTTCGGCGACCCGCAGATCGGCGCCTCCGGCAACGTGGCCAAGGACGCCGCCGGATGGGCGGACACCCTGAACGTCGCCCTCGCCGCCAACCCGAAGACCGCGCTCCTGGTCTCGGGCGGCGACCAGGTCGAGACCGCCAACACCGAGACGCAGTGGGACGCGTTCCTCGCGCCCGACAAGCTGCGCCAGTACCCCTGGGCCGCCACCATCGGCAACCACGACGTCGGCGGCAAGGCGTACGAGCAGCACTTCTGGACCCCGAACACCGACCGTTCCGCGCCCTACTACAACGGCGACGCGACGACCCGGTCGGGCGGTGACTACTGGTACGAGTACAACGACGTCCTGTTCATCGACCTGAACAGCAACGCCTACGCCAACGGCGCCGACGCCGCGCACATCCAGTACGTCACCGACGTCGTCAAGGAGCACGGCGACGCCGCCAAGTACACGGTGCTCGTCTACCACCACTCGATCTACTCGCCGGCCAGCCACGCCAACGACGGCGACAACCAGCAGCGCCGCAAGGACTTCCCGACCGCCTTCTCGAACCTCGGCGTCGACCTGGTCCTGCAGGGTCACGACCACGCCTACACCCGCAGCTACGAGATCAAGAACGGCCAGAAGGCGAACCCGAAGGAGCAGCCCGGCGCCGCCGAGGTGGTCCAGGGGCCGGGCGGCGTCATCTACGTGACGGCGAACTCCGCGTCCGGTTCCAAGTACTACAACCTGACCGCCCCGGACACGACCAAGGACCCGAACTACGGCCCCGACCCGCTGAACCCCAAGAGCCACTGGGCCAACTCGGTCGAGAACCAGGAGCACGTCCGTACGTACGTGAAGGTGCAGGTCCGCGACGACAAGCTGGTCGTCGAGAACCTGCGCAGCGGCACCTGCGCCGCCCCCAACGCCGCGGTCGAGCTGGGCCAGGAGGACTGGTGCGGCCCCGACAGCGGTGCCACCGCCGCTCAGCCGGTCGGCTCCACCGTCGACAAGGTGGTCATCCACCCGTACGACGGCAAGGGCGACCACGGCAAGTCCGACGAGCACAAGCCGGCCGCGGACGAGTCCGCCTGGCTCCAGTAGATGAACCGGGGTTGGGCCCGCCGCCCCCGACCCGGGCCCCCCCCCCCACAACCACAGGGCGACCCCCGACGATCAAACCAAAAC
>NZ_JBFANM010000086.1:0-47565 GCF_040674815.1 Nonomuraea sp. NPDC049709
GCGGGACCTGGGCGACCACTACGCGGCCATCGCCGGCGCCGCCGCGCGGCTGGCGGCCCGGCGGGCGCTGCCCGGGGACGTGGCGCCGCTGTGGCGATCGCTGGACGACATGGCCACGGCCTCGGCGCAGGCCGGCTCGGGGGCCGCGCTCCGGCGGCTGGACGGGCGCTTCCACGTGGAGGTCGCGGCGGCTTCGCAGTCGGCACGACTCACTCAGGAGGAGATCCGGTTACAGGCCGACATCGGGCCGTTGCTGTGGCTTCCGTACGACGAGCCGGGCGGGCACCATGAGGCCACGGCCCAGCATCGCGCCATCGCCGAGGCCATCCGCCGCGGTGACCCCGGCGAGGCCCGCGACCTGGCCGAACAGCATGTGCTCGACGCGATCGAACGGCTGATCGAGCTGCGGCTGCGGCTGGCGGACGCCTGACCGCAGGGCGGATCGGCGGCCGGCGGGTGGTGGCGGGCCCGACCCCAGGCACGGAGGTGCACGATGCCCCAGCCCCCGACCCCCGCCCCACCGGATCCCCGCGACGGCGTGGATGGGGAGGTGGGGCGGGCCGTGGCGTGCGTGCGCGCGGCCGTGGAGGGCGTCTTCGCGGCGCTCGACGACGTACGGGAGCGCACGGCGGTCCTGATCGCCGACCGGAGGCGCGCGGGACGGCCCCTGGGCAGGGCGGACCTGGCGACGCTGCGGCCCGCGTTGTTCCGCCGTCTCGGCGGGCTCGTCGCCGGCATCGGGTTCATCGCCGCCCCGGGCCTGCTGGCGGACGCGCCGTGGTGGCTGGAGTGGTGGCAGGACGACCCGTCCGGCCGGCCGGTGCAGCTCCTGCGCGACCTCGACCCGGCCAGCAGCGCCTTCTACGACTACACACACTGGGAGTGGTACACGGGACCGGCCGGAGGGGCCGAGCGGACGATCTGCGGGCCGTACGTCGACTACCTGTGCACCGACGAGTACAGCCTGACCCTGTCGGTGCCCGTGACGGCCGGGGGCGGGTTCGCCGGGGTGGCGGCGGCGGACGTGTTCGTGCGGCGGTTCGAGGGGGAGATCGTGCCGGTGCTGCGCGAGGTGCCGGTGCCCGCGTTCGTGATCAGTGCGGCCGGGCGGGTGGTGGCCTCCAACACGGCCAGGTGGATCGGCGGGTCGGTCTTCCGGGGCGAGGCGGGGTTCGAGACGCACCCGTGCGGCGGGCTGCCACTGTCGCTCGTCGCCGCAAGCACCGCAAACGGCTTACACGTTTACCGCAAGAATTTGAGGCATTACTGAAACTAGTTCACAGGGCCTTGTGGAGCGGTGTGCGGGGGGCCTAATGTCGCCTCACCCCCAGAACCAGCGCCAGAGAGCCAGCGCTGGAAGAACCAGCGAGAATCGAGCCCGCGATGCCTCGTACCCTCACCGCGGCGCTCCTCGCCGCCGCCCTGGCCTGCGGCCTCACCGGCCCGGCCCGGGCAGACTCCCCCGGGCCCGCCCCGGTCGTGACCCGGGCGGCCCTGGATCCGGCACTGGTCGCGGGCCGGGGCGCCGACGTGGCCTTCGCCGAGCAGGAGGCGGAGAACGCCACGACGAACGGCACGGTGATCGGGCCCGACCGCAGCGCGTACACGTTGCCCGCCGAGGCGTCCGGGCGCAGGGCGGTCCGGCTGGCGCCCGGGCAGCACGTGGAGTTCACGCTGCCGGCCCGGGCCAACGCGATCACCGTGCGCTACAGCATCCCCGACGCGCCCGGCGGGGGCGGCATCACGGCGCCGCTCGACGTCACGGTCAACGGCAGGGCCCGCACCACGATGACGCTGACGTCGCAGTACGCGTGGCTGTACAACCAGTACCCGTTCTCCAACGACCCCGGCGCCGGCCTGCTGCACCCCGACTGGTGGATCACCGAGTGCTCGTGCGTGCCGAGCGCCACCACGCCGCCGCCCGCGATCGCGAAGCCGTTCCGGCCCAACCACTTCTACGACGAGCAGCGCCTGCTGCTCGGGCGCACCTACCGCGCGGGCGACCGGGTACGCCTGACGGTCCCGGCCGGCAGCAGGGCCGAATGGACGGTCGTCGACCTGCTCGACTCCGAGCTCGTCGGCCCGCCGAAGGTCGAGCTCCTGGCGGCCAACGTGCTGGCGTTCGGCGCCGACCCCACCGGGCGGCGCGACTCGGCGAACGCGATCGACAGGGCCGTCGCGTTCGCCAAGCGCAAGGGGCTGAAGGTGTACCTCCCGCCGGGGACGTACCAGGTGAACCGGCACATCATCGTGGACGACGTGACCATCACCGGCGCCGGGAGCTGGTACACGATCGTCAAGGGCCGCGAGGTCGCTCTCCCGAGCCCGGCTCCCGACGGATCGGTGCACACGGGCGTCGGCTTCTACGGCAGGCCCGCCGCCGAGGGCGGCAGCCGCGACGTGCACCTGTCGGACTTCGCGATCGAGGGCGACGTGCGCGAGCGCATCGACACCGACCAGGTCAACGGCATCGGCGGCGCGATGAGCGACTCGACCATCGACGGCCTGCACATCCGCCACACCAAGGTCGGCATCTGGCTCGACGGCCCGATGACGAACGTGCGGATCACGAACAACGTCATCGTCGACCAGGTCGCCGACGCCCTCAACTTCCACACCGGTGTCACGAACTCGGTCGTGTCGAACAACTTCATCCGCAACACCGGCGACGACGCCCTGGCCATGTGGTCGGAGAAGAGCGCCAACACCGGCAACACGTTCGACCACAACACCGTGCAGACGCCCACGCTGGCCAACGGCATCGCCGTCTACGGCGGCGGGGACAACACGATCTCCGCCAACCTGATCGCCGACCCGATCAGGGAGGGCAGCGCGCTCCAGGTGGGCTCCCGCTTCGGCGCCGAGCCGTTCACCGGGCGGCTGGACATCACCGGCAACACGACGGTCAGGTCCGGCACCTACGAGCTGAACTGGAACATCGGCCTGGGCGCCATCTGGTTCTACGCGCTGGAGCGGGACATCTCCGCCGACATCAGGGTGACCGGCAACCACTTCCTGGACAACACCTACAACGCGATCATGCTGGTGAGCGAGTGGTCGGTGAAGGACCTCCACTCGATCGACAACGTGCACTTCAAGGACATCCGGGTGGACGGCACCGGCACCTCGGTGGTCAGCGCGCGGGTGAAGGGGTCGGCCACGTTCGAGAACGTCGACGCGCGCAACGTCGGCGCGGTCGGGGTCAACAACTGCGGGTCGTTCGGCTTCCCCGCCACCGGCTCGGAGTTCTCGCTGGCCGATCGCGGCGGCAACGACGGGGGCTGGCTGGCGCCGTGGCTGCTGCCGAACACCATCACCTGCGACGACCGCCCGCCGGTCGTGGCGCCCCCGCCCCCGTCACCCTGGTGAGGCGGGGAACAGCGAGCAGAAGTTCCGCACGAGCGGGTTCGGGTCGCCGGTGCGCCAGGTCACGTCCAGCGTGACGACCCTGGTCTCCGGCGACAGCGGCCGGAACACCACGTCACCGCGCCGCAACCGGGCCACCGACTCGGGCACGATCGACACGCCGATCCCCGCCGCGACCAGGCCCACGATGGTCTGCATCTGCACGGCCTCCTGGACGATCCGGGGCTCGAACCCGGCCGCCCTGGCCACGGCGGTGATCTGGTCGTACAGGCCGGGCCCGTACCGGCGGGGGAACATCACGAACGGCTCCCCCGCCAGCGCCGAGGCCGGCAGCGGCGTGCGGGCGGCCAGCGGATGGCCGCTGGGCAGGGCGGCGAGCAGCAGCTCGCGGGCCACCGTCCGGGTGGACAGCACTTCGGCGGCGGCCCCGGCCAGCGGCGCGTGCAGGAGGCCGACGTCGAGCAGGCCCTGCCGCAGCTCCTCGGCCTGCTGCGCGGTGGTCAGCTCGCGCAGCTCCACCTGTACGGCGGGGTAGCGGGCGCGGAAGCGCCGCAGCACCCTCGGCAGCGTCAGGTTGGTCGCCGACCCGACGAACCCGATGGCCAGCCGCCCCGCCTCGCCCCGGCCCGCCCGCCTGGCCGCCTCGGCGGCCAGCTCGGCGTGCGCCAGGCTCGTACGCGCCTCCGCGACGAACGCCTCCCCCGCCGGCGTGAGCCGCACGTGCCTGGTCGTCCGCTCGAACAGCTGCACGCCCAGCTCCTCCTCCAGCTTGCCGATCTGCTGGCTGAACGGCGGCTGCCGGACACCCTCGCGCAGCGCCGCGCGGCCGAAGTTGAGCTCCTCGGCGAGCGCCACGGCGTAGCGGAGCTGCTGCAGGTTCACGCCATCACCGCATGGTCACCGCATGGCCGCCAGGCCCCTGACCACGGTGGTGGCCAGCGTGCCGATCTCGGCGATGCCGATGGTCACCGTGTCGCCGTCCTGGAGCGTGAAGGGCAGGTCGGGGACCAGGCACGTGCCGGTGGCCAGGATCGCGCCGTCCGGGAAGGCGTCGGCCCGGAACAGGTAGCCGGCCAGGTCGTCCAGACGCCGGTTGAGCTGGGAGGTGCTGGCCTTGCCCGCCCACACGGTCTCCCCGGCCCTGGCGATGCTCAGCGAGATGTCCAGCGCGTACGGGTCGGCGACCTCCCACGCGGGCCTGATCGCCGGCCCCACCGCGCAGCCGCCCAGGTAGATCTTGGCCTGCGGCAGGTAGAGCGGGTTGACGCCCTCGATGGTGCGCGAGCTGACGTCGTTCACCACGGTGTAGCCGACGATCTCGCCGTGCGCGTTCAGCACCAGGCCGAGCTCGGGCTCCGGCACGTCGATCTCCGAGTCCTCGCGCACCGCGATGCGGCCGCCGTCACCGGAGACCTTCCACGCGACCGACTTGAAGAACAGCTCCGGCCGCTCGGCGTCGTAGACCAGCTCGTACACGTCGGCGGCCCGCTCGCTCTCCAGCACCCGGGCCTCGCGCGAGCGCCGGTAGGTGACGCCGGCCGCCCACACCTCCATGCGCCCGTCCACCGGGGCGAGCCGGCTCACGGACCGGGACGGGTGCCGCGGGCCGTCCGCCGCCGCGCATCGCTCGCGCAGCCCATCGGAGGACAGCCGGAGCAGCTCGCCCACGGTGGTGACCCCGGACAGCTCCACCACCTGCTCACCGTCGTCGACTCCCACTGCGTCGGCGCCGGTCAGGGGGCTGGTGAACCGTACGATCTGCATGCCTGCTCCTAAGCTCCGTCAGACGAGGGGCACAATGTCATCCGATGAATTGTCCCCTACGGGATCAACTTAGTAGTTTGCCGGGGTTGATCGGGAGGGTCCTGAGCCGATCAGATCACCTCGAAGTCCGCCATCATCGCCATGTCCTCGTGTTCCAGGTTGTGGCAGTGGAGCATGTACCGGCCACGGTAGCCGTCGAAGCGCAGGAGCACGTCCACGACCTCGTACGGGCGCACGTCCACCGTGTCCTTCCAGCCCGCGTCCGTCGCCGCGGGTGGCCGGCCGTTCCTGGCCAGCACCTGGAAGTGGGCCAGGTGCACGTGCACGGGGTGGTGGAAGTCGCTGGTCAGCCGCCAGACCTCGGCGGTGCCCAGGCGCGCGCGGGCCAGCGGGACGCCGGGGCGGTAGGGGTGGCCGTTGACCGTCCAGACGTCGTCCGTCCTGCGGAAGTCGAACGCGCGGGTCGTGACGGCGCGCGGCCGGTCCGGCGGGCGGGACAGCCGGGCCGGGACGGCGCTGTCGTCGGGGGCCCGGCGGGTGACGACGAAGCGCATGACGTTTCCCGCCGGGCCGCCGGCCAGGGTGTTGACCAGGGTGACCGCCGTGCCCACCGGGTACGCGGAGAAGTCCACGACGACGTCGTAGCGCTCGCCCGGGGAGATCGGGATCGTGTCGTGGACCACGGGCGCGGCCAGCAGGCCGGCGTCGCTGCCGATCTGGGTGAACCGGCCGCCGGGGGTGAGCCGGAGGCGGTACCTGCGGGCGTTGGAGGCGTTCAGCAGCCGCAGCCGGTAGCGGGTGGCGCTCACCTCGGCCACCGGCCAGGGCGCGCCGTTGACCAGGATCACGTCCCCCTCGACGCCCTCCATGTAGCCGCCGTCGAGCGCCTGCCAGTCACCGCCGTGCCCATCGCTGGGCCCACCGCCGTGCCCACCGCCGTGCCCACCTCCGTGCCCACCTCCGTGCTCACCGCTGGGCCCACCGCTGGGCCCGGTCGTCCCGCCGCCGTGGGCAGCCCCGTGCGCGGCCGTCCCGCCGCCGTGGGCGGCCGGGTCGCCGCCGTACGCCTGGGGGTAGCGGAAGGAGCCGTCCTCCTCGAACGCCCGGTCGCAGATCAGCAGCGGCAGCTCCCGCTCGCCCCCGGGCAGCGGCAGCGCGTCCTCCTCCGCGTCGCGGACCAGCGCGAACCCCGCCAGCCCCCGCCACACCTGCGGCGCGGTGAAGTCCATGCGGTGATCGTGGTACCAGAGCGTGGCGGCCCGCTGCTCCACCGGGTAGCGGTAGTCCTTCACCACCTGGTGCAGCACCTCCCCCGGGTGACCGCGGTGCGCGGCGTGGCCGGCCGGCACGACCAGGTCGGTCGGGTAGCCGTCGGAGGCGGGCGGGGTGACGCCGCCGTGCAGATGCGTGGAGGTGGGCACGGGCAGCTCGTTGCGCACGCTGACCGTGACGGGGACGCCGCGCCGCAGCTCGAACGTGGGGCCGGGGAAGGTGCCGCCGTAACCCCACACCTCCGTGCGCAGGCCGGGCAGGATCTCCGCCGCGGCCACCCGCTGCGTCACCTCGTAGTGCCCGGGACGTACCGGCCGGGCGGCCTCGGGGATCGGCAGCGGGACCGTGAAGGGCTCGGGCAGGGGAGCCCGGCTCACCAGAAGCTGCCCCGCCTTCTCGTGCGGCCCACCGCAACCGGCGACCGCGGCGACCCCCGCCGCGCCCAGCACCCCGAGAAACGCCCGCCGGGAAACGCCCGCGCTCATGCCGCGCCCGCGGCGGCGGGGGTGCGGAAGGCGCGCCAGGCCCAGGCGGTGAAGGCGGCGGACAGGCCGAAGACGGCCATGCCGAGCGGGAAGTGCGGCGCGACGAGCCGGGACTGCCCCAGCACCACCTGCACCGTCTCCGCCGCCACGATGCCCAGGCTGGCCAGCGCCGGCCACAGCGGCCCCCGGCCCGGCCGCCACAGCAGCACGGCGGCCACGAGCTGCAGGTAGAGCAGGCTGTGGGTGACGCCGGCGTTGTCCCGGTGCCAGGTCAGCAGGTCCACGTCGCCGGTGACGAACAGCCCGGCGAGCACGGCCTGCGCCAGCACCCCGGTCAGGTGCGCGGTGGCCAGGACCCGCAACGACCAGACGATCCAGCCGGGCGGCGGTGCGGTGTTCAAGGAGGTCATGCCCGACATGCTCCAAGGAGGAGCCCCTGGTCACATCCCACGCGGGAGGGCCTCCCCGCGTACTCCCGGGGTCGTACGCAGGACGTCCTGAGCCGGGAACGTACGACCGGGGGATGACGCCCGGCCTGAACGCCGTCGCCTACCTTGTTCTGCATGAACACCCGGAGGATGGACGCGCTCGTCGCGCTGGGCGCCCTGACGGCGATCGTGCCGGGCACGTACGCGAACCTGTCGTGGACCGGACCCTTCGAGCGGCCGCTCGACCCGCTGGGCCTGACGCTGATCACGGTCGCGGCCCTGTCGCTCGCCTTCCGGCGCACCGCCCCGCTGGCCGCGGGCATCGTCGCGGCCGCCTGCGGGGTCGTCTACTACGCGGCCCACTACCCGGGCGTGTTCGCCGCCGCGCCCGCGCTGGCCTCGATCTACACCCTCGCCGTGCTCGGCCGCCGCAGGGCGGCGGTCTGGCTGGCGGTGGCGCTGGCCGGGGCGGTGTACGGGCTGATGGCGCTGTCGCCCGCGGATCCCGCCGCCGGAAACTCGATGACGCTGCTGAGCGGCTGGCTGGTGGCAATGGTGGTGGCCGGCGAGGTGATCAGGGCCCGCCGGGCGTACCTGCGGGCGGTGGAGCAGCGGGCGGAGGAGGCCGAGCGCACCCGGGAGGAGGCCGCGCTGCGCCGGGCGGGCGAGGAGCGGCTGTGGATCGCGCAGGAGCTGCACGACTCGCTCACCCACAGCATCTCGGTCGTCAACGTGCAGGCCGCGCTGGCCATGGAGCTGCTGGAGCGGCATCCGGAACGGGTCAGGGAGGCGCTGGCGGCGATCAAGGAGTCGGGGCACGAGGCGATGCGCGAGCTACGCTCCACGCTGGGCGTGCTGCGGCACCCGGAGGAGGTCGAGACCGGGCTGTCGGAGCTGCCCCGGCTGGTCTCCAGGGCCGAGGGGGCGGGGCTGCGGGTGGCGCACACGGTCTCCGGCGACCCGTACGCGCTGCCGCCGGCCGTGGACCGGGCGGCCTACCGGATCGCGCAGGAGGCCCTGACCAACGTGCTGCGGCACGCGGGCGCGGCGGCCGTCACGGTGGCCGTCGAGTACGATCCCTCGATGGTCGTGCTGCGGGTGGAGAACGACGGCGAGCCGGGCCCCGTCTCCGGCCCCGGGATGAGCCCCGGGATGGGGCTGATCGGGATGCGCGAGCGCGCGGTCGCCATCGGCGGCTCGCTCACCGCGGGCCCCGGCGAGGGCGGCGGCTTCGCGGTCCGCGCCGAGCTCCCCGTCCGGGTCGCCGCATGATCAGGGTACTGCTGGCCGACGACCAGCCGCTGATCCGGGCCGGCTTCAAGGCCCTGCTGGAGCTCACCGACGACATCACGGTGGTCGGCGAGGCGGGCGACGGCGCGCAGGCCGTCGAGCTGGCCCGGCGGCTGCTGCCGGACGTGGCGCTGCTCGACGTGCGCATGCCGCTGATGGACGGCATCCAGGCCACCCGCAGGATCGGCGCCTCCCGCGACCTGGACGCCGTACGCGTGGTGATCCTCACCAACTACGCCCTCGACGAGTACGTCTTCGCCGCCCTCAGGGCCGGCGCCAGCGGCTTCCTGCTCAAGGACATCGAGCCGGGCGACCTGCTGCAGTCGGTGCGGGTGGCCGCCCGCGGCGACGCGCTGCTGTCCCCCTCGGTGACGCGCCGCCTCATCGAGGAGTACGTCAGCACCCCGCCCCGCCCCGTCGCCTCCCCCGGGCTGGACCTGCTGACCGCCCGCGAGCAGGAGATCGTCGCCCTGGTCGCCAAGGGCATGTCGAACGACGAGATCGCCGCGCACCTGGTGATCAGCGGCGCCACCGCCAAGACCCACGTGAGCAGATCGATGATCAAGCTCGGGGCGCGCGACAGAGCCCAGCTGGTGGTCTTCGCGTACGAATCGGGCCTGGTCGTGCCCGGGACGAGCGCCTAGAAGGCCACCAGGAACTCGTACGCGTTCAGCAGCCAGACCAGCAGCCACAGGGCCATGGCCGGGAGCCGGAACAGCCCTCGGCCGGTTCCGTCAGCAGGCACCCGCAATCACAACGCCTTCCTTCGACGCCGGTGTCATCCTCCCAGTCTGCGCCCCGCACTCCGTACCCGCGAAGCGCCCGACCGGTGTCATCCATTGACCGGTTCGCCCAGTGCGCTGCCGGCCAGCCACTCCTCCCATGACTTCGCCCACGGCGTCGGCCCGTTGCCGAACTCCAGCTTCCTGGAGGTGCCGGTGACCTCGATGATGTCGCCGCGCTGGGTGAACTCGTAGAACCAGCGGGCGTTGGCGGGGCTGGCGTTCACGCAGCCGTGGCTGACGTTGGAGCTGCCCTGCGCGCCGGTGGACCAGGGGGCGGCGTGGAAGAATGTGCCGCTGTAGGTCATGCGGACGTTCCACTTCGTCCGGATGCGGTATTCGCCGGGCTCGCCGATCGTGGCCGAGTCCATGACGATGTCCGCGGCCTTCTCCTGGGCGATCATGACGCCGGAGTAGCTGTCGTCGCCCGGCTTGCCCAGGCTGACCGGGATGGTCTTGACGACCTCGCCGTCCTTCCGGACGACCGCCCGGTGGGTCTCGGCGCTGACCTTGGTGATGTGCTCGGGCCCGACGGTGAAGGTCAGGCTGCGGTCCTTGGTCCCCCACAGGCCGGGCCCGGCCCGCAGGCCGGCCAGGTGCGCCACGACCGTCACCTTCTGGCCGACCGGCCAGTACTCACGCGGCCTGAACTGGACCTCCCGGTCGCTCACCCAGCTCCACGCGCCCTCGACCGGCTGCGACATCCGCACCACCAGCGACCGCTCGACCGCGGCCCGGTCCTTCCTGGCCGTCACCGGCTGCGAGAGCAGCAGTTGCACGGGCATCCCCACGCCGACCTTCTCGCCGTCCAGGGGCGACATGCCGCTGTCCAGCACCCGTTTCGGCTTGAGCGTGGTGAACGTGGACTCCCCCGTCACCTGCTTGCCGTCCGTGCCGGTGGCCTGCGCGCTGACCGTGTACGCGGTCGAGGGCCGCAGCGGCCACTGGGGCCGCCACATCCCGTCCGCGCCCACGGAGCCCTTCACCGTACGGCCCTTGGCGTCGGCCACGGTCATCTTCGTGACCTGCCCGCCGGTGGCCTTGACGCTGATCCCGGTGTCCGGGGCCACCTTCTTCGTCCCGTCGGCGGGCGTGATCGACAGCCTGGCCACCGGGCCCTGGGCCTGCGGGGACGTGCCCGGCTCCCCGACGCCGCCGCCCGAGGAGGTGCAGCCGGCGGTCACGAGCAGCGCCGCCGTGAGGGTGCTCACGAGTATCTTGCTGGTCCGGCCGTTCCGCATCGCCGATGCCTCCCGCGCCTGACTTGTAGGCAATCATTCACATTAGACCGTTTTCAGAGATTCGGCGGGACTCCTGCCCGCATCGGCCTCGCCCATGCGCATGCGGGGTACCGAAGGACGGCGCTCACGCGGGCGTGAGCCCCCGTCGGCGCCCAGGCTGACGAAGGACCTGGCCGAGACCTGCGCGGCCGGGCCGCCGGAGGCCGACATCTGGGCGCCGGCCAGTGCCTGCGCCGCCGTCCTGCCGGCGGCCAGCAAGCGGTGGAAGGCGATCATGACGGGCGCCGTCTCGATGTCGGGAATGGAGATCACCGGGACGATGATCTGGCGGGTCCCCTGGGCGAGCAGGGTGGCGCACAACCCGAGGATCTCGTCGCCGGCCAGCACGGCGGACCGGCCGACGTCACAGGCCGCGAGGACCACCAGCTCGGGGGCGCGGGGCAGGGTCTCCAGGTCGTAGGCCGTCAGCGGGCCGTCCGACAGCAGGATCGAGGAGAACAGCGGGTTGGTGGAATGGACGCGCCCGTGGGCCGCCAGGTGCGCGAGCGCGGCACCGTCCAGCGCCGCCATGACGTCCCGCACGCCGGCGCCGGGTCCCAGCATCGGCGGGACGCCGTGGAGGGCGGCCACGCCCTTTGCCTCCTCGTACGCCCCCGGCAGGTCGGTGCCGCCCCGGTCGGGGCCGGCGACCACGACGACGCCCCCGCGACCGGCCGGCCGGTCGCGCAGCCGCTGCTCGGCCTCCTCGAAGAGCCGGAGCGCGGGCAGCGCGTGCCCCCGCACCGCCTTGATCCAGCCGTGGTTCTGCAGCACGAACGCCAGCCTGAACCCCAGGTCGTGCTCGACGCAGATGCGGCCGGCCTCGGCCAGGTCCGCCTCGGCCCGGGCGAACTGCGGCGTTCCGCCTGGTCTGCCGGCCCGCGGACGCCGCGGAGGTGCCGACCGTCTGGATCCCGCGCCAGCCGCCGTCCGGATCGCGCGCCGGGCGCGCGCGACACCCGCCGCCGCGCGGGTCAATGATCTTGATCCGGCGCTCGGCCGACCACAATCATGGCCCGGTGGACTACTACCTGATCTCCGCGACAGCGGGCGACCGATCGCCCGCAGGCCTCCTGGTGGAGGAGTTCGTCCTGTGCGACGACTACACGGCGGCCGGCATCGACGGCGCCGAGTGGAGACCGGACACCGGAGCCTGGTCCGCCTCGGCCGAGCTGAGCCGGGCCATCCGCGCCGACACCGCGTTGCGCGGGCGGGTGACGCCGGTGAGCAGGCAGGAGGCGTGCGCCGCCTTCGCCCGCCTCGGAGGCGGCGAGCTGCCGGAGGAGGCCGGGCTGCGCACCCTGTTCCAGGAGCGCCGCCACCTGCCCACGACGGCCCCGCTCAACCTGGGCAACGGCTCCGGTGCGCGCCGCTACCGCATCCTGTTCGCCGGGGAGCTCGGCGCCGACGGGCTGGCGAACGCGCGTACGGCCCTGCGGCTGGAGCCCACCGGCGACCCGCGCGTGGTCGGCAAGGCCTCGGCCAGCTCCGGCGGCCACGGCTTCACCTGGGAGCTGCGCCGGATCGGCGCGGGCATCGCCTGGTGCGTGGACGTGACCGCGCGGCTGGGCGCGGGCCCGGTCACCACGCTCGGCGCCCTGCTGCACCATCACCGGCAGGCGGTCCGCGAGCAGGGCCTCATCCCCGTCACCGTGGAGCGCTTCGCCTAGGAAAGCAGCGACATAACCCCGGGAACTGTCACATTTCGCCGCCCTAATCGGTCGTACTCATGACGATGCAACCGAGCCGGGTGCGGGGTGACGATGAAAGTCGGCTCATTGGCCAGGGCGCTGGACGATCGCGTCGGCGGCGCCCGATTCCTGAACAGGGCGATGCGCAAGGCGTTCGCCAACCACTGGACGTTCCTGTTGGGGGAGATCGCCCTCTACGCGTTCGTGGTCGTCCTGATCACGGGCGTCTTCCTCACGTTCTTCTTCAAACCGAGCATGCAGGAGGTCGTCTACAACGGCGCGTACGTGCCGCTGCGCGGCGTCACGATGAGCGAGGCGTACGCGTCCTCCCTCGAGATCAGCTTCGAGGTGCGCGGCGGCCTGCTGATCCGGCAGATGCACCACTGGGGCACCCTGATCTTCCTCGGCGGGATCGTGGTGCACCTGCTGCGCAACTTCTTCACCGCCGCCTTCCGCAAGCCGCGCGAGCTGAACTGGCTGATCGGCGTGGCCCTGTTCGGGCTGGTGATGCTCAACGGGCTGTTCGGCTACTCGCTGCCCGACGACCTGCTGTCCGGGGCTGGGCTGCGCATCCTGCACGGCGTGCTGATCTCGATACCGCTGGTGGGGACGTACGTGGCGATGTTCCTGTTCGGCGGGGAGTTCCCCGGCGGCGACATCATCCCCCGGCTCTACAGCCTCCACGTGCTGCTGATCCCCGGCCTGCTGCTCCTGCTGATCCCGCTGCACGCGGTGGTGCTGACGTGGCACCAGACGCACACGCAGTTCCGGGAGAAGGGGGTCGGCAACCGCCAGGTGAGCGGGATCCCCTTCTACCCCGCGTTCCTGGCGAAGACGACGGCGTTCCTGCTGTGGGTGACCGGGGTGGTCGCGCTGCTGGCCACGGTGTTCCAGATCAACCCCATCTGGCTGTACGGGCCGTACGTGCCCAGCACGGTCAGCGCCGGTTCCCAGCCCGACTGGTACATGGGGTTCCTGGAGGGCGCGCTGCGGCTCATGCCGCCGTGGGAGTTCACCGTGTTCGACTACACCGTGACCATGAGCGTGCTGATCCCCGCGCTGGCGGCGCCGGGGCTGCTGTTCACCGGCCTGGCGCTCTACCCGTTCGTGGAGCGGTGGGTCACCCGTGACAACACCGTGCACAACCTGCTGGACCGGCCGCGCAACGCGCCGAAGCGGACGGGGCTCGGGGTCGCGGGCGTCGTGTACTACGGGGTGCTGTGGGCGGCCGGGGGCAACGACGTGATCGCCTCCACCTTCGACATCTCGCTGAACGCGACGACGTGGATCTTCCGCGTGGCGTTCGTCGTGGGGCCGGTGCTGGCGTACGAGGTCACCCGGCGGATCTGCCTGGGGCTGCAGGAGCGTGATCGGCACACGGTCGAGCACGGCGTGGAGACCGGCGTGATCGTCCGCGGGCCCGAAGGCGGGTTCACCGAGGTCGAACGGCCGGTGACCGAGGAGGAGCAGGTCGTGCTCGTGCCGCCCGCCTCCCCTGCCCCGCCCGCGCTGACGCCGGCGGCCAACGGGGACGTCCCGCCCCCGGCCGGCCGCCGGATCCGCGACGCGCTCCAGCGCTCCTGGAGCCGCGACTGATCGCCGTCCCCGCGGTCCCGGGTCAGGGGACCGGGACCGCGGGGACGGTCACCGGGCCCAGGAGCGGGTTCAGCACGTCCGCCTGCGACTGCCCCGCCGGGACGATCACGTCGAGCGCCTTCGGCACCGTGCCCGGGTCCACCGCGCAGAGCGGGCCGGTGCCGCCGGGCGCGCACACCCCGAACTGGTACGGCTGCGGCGTCGCGGCGAACCCCCTGGCCTGGTCGGCGCTGAACCCGTCCTGGCCGGTGAGCACCACGGCGAAGCGCCACCCCGGCCCCGGCGTGCCGAAGGCCGTCCTGGGCAGGGCGATCGTGATCGTCCGCGTGGTCCCGGACGCCCGGACCGCCGCGCCCGCCACGGCCGTGCCCGCGGCGGTCACCCACACCGGCGCGGCGAACCCCTGCGCCTCCACCCGCTGCGACCAGGCGTCCTGCTCGGCGATCCGGTGGTTGCGCTGCGGGAACGCCGCCTCCGTCGAGGTCGTGGCCACGGCCGGGTCCCGCACGTAGACGTCGAGGAGCTGGGCGCCCATCTGGTTGCCGAAGGTGGGGCTGAGGTCGCGCAGCTCGGCCCGCAGGTAGACGGTGCTCGCGTCCGTGATGACCTGGAACCTGCGCAGGTCGAACGCCCCGTCGTGGAAGTCGGCGGCCGTCGGGTAGGCGTAGGTGCCGGGGCCGTCGTCGTCGCCGTCCGGGTCGGCGACGTCGAGCACGGTCGCGGCGCCCACGATGTCGCCGATGACCGTGCGCCGCGCGTACGCGGTGCGGCCGTCGGGGGCGGTCGCCGTGACGGTGAGCACGACCTCCCCGAACGAGACCGGGGCCACGGCCGAGAAGGCGCCGTCGGAGCCCGCGCGCACCGAGACGACCTTGGTGGGGGCACCGGTGTCGATGGGCGTGGCGGCGAGGTCCACCCGCGCTCCCGGGGCCGTGGTGCCCGCGACGGCCACCGACGAGCCGGCGACCGCGGTGCCGTCGGCCGGGCCGGTGACGGTGAGCGGGGCGGCCTGCGGCATGGTCGCGTAGCGGCGCCGTACGACGTCGGGCTGCTCGACGGGCCTGGTGGAGCCGAGGGACAGGACGAGCCGGACGACCTGGGCCTGCGCCCACGTCAGCGGGGACGCCGAGCCGGCGGGCCCGCCGTCGCGGAAGCCGATGGAGGCGGTGGCCGGGTCGGTGCCGTACGGGGAGGCGGCCAGGTCCGGGTTCTCCCACGCCTGCTCGGGGATCAGGCCGGTGCCCGACGCCATCCCGCGCATGGCCGACAGCAGCGCGGCGGCCGTGCCGGGGTCGCGGCTCTGCAGCGCCTGCTCGGCCCGCTCGCCGGCGAGGACCGGCCACACGTGGCCCGAGCCCGTGTTGCCGGTGGGCCACGGCCGGCCGGACGGCGCGCAGGAGGTGGGGTCGGGCTCGTGGCAGTCGCCGTAGCCGTCCTCGGTGCCGGGGGTGTCGGAGCCGTAGCGGTACCAGCCGGGGCCGCGGGCGGTGGTGCGCCGGAGCACGCGGTCCACGACCGGCAGGCTGGCCAGCACGTCGGGGTCGCCGGGCGGCAGGATGCCCAGCCGGGTCAGCTCCAGGAAGCCCGCGTCCACCACGCGCCGCTGGTCCTCGGTGGGACCTCCGTTGCCCAGGTTGTACGACACCGCCGCGTCCGGGTCGCCGGTGCGCGACAGGCGCAGGAAGTAGCGGGGCGCGTACGGGCCGGTCGTGGTGACCGTCCACGCCTTGACCGAGCGGGCGAAGTGGTCGGCCGTGGCCCGGTAGATCCTGGCCCGGTCCTGGTCGCCCTGCCGGGCGGCGATCTCCCCGGCCGCGACCAGCCCGGCGATCTGGGCCGCGATCGTGGACGGCGAGAATCCGGACTGCTCCTCCCACCGCTCCACCCCGAACGCGGGCCCGTGCGAGACCACGAAGTCGGCCGCCGCCCGCACGTGCGGCCACAGCCCGGCGTCGCCCGCCAGCCCCGCCTGGTAGGCCATGAGCAGCGGGTACGCGGTCTCGTCGAGCTGGTCGCCGCCCGAGTCGGGGGCCAGTTTCCCGTTCAGCAGGGAGTTGCGCGGCAGCCGGCCGTCGGGCAGCTGCTGGCGTTCCAGCAGAAAGCGGGCCGTGGCGCGGGCGGTGGCCACGTCGCCGGCGGCGAGGAAGCCGGTGAACGCCTCGTACAGGTCGCGGGAGAACACCTCGCGGTAGGAGCCGAAGAAGACCGCCTTGCCGCCGGCCAGCTCCCCGGCCCCGACCGCCTGCCCCCACGGGCTGGCCAGGGACGCCACGACCGCCCCGGGGAACGTCTTGTCCTCGCTGGCCTTCAGCACGTTCGCCGACAGCCGGTAGAGGTCGCCCAGCCCGTTCGGCGGCCTGCGGAGCCCGGCGTCGTAGGCGGCCCAGCCGGCCTCGTACCGGGCCCGGGTGCCCTCGAACGGGCGGGCGGCGGCCTCGCCGGCGGTGCGCAGCGCGGCGGCCCGGCTCCGCCCGAAGCCGAGCGCGAACGTCACCTCTCCCCTGCCGTCGATCGGCAGCCGGGCGGTGGCGGCCACGTTGCCGGACGGGGCCTCGGTGTAGGGGGTGAGCTCGCGGGCGGTGTCGAGCTGGGCGATGCCGTCGCCGGGCGTGCCGGCGTACCCGACGCTCGCCCGCGGCAGGCGCCGCTCGGCCCGCAGCGCCAGATACGTGGGGACGGCGTAGTCGCGGGCCGGGGCGGAGGTCTCGGTGTTGGCGTCCCAGACGACGGGGGCGCCGGTGGGGCCGTCCACCACGCCGCTGTCGGCGCCGCCGTTGGGCTGCCCGCCGCCGCCGTTGCCGTTCACGCTCGCGTCGAGCCGCACGTACAGCCGCAGGCCGGCGGGCTGGAGGCGGGTGCGCACGACGACGGCGTCGCTGCCCGGGTCGGTGACGTAGGTGGTGGTCAGGCGGTAGCGGCCGGTCCGGCTGGCCGAGGTGATCGTGCAGGTCATGCCGGAGCGGTCGGTGCTCACCTGGTAGGTGGTGTCACGGGCCTGCAGCTCGGTGAACGTCTTCCCGTCGGTCACGACGAACTGCATGGTCTCGACGTTGGTGTTGTCGATCGTGGGCTCGTACACGTCGGACAGGACGCCGCCGGCGACGGTGTACCAGACCTTGGAGGCGCGGCCGGCGGCCGTGCCCACGCAGTCCTTGCGGGCCATCCCGAAGTGCGACGCCGCGCCGGGCGCGCCCGCCGCGGGCGCCCCGGCGAGCGCCGGACCGGCCGGTACGACGACCGGCGCGCCCGCGGCGATCAGGGCGGTGATCAGGGCAAGGACGGATCGACGGATCACACGCATGCCAGGGCTCCCCTCCCGACCCCGATGGGTCGAGAGAAGACCAGCCCCGGCCGGCTGTCAAGCCCGCGCGGCCGGCGCCGTCGCGTCCACCCCGCGGTCCAGGCGCAGCCCGCGCGTCTCCTTGAACGACGTCAGCACCACGATCAGCGACACCACGGCGATCACCACCATGTAGCCAGCCGGCGCGATCGCGCTGCCCGTCGCCGCGACCAGCCCGGCCGAGGACGTGCCACATGGCCCAGATGCCGGTGATGCTCGGGATACCGGACAGCACCTCCGGCTGGCCCATCCGGACGCCGGCGTGGCCGATGCGCAGGTCCGCCAGCAGCGCGAACTGGAACCCGGACCCGGCCGCCACCCCGTTCACCGCGGCCACGACGGGCTTGTCGAGGTCGAGCACCGCCCGGTAGAGCCGGTCGAAGCCGTCGATCCAGGCGTCGGAGGCCGCGTGGTCGTCGGGGTCGATCGTGGCCGTCTCGCCGAGGTCCTGGCCGGCGCAGAACGCCCGCCCGGCGCCCGTGAGGACGACCGCGCCCACCTGGGGGTCGGCCCCCACCTCGCGCAGCAGCTCGATCAGCCGTTCCCGCATGTCGGCGGTCCAGGCGTTCAGCTTCTCCGGCCGGTTCAGGGTGATCACCGCGACGGGTCCATCGCGGTCCAGCAGCACAGTCACAAGCGTCCCTTCGCAGGTCAACGGGCTTGCCGGGATACAACCAGGTGGGACCGGGCGGTGGCCAACACCAATGTCGACCTCTGGCCATACCAGAGCGATATGGTGAGGCCGATGGAGCTACGCCACCTGCGCTATTTCGTCGCCGTGGCCGAGGAGCTGCACTTCGGGCGGGCGGCGGAGCGGCTGCACATGGCGCAGCCGCCGCTGTCCCAGCGCATCCGCGACCTGGAGCGGGAGCTGGGGGTGCGGCTGTTCGACCGCAACCCGCACCGCGTCACGCTGACCGAGGCCGGTGCGCTGCTGCTGGAGCACGCCCGGGGCGTCCTCGACCGCGCCGACGCCGCCCGCGAGGCCATGCGCCGCATCCGGCCGGGCGCGTCGGGGGTGCTGCGCGCGGGCGTGCCGCCGGACACCACGCCGATGGCGCTCAGGACGCTGGTGACCGGGTTCACCGAGCGCGTCCCCGACGTGCTGCTGGAGCTGCACGAGCTGACCACCGCCGGCCAGCTCGCCAAGCTGCGCGCGGAGGAGCTGGACGCGGGCCTGGTCAGGCACCCCTGCGACACGGTGGGGCTGGAGTCGAGCCAGGTCGTGCACCGCAGGCTGGGCGTGGTGCTGCCGGTCGGCCACCGGGCCGCCTGCCAGGACGTCGTACGCCTGCGCACCCTCGACGGCTCACCCCTGGTGATCTTCCCGCGCGAGATGGCACCGCACCTGTACGACCACATGCTGGAGGCGTGCCGCGACAACGGCTTCCTGCCCAGCGCCATCCGGCACGCCCGCAACCCCCACTTCGTGCACGGCCTGGTCATGTCCGGTCTGGGCGCGCACCTGAACGAGGAGCCCTACGACGAGCTGCCGGCCGGGCTGGTCTGGCGGCCGATCGACGAGCCCCGGCTGACCTGGTCCACCTCGGCGGTGTGGCCGCCGGTGCAGGGCGGCGAGGTGGTCACGGCGTTCGCCGAGGCCGCCCTGGCGGGGCTACGCGAGGTCGGCCACACCTGACCGGTCCCCGGTCGCCGCCCGCGTGCTGCCCCAGCCCCTTGTCGGCCGCCCCTGCTGCCCCCGGCCGGCTCCTGATCCGCCGGCCGCGTCATCCGGAAAGCGGTCTCCCGCGAACCAGGGGCGAACGACGGTAGTCCAATCCGTTGGAACGGTCCTGGCGGTCGCCAGGGTCGTCGCTCAGGGGTGACGCACCGGGGGCGGTGCGCAAGGGGGATCGATGAACATCGGCGCGATGTCGCCGCGGCCTGCCCGGGCCGGGGCGAGACGGGGGACGGCGAGGGCGATCGCCACGGCCGTCCTGCTGACGGCGACCTGTGGCGCGGGCCACCTCGCCACCACCGCGGACCCGGCCCAGGCCGGCACCACGGGAGCCGCACGGACCACCACCGCGGGCCCGGCCCAGGCCGGCACCGGCGGGACCCCGGGGATCTTATCCTCGGCCGCGCGGGCCCAGTGGCTCAGCTCGTCACACGCGGCCGCCCGCGACATGTGGACCGAGGCGACCCGGGCAGCCTCGCTCGAACCGCTGATCACCACGATCCACGCGGCCTCCGCCAAGCCGGTCGACTGCCGCCGCGCCAAGTGCGTGGCGCTCACCTTCGACGACGGCCCCGGCCGGTACACCGACGCGCTCCTGCGTCACCTGTCGTCCCACCGGGCCCGGGCCACGTTCTTCGTCGTCGGCCAGAACGTCGCCGCGAACCCGTCCGTCGTCCGCAGGACGTACGCGGCCGGGCACGAGATCGGCAGCCACACCTGGTCCCACCCCGACCTGACGAAGCTGTCGGTCGCCGGGGTGCGCGCCCAGTTCGCCCGTACCGACCAGGCCATCAAGGCGGCCACCGGCGTCCGGCCGAAGCTCGTCCGCCCGCCGTACGGCGCGCTCAACGCGACCGTCCGCCTGCAGACCACGCGGCCGATGGTGCTGTGGAGCGTGGACACCCTGGACTGGCGTCACCGGGACAGCGCCAAGGTGGCCAGCAAGGCGATCAAGTCAGTGCGGCCGGGCAGCGTCATCCTGTTCCACGACATCCACCCCACGACGGTGACGGCGATGCCGAAGGTGCTGAAGAGCCTGTCCAAGCGCGGCTACAAGTTCGTCACCGTCAGCCGGCTCTTCGGGGGCAGGCCGCCGAGGATCGTCTACAGCGGCGGCCCGCTCGGCCTGACCTGACCCGCCGGCTCAGGTCGTCCGGACGAGGAGGAGCGCGTCCTGTCCCGAGGCGGCGCCCCACACCTCGCCCGGCCTGCCGTGGATCTGGCGCACGCCCGCGGCCTCACCGCTCGCGGGGGTGAACCGCTCCGTGGCGGGGTCGAAGCTGAGCAGCCGGTCGCTGCCGAAGTCGCTGACCCAGACGGTGCCGCCGGTGTCCACGTACACGGCGTACGGCTGCGGGGCGTCGCCCGGCAGCGGCCACTCCTTCCACCGGTCGGTGGCCGGGTCGTAGCGGGCCAGCCGGCCGCCGGTCCACTCGCTGACCCAGATCCGGCCCTCGTCGTCGGACCAGACGCGGCGCGCGCCCTGCCCGGAGGTCGGCGGTTCCAGGACCGTGGCGCGGCCGGTGTCCCGGTCGATCCTGGCGATGTGGCCGCCCGCCAGGGACGCGTAGTAGACGTCGCCGGCCGGCGTGACCGTGATGCCGTACGGGCCCGGTCCTCCGGGGGCGTCGTACACGTCGATGCGGCCGGAGTCGGGGGCCAGCCGCCCGTACACGCCGCTCTGCCCGGTGAACCAGAGCACGCCCGCCCGGTCGAACGCCGCCGTGTTCAGGTCGGCGCCGGCGCGGTCCCCGGGCAGTGGGTAGTTGCGCGGCCGGAGGGTGGCCGCGTCCACGCGGACGATGGCGTTGAGCCCGCTGTCGGTCACCCACGCGTGCCCGCCGGGGCCCGTGATGACGCCGTGCGGCCGGGAGCCGTCGCCGAGCGGGACCTTGGTGACCTCGCGGGTTTCGGGGTCGAGGAGGCCGAGGTAGCCGGCGTTCTGGGCGGTGAACCAGACGCCGCCGTCCTGCGCGGGGGCGACGTCGTGCGGTCCCGCGCCCTGCGGCACGTCGAACCGCTCGACGGCCGGCCCGGCCGGCTGTGGCCGCGCCGTCGCCGACTGCTGCGGGCTGGGCCGGGTCGTTGACGGCTGCTCACCGGCGCAGGCGGCGAGCGTGATCAGCATCGCGAGTACGGCTGCCAGGCGGGTCACGGCTACTCCTTCAGTGATCGCCAATCGTCCACCCCGATCGTGGCCACCGGTTCCCCGCGGCCGGGCGAGAAGACGAACGTCTCTCCTTCGGCCGAGGTCAGGCCCGTGGCGCGGTTCAGGTTGAAACCGTGCGAGACCAGCACGGTGTTGGTGCCCGGGTCCGGCGGCCGGCGCAGGAGACCGCGCAGGGCGCGGGCCAGCTCCTCGTCGTCGGCGCCGGGGTAGATCTCGTTGATCAGCTCGCGCGTCTCCCGCACCCGCCCGAACGCCAGCTCGGCGGTCTCCCTGGTACGGCGGTAGGGGCTGGCCAGCACCTGCCCGATCGGGATGCCCAGGCGGCGCACGGCCCGCCCGATCTCCCGCGCCTGCTCCCTGCCCTCGGCGGAAAGTCGGCGCTGGGTGGCGGGGTCGGACAGGTCGGGGGTGGGGTCGTCCTGGGTGCTCTCGGTCGCGGTGTGGCGCAGGTAGAGCACGTGCCCGCCCCCGCGCAACAACCGCACCAGCCCGGACCCCGCGATCGCCGACGCGGACCCCGTGGAGGTCGGCGCAGCGCTCGCCGTAGCGGTCGGCACGGCGGTCGGCACGGCGCTTGGCGCGGCGGTCGGTTTGGCGGGTGGGGGCGGTGAGGTCGGGCGCACGGGTGCGGCTCCGCCGCCGCATCCCGTCAGGAGGCATACGGACGCGAGCAGCGCCAGGCCGGACCTCACCCTCCGGACATTACGCCCGCCCACCGCAAACCCGTGTAAAGGACCTCCTACAGCTCAGCTCCAGCCGCACACCGTGGAACCCGGGCCATACCTGAATCCCTGTCACATCCCTTGAACTCCGGCCGCCCGCCCGCCGTATCTGTCGGTGTGAGCGGTGATCGCGCATGAACCCCGACGAGAAAGGAAGCGGCACCGGCAGCAGGGACACCGCGCAGGCCGGGCGGCCCGGCCTGCGCGGGCTGCGTGCGGCGGTGTTCGCCGTCGTCTGCGTGCTCGCCGCTCTGGGCATGCACGTGCTGGCCGGGGGGCCGATCGCCGACCTGGGCACGGTGGTCGCGGCGACCGTGGTGACGGGAGCGGGCGCGTTCGTCCTGGCCCGCCGCCGCAGATCCACCGGTACGCTGCTCGCCGCCTCCTTCGCCGCCCAGTACGGCATGCACCAGCTCTTCACCACGGGCCCCAGCACGGGACTCGGCACAGGCCTGAGCATGGGCACCGCCGCCCTGCCCGATCACCATGGCGGCGGCGGGTTGTCTGCCGGGGCCGGGATGCTGCTGGCCCACGTGCTGGTGGCGACACTGTCGGCCTGGTGGCTGGACCGCGGCGAGACCGCGCTGGCCGCGCTGCTGCGGCTGCTGGCCTGCTCGCTGCACGACCTTTGGGTGTTCCTGACCGCCGCCCGCGACAGCCTGCCCCCGGTGCCCGCCCGCCGGCCACGACCGGTGGCGGCCGGCCCGGTCGCGGGCATCCTCACCTCCCAGGTGCTGGCCTGGGCTCTGTGCCGCCGGGGACCACCGCGCTAGGGGCTCGACACCTCGACCTCGCGTGACGTACGGCCGTCTGATGCCAAGCGTCCGCGTGCCCTCATCACGTGACGTGCGGCCGTCTGACGCCGGGCGTCCGCGTGCTCCCTCATCCTCCTCGCGCATCCGCGTGGCGTAACGCGTGACCTTCGCCGCACCGCCACGCCATCGCCCCCAGCTCGCATCGCGGCGCGCGCTGTCCACGTACGCGTGCGCGCATTCGGAACGGAGCCCCCATGACCTCTGTCGAGACCCGGCCGGAAACCATCCCGCCACCCTCTGCTGCCACCGCCTCTTCCGCCTCCCAGCGTTACCGGGCCGTCTGGCGCTGGCACTTCTACGCCGGGCTGTTCGTCGCCCCCGTTCTCCTCGTCCTGGCCGTCACCGGCTCCATCTACCTCTTCAAGGAGCCCTTCGAGGAGTGGCGCTACCAGGACGTCCGCACCCTCGCCGGCCCCGTCACCACGGCGCTCCCCCTGTCGGAGCAGATCGCCGCCGCCCAGCGCACGCTCCCCGGCTCGCCCGTCATGTCCGTCATCCCGCCCACGTCCGCCGACCGCACCACCCGTGTCATCCTCCAGGGCGCCGACTCAGGCCCCTGGGCGCAGGGCATCTCCGTGTACGTGGACCCGGGCACGGCGGCCGTGGTCGGCCAGATCGACGACGGTGCCACGTTCATGCGGGTCGTGCGGACCATCCACGGCGAGCTCATGTCCGGCACGGTCGGCGACCGGGTGGTGGAGATCGCCGCGTGCTGGGCGCTGATCCTCGTCGCCACGGGCACGTACCTGTGGTGGAGCGGCCGGCGTACCCGGAAGAGGGCGACCCGCTCGGCGCGGGGGCGGCTGCGGCGGCTGCACATCCTGGCCGGGGTCGGCGGGGGCGCGGTGGTCGTGTTCCTGGTCGTGTCCGGTCTGCCGTGGTCGGGCGTGTGGGGTGACGGGCTGCAGCGCATCCAGGACCGTACCGGGTCGACCTACCCGAACGCCGACGACTATCCGCACACCTCCACCCCGCCCCTGTCCGGCGACCTGTCCGCCAACCCGGACGCCAAGGTGCCGTGGGCGGCGGAGCGACTGCCCGTACCCGCCTCGCAGGACGGGCACGCCGGGCACGGCGGGACCCACGGCGTGCTGCAGCCCGGCGCCCTGCCCGTCGAGGCCGCCCTCGCCACCGCCAGGCCCGCGATCAGGGCGTGCCCGGCCGGCGAGTGCGACCTCAAGGTGCTGCTGCCCGACGGTCCCCGGGGCGTCTACACGATCGTGGCCGAACCGCGCCGCGACCCGTCGGCCGCGCAGACCCTGCACGTCGACCAGTACAGCGGCCGGGTGCTGGTCTCCTACGGCTGGGCCGAGTACGGCGTCCTGGCCAAGGCCGTCGAGCAGGGCGTCGCGCTGCACGAGGGCCGCCGCTACGGCACGGCCAACCTGATCGTGATGCTCGGCGCCTGCCTGACGCTGATCACGCTGGTGGTCACGGGGGCGTGGATGTGGTGGAAGCGCCGCCCCCGCGGCCGCGTCGGCGCTCCGGCCCGTGCGACGGACCGGCGGACGGCGTACGGGGTGATCGCCATCATGGCGCTGCTCGGCCTGCTGTTCCCGCTGGCGGGCGCCACGATGGTGGTGGTCCTGCTGCTGGACCGGTTCCTGCTGCGCCGCATCCCGGCGGCCACCCGCGTACTCGGCTGACGATGTTTTCCGGCACCCCGCACCCCCGCACCCGTGCTTCCGCGCCCCAGCACCCCGATGCCCCGGGTGCCCCAGTGACGCGGTGACGCGGCACCTCAGCACTCCGGCACCTCAGCACCCTGGTGACGCGGGACGCCGGGCGCGGGACGCCGGACGGGCGGGGACCGGATCGGCGACAGGAGCGGGCGGAGCTGGCCCAAGGCAGGCGTGCTCAGCGGGTCCAGGGCCGGGGGTGTTCGGCGGGTCCAGGGCCGGGGTGTTCGGCGGGTCCAGGGCCGGGGTGTTCGGCGGGTCCAGGGCTGGGGTGCTCAGCGGGCGAGGGTCCAGGTGCGGGCCGTCTGGTCGCGGCTGGCGCTGGCGGCGATCGGCCGGCCATCGAGCAGGCCGATCGCCACCGACCAGACGGCATCGTCGTGCCCGGTGAACGGCGTGCCGAGCTGCTTCCTGGTGCGCAGGTCCCAGACCCGGGCCGTCTTGTCCTCGCTGCCCGTCACCGCCACCGGCACCTCCCCCAGGTTGCTGATCGCCACCGACCAGACCGGGGCCGTGTGCCCGGTGAGCGGTGCGCCGAGGGGCTTCCGGGTGGTCAGGTCCCAGACCCGCACGGTCATGTCCTCGCTGCCGGTGATCGCCACGGGAACCCCGTCGAGGTTCCCGATGGCGACCGACCGCACCCATCCGGCGTGCCCGGTCATCGGCGCGCCGAGCTGCTTGCCGGTGGCCAGGTCCCAGACCCGCACGGTCTTGTCGTCGCCGGCGGTCACGGCGATGGCCGCACCCCCGACCTGCCCGGCGGCCACCGCCCAGACGGCACCGTCGTGGCCGGTGAGCGGCTTGCCGTACTGCTTGCCCGTACGCAGATCCCATACCCGGGCCGTACCGTCGGCGGAGGCGGTGACGGCGACGTGCCGCCCGCCCATCCGAGCGGTGGCCACCGACTTGACGTCACCGGTGTGGCCGGCCAGGGTGCGCGACCGGCCGGTTCGCAGGTCCCAGACGCGGGCGGTGTCGTCGTCGCTCGCGGTGACGGCGATCGGCGCGCCGTCGAGCTGGTCGAGCACGACCGACCGCACCCACTCCGTGTGGCCGGTCAGCGGGGAGGCGAGCTGCCGGGAGGTACGCAGGTTCCACAGGCGGGCGCTCTCGTCGTCCGAGCCGGTCAGGGCGACGGGCACCCCGTCGACCGTCCCCACCGCCACCGCCCGCACGTCGTTGGTGTGCCCCGCCAGGGGGTCGCCGATCTCCGTACCTGGTGGGGTGGCGGCCACGGTGGCCGGCCCGGTGACGAGAACGGGGCTCGGACCGGTCGTCCGTGGCCACATCGACACCACGAGAACGGCGATCACGGCAAGAACAGCGACCCCAGCTGCCAGCACCGCTTGAGGCGGCACCCGACGCCAGAACGGCGGGGGCGGCGGGGGCGACTGAGGTAGGGGCGAGGTCACGGCCGGGCTCACGGCGGAGACCGCACTCTCCGCCGCCACCGACCCCGGCACAGCGGCCGAGGCACCCGGCGCCACCACACCCGCCGTAGGCACGGAGGCCGACGCGCCCGCCACCGCCGCTCCCGCCCTAGGAACGGAGGCCGACGCGCCCGACACCGCCACACCCGCCGTAGGCACGGAGGCTGACGCGCCCGACACCGCCACACCCGCCGTGGGCACGGAGGCCGAGGCACCCGCCACCGCCGCATCCGCCGTAGGCGCCGAGGTCGAGGCGCCCGGCGCTGCTGGGCCTGGAACCGTGGGCGCAGTCGCACCTCCTCCCGGCGCTTGGCCTGAGGCACCCGGCACATCTGCGTCTGCCGCCGCCACCGCGACCGTCCCCGGCTCGGTGGCTGTGGCTTCCGGCGGCGCCGGTGGTCCGGCTGGGGTTCCCAGCGCAGTTGCGCCGACGCCTGAAGCGGTGGCTCCAGGTACAGCTGCCCCTGCCCCTGACGCCGCGCCCGCTCCAGGCGCGGCGGCTGGAGCGGGCGCGGTGGCTGGAGTCGGGGTGGCTGGAGTCGCGGTGGCTGGAGTCGCGGTGGCTGGAGTCGCGGTGGCTGGAGTCGCGGTGGCTGAGGGCGCGGGGGCCGAGGGCGCGGGGGCCGAGGGCGCGGGGGCCGAGGGCGCGGGGGTGGGGAGGCGGGAGGTGGGGGCGGGGTGGCCGGTCAGGGTGCGGACGAGGTCTTCGGCCGTGAGGCGGTGTGCCGGGTTCTTGTCCAGGCAGGCCACCACCAGTCCCCGCAGCGACTCCGGCACCCCCGCCACGTCCGGCTCCTCGTACAGGAGGGCCCGCAGCACGGCGGGCACCGAGTCGCCGGCGAACGCGCGGCGCCCCGTGGCCGCGAACACCATGGTCGCGGCCCAGCTGAACACGTCCGCCGCCGGGCCGACCGAATCCATGCTGACCTGCTCCGGCGCCATGTAGCCGGGCGTGCCGACCGCTCCGGTCTGGGTGACGGCGTGGTCGAGCGCGCGGGAGATGCCGAAGTCGATCACCACCGGCCCCTCGGGCCCGAGGATGACGTTGCCCGGTTTGAAGTCGCGGTGCACGACTCCGGCGCGGTGGATGGCTGCCAGTGCGGTCGCGGTCGCCACCGCCAGCCGCTCCAGGCCGCCGCCGGTGCGGGGCCCGTCCTGCCTGACGGCCCGTTCGAGGGAATCGCCGCGTACGTATTCGCTCACGATGTACGGCCGCTCGTCGTACATTCCCATGTCGAGCACCCGGGCCGTGCAGAAGGGGGCGACCCGGCGCGCCAGCTCCACCTGCCGGAAGAACCGGCGGCGCTCCTCGGCGTCCTCCGACATCCGGCCGTGCAGCACCTTGATCGCGACCTGGTCGCCGGACGGGTCGAGCCCCAGGTAGACCGCTCCCTGCCCGCCCTCCCCGAGAAACCCGGTGAGCCGGTATCCGGCGATCCGCCCGAGGTCCTGTCCCGGTCGCGGACGTGACAATGCCCACCTCTTCACCATCTGCGGAACCGTCTGCGGAACCATCTGCGGAACCATCTGCGGAAGCCTCAGCACTGGATACTACGATTCACCGCACCCCACCGGATTACCCCAGAAGGCGATATAGACGGTCGAGGCCGAATTTCCGGGAAATAGTCAGAGAAATGTCACTGATTATTTCCTGGCCCTTCATTTTCCGCGTGTGGAAAGTAGTCCTGGCACTACCTCCAGGACGGGCCGTACCGCGATCGAGATCGGCGCGCGGAGCGGCGAGCGTGGGGGACATGAAACTCATGGCGATCGGCGCGCTGCTCGGCGCGCTCGCAACCGTTCCCCCGACCACCGGCGAGGACTGGGACGCGTGTCAGGGCGCCGAGCGGCCCAAGGACCTGGAGTGCTCGTCCGTCGAGGTGCCCGTGGACTGGGCCGAGCCCGGCGGCCACACCATCACGCTGCGCATCGCCCGGCTGCCTGCCACCGGGCAGCGCCTGGGCACCGTGTTCAGCATCCCCGGCGGCCCCGGCGGGTCGGGGATCGACGATCTCACGTACTACCGGGGCAGCTTCTCGAAGCTGCGCGAGCGGTTCGACGTGGTCAGCCTCGAACCGCGCAACGCCACCACGTACGGGCGGCTGCCGCAGAAGTGCTTCGCCACCGGCCCGTGGCTCAGCCGGCCCGACACGCAGGGCGAGTACGCCCGGCTCGGAGCGCAGGTGCGCCGGAGCGCGCAGGAGTGCAGGAAAATCGACCCGGGCTTCTTCGACCGCCTCGACTCGGCCTCCGTGGCGCGCGACATCGACGCGATCCGGGCCGCACTCGGGGAGGAGCGGCTGAGCTTCGTGGCCACCTCGTACGGCGGGGTGCCGGCCGTCGCCTACGCCCGGCTGTTCCCGGAGCGGATCAGGGCCATGTACCTGGACGGGGCGGTCAACCAGCTCCGGGACGCGATGACGGACGCCCGGGTGCGGTACCGGACGTACGAGGCGCAGTTCGGGCGGTTCCTGGACTGGTGCCGGTCCGGCGGGGACGCGTGCGGGGCCGGCATGGAGGCGCGCTGGCGGAAGCTGGTGGCAGCCGCCGACCGGGCGCCGATTCCGGTGAAGGGCGAGCCGGTGACGTACAGCGGGTTCGACCTGCAGGTGGCCGCGATGCCCAACGTGGTCGGGCCGGGGCCGGCGCCCGAGTATCCGCGCTGGCGGCAGCTCGCGCAGGCCATCCGGCAGGCCGAGGGCGGGGACGCGGCCGGGTTCGCGAAGTACGTGCAGGCGGGCATCGGGAGCCTGAAGCCGCCGTCGTTCGTGGGCATGAACGCCACCCAGTGCGCCGACGGGCTGCGCTTCCGTGACTATCGCGACTATCGGGCCGTACGGGCGATGGGCGAGCGGGTCTCGCCGAACCTGGCCGGGATGGGCCTGTGGCACCGGCTCGGCTGCACCGGCTGGCCGACCCCGGTGACGAACCCGCCCGCCCCGCTGCCCTCCGGCCTGCCGCCGTTCCTCGGTGCGGGCACGTGGACCGACTACGAGGACACGGCGGACATCGTGCGGAGGGTGCCGGGGTCGGGGACGGTCCGGTTCGACGGGCACGGCCATGGCCTGTATCTCACGGGCAACGCCTGCGTGATCGAGCACGCGAACGCGTACCTGAGCGATCTTCGCCTGCCCCCGGCCGGAACCACCTGCCGCCCCGCCTAGAGTCATGGAGGCGGGACGGCAGGCGGGCTCAGGCCAGCAGGCCCGCCACCGCCAGCGCCGGTTCGGGGTGGGCGGCGAGCAGGGCGCTCACCTCAGGGTGGCCGCCGCCGCTGCCGGGCGCGCGCCACTCGCCCGCGCAGCCGAGCAGCTCCGCCACCGCGTCGCAGGCCGCCGGATGCCCCATGAGCAGCTCCGCCACCGGCCCCGACGCCACCGGGGCGGACGCGGCGGGAGCGGGCCTGGGGCGGGCGGTCCACGGCGGCACCCAGGCGTCCACGGCCGTCAGCGAGCCGGGGAACGTGCGCCCGGCCTCGCGTACGAGCACCGGCACCAGCTCTGCCGCCCCGTCCTTCAGCGTCGTGATCAGCTTGGGCAGCCACGGCAGCAGCACGTTGTCCGGCAGCCGCCCGAACGCCTTGGAGATCACCTCCACCACGAACCCGGACAGCGCCGGAGCCGGCTCCATCGCCTGCACGAACCCGGTGATGTACTGCGGGAACGACGGGATGACCAGCGGGTTGGCCAGCAGCTCGTCGCAGCGCGCCCGCAGCTCCTCCAGCGGCAGCAGCCCGAGCTGGTGGCGGGCCGCCCACAGCAGCGCCACCTTGGCCGGCGCCTCCGGATGCGACTGCTGCACCGCGATCTCGAGCTGGGCCCGGTCGCAGCCCAGCGCCAGGGCCAGGCTCTCCATCGAGAACAGGAACCCCAGCATGGCCGCCACCTGCCGCACGCCGGTGTCGTCGTCCACGAAGGACGTCGGCAGCAGCGTGCAGTAGTGCGCGTAACCGGCCGTCACGAACGCCTCGCACCAGGCCGGCAGCTCGGGCTCGTTGGCCCGGTAGTACGCCAGCAGCCGCCGGATCCGGCGCAGCACCTCCGGCGCGTCGTCCACGGTGCGCTCGGCGGCGAGCAGCTCCACCGCCCGCGCCCCGAGCTCGTCGGTGAAGCGCCGGCTGCCCAGGAACAGCACGGCGTCCTCCACCGCCGCCAGCGCCACGGCGGCGGTGGCCTTGGGGTCGCGCACCGAGCGCCGCAGCCGCTGCTCCAGCACCTGCTCGATGGTGACGCCCTCGTAGCCGAGCTCGATGATGGAGCGCTGGTGCTTGCCGAACGACAGGTCCCAGCTCTCCTGGATCGAACGCTCCCCCAGCCTGCGCTCGCCCATGATGGGCCGCACCGCGTCGGAGGGCAGCAGGTAACGCAGCATCCACAGCACGTCTGAGCAGGGCACCAGGTCCGGCTCGGCGTTGAGGTCGAGCAGCGCCCGCTGGATCGTCCGCTTCTCCAGGTCGAGCCCGAGCGGCGCGAGCCGGTCGTAGACGTCCCTGGCCAGCGGCGGCAGCGCGTCGTAGCCCACCTCGCCGGCGCGGTCGCCGCCGAGCAGGATCTCGCACAGCCGCCGCACGTCGCGCCGGCCCGGCACGACGTCCTTCTCGATGCAGGTGACGGCCGCGTCCTGGAAGTCGTACGGGGTGGGCCTGGCCCGGTTGCGCATGCCGGCGAGCAGGATCGAGGTCTCGTAGACCGCGATCGCGTCGGCGGTGCTGGCCAGGTAGCCGTTGCGGCGGGCCAGCCGCACGATGTCCACGGACCAGCCGAGCAGCTCGGCCTCGTCGAGGGCGTCGAGAGCGGGCGGCCTGGACAGGAACCCGGTCAGCTTGTCGGCCACCTCGCCCGGCGCCACCGGCGCGGGCAGCTTGGCCGCGCGCTTGCGGGCGCCCTTCTGCCCGGCCAGCTGGAACGGGGTCAGCCTGCTCCGCGTCAGCGCCTTGGCCCAGGTCGCCGCCGCGATGGACACCGAGCCGGAGGCCAGCCCGAACTGCGCCTCGATGGCCGAGTGGCTGGACGGGATGAGGCCGTACAGCCATTTCGTCCCGGTGCGCGGGCTGATCTCGAAGGTGGTCGTGGACCGCACGCCGAACTGCTCGACGCGGCTGGCGGCGTGGAAGGCGCCGCAGACGTAGAGGCAGTCGGCCGGGTCGGCGCCGGACGCGGCCAGGTGCTCGCGCATCCTGGTCCACATGTAACGCTCGCGGTCCTCGTCCACGGCCAGCCGGTCGCCGCCGGGGCCGAGCCGGCGGAACAGGCTGCCGATCAGCACCATGACCTGGCGGTAGGTGTCGTAGTCGGCCCCGGACAGGGGCTGCTCGACGTACTGGTCCCACCACTCCGACCAGTGGCGCACCTTGCCGTGGTGCAGCAGGTGCTCCTCCAACTCGGCGAAGCGGGGACGCAGGTCGCCGATCTCGACGCCGACCGCGTCACCGTGCAGGCCCGTCTCCTCCTGCTCCTTGGGGGCGGCCTGCGGATCCTCCCTGGGCGCCCACTGGAAGACGTGGTCGGTCGAGCGGTCCACCAGCACCAGCTCGACGCCCGGGGTCTCCAGCGCGTAGGAGATGGCCTGGTATTCGGCCGACGCCTCGGTGATGGGCGCCACCACGCTGAGCGGCGCCCACTCCTTCGGGAAGCCGTCGATGTCGGTCGCGAACGCCTGCACCGCCACCGGCAGCCGGCAGTTGCGCAGCTCCGTCAGCAGCGGCTGCAGGTCCTCGCACAGCTCCAGGTAGATGACCTTCGGCTGCTTCTCGCGCAGCCTGCGCACCATCGCCAGCCCCGAGGCCGGCGAGTGGTGGCAGACCGGGAAGATCTCCAGCTCCTCGCGCAGCGCCCGGTCCACGTCGTCGACCAGGCCCGCCAGGATCTCGGACACGGCGACGGGACCGCCGGCGAACTTCTCGGCGGCGTCGAGGAGCTGCCCCCGGAGCTCGCCGAAGGGGCTCGTCCGACCGGTCATGAGAGCGTGGAGATGGCCTCGCGGCCGCCCTCGAGGAACTCCGGCCACTCCCCGCCGTCCTTCTTGCTGCGCGGCTCGACGACGCCGTGCCAGTACTTGTTGAGGATCGCCAGGTCCTCGGGGCTGCGCCGGGCCAGCGAGCCGACCAGCGACCCGGCCAGCGTCTGCGCGCGCAGCACCCGGTCGCCGAAGAAGTGGCTGTGCAGGATGGCGTCCTCCAGCACGCCGATCTGCTCGGCGGTGGACAGCGCCGACTCCAGCTTCTCGTCGTCGCTGGTGGCCGAGGCCGCCGCCGAGCGCAGGTCGGCGAAGCTCTGCAGCAGGATGTCCAGCAGCGTGGGCGGCAGGTCCAGCTCGATCCGGTGCCTGCGCAGCAGCTCCTCCGTACGGAAGCGGACGATCTCCGCCTCGCTCTTCTTGTTCGTCACGACCGGGATGCGGACGAAGTTGAAGCGGCGCTTGAGCGCGGACGACAGGTCGTTGACGCCCCGGTCGCGGCTGTTGGCGGTGGCGATGATGGAGAAGCCGGGCTGGGCGAAGACGATGTTGTCGTCGTCGAGCTCGGGGATGGAGACGTACTTCTCCGACAGGATCGAGATGAGCGCGTCCTGCACGTCGCTCGTCGAGCGGGTCAGCTCCTCGAAGCGGCCGATCACGCCCTGCTCCATCGCCGTCATGATCGGCGAGGGGATCATCGACTGGCGGGACTGGCCCTTGGCGATGACCATGGAGACGTTCCACGAGTATTTGATGTGGTCCTCGGTGGTGCCGGCGGTGCCCTGGACCACGAGCGTGGAGTTGCGGCAGATGGCCGCCGCCAGCAGCTCGGCCAGCCAGCTCTTGCCGGTGCCCGGGTCGCCGATCAGCAGCAGGCCCCGGTCGGAGGCCAGCGTCACGATGGCGCGCTCGACGAAGCTGCGGTCGCCGAACCACTTCTGCGGGATGTCCCGGTCGAGCCCGTCGGAGCGCTCGGAGCCGAGGATGAACAGCCTGATCATGCGGGGGCTGAGCCGCCACGAGAACGGCTTGGGGCCGTCGTCGACCGACTCCAGCCAGTCGAGCTCCTCCGCGTACTTCACCTCTGCGGGGGCGCGCAGCATATCGTCACTCATTCGCGGGTCTCCTAGGTGAGAAAGTTCTTGAGCTCGAACACGAGCTTGTGGATGTGGCCCGAGATCACCGGAGTGCCCAGGTCCTTGAATTTCTTGCGGAACCACGGCTCGACGCTCTGGACGCCCGAGCTGTTGACCGAGCCGACGGGGATGAACTTCACGCCCGAGCGGTGCACGGCCTCGATGCCGTCGTACAACGGCTGGGAGCGGTCGAACTCGTAGAAGTCGGAGATCCACACCATCACGGTGTTGCGCGGATCGCTGATCTTCGGGCGCGCCATGGCCATCGCCACCGGCCCGTCGTTGCCGCCGCCGAGCTTGGTACGCAGCAGCACCTCGAACGGGTCCTGCACCCACGGGGTCAGGTCGATGGCCCGGGTGTCGTAGGCGATCAGGTGCACGTCGACCTTCGGCAGCCCGGCGAAGATCGAGGCCAGGATGGTGCAGTTGACCATCGAGTCCACCATCGAGCCCGACTGGTCGACGACCACGATCAGGCGGGCCGGGGTGGTGCGGTGGGCCGTCTGCTTGTAGTAGAGCCGGTCGACGTAGAGCCGCTGGTCCTCGGGGCTCCAGTTGGTGAGGTTCTTCCAGATCGTGCGCTCGACGTCGAGGTTGCGGAAGACCCGCTTCGGCGGCACCGACCGGTCGATGACGCCCGCGCTGGTCTTCTCCACCTGCGTGCGCAGCACCTCGGCGACCTCGTCCACGTATCGGCGGATCAGCGCCTTGGCGTTGGCCAGCGCGACGCCCGACAGGTTGGACTTGTCGCGCAGCAGCTGCTCGATGAGCGACATGCTGGGCGTGAGCTGCTTGGCCAGGGCCGGGTCGGCGAGCACCTCGCGCAGGCGCATGCGCTTGACCAGGTCGCCCTCCAGGCCGGCGAGCACCTTGGCCAGCTCTTCACCGCCTGGGCTGTGGCGCAGCCCACCGGCCTCGCAGCCCATGCCGCGCTCGAACCAGGCCGCGTCCTGCTTCCAGCTCTCCAGCTGGGCGGCGGTGACGTTGCCCGAGCCCGTCGAGAACACGTTCAGCAGCAGCTTGGAGACGAGTGCGGCGCGACGCACCTCGTCGCCCGCCTCGTGCTCCGTCTCGGCCATCAGGCCTTGGAACTCGGCGGCCAGCTCGGGGAAGCGCTGCACCAGGTTGTCCACCGACACCCCCGGGTCGAGCAGCGCGAGCGGCAGGCCGAGGTCACCGACGATGCCGAGGCTGGAGGTCTCCAGCGCGGGCTGCTCGTCGGAACCGAACAGCCGGGACAGCAGGCGCCAGTAGAGCACCTGACGCCGGGTCTGGTCGGCGGTCTGTGACACTTCGGTCGTCTCGGTCATTTCCGCAGCAGCCGTCCCGCCCGTTCGCGCAGCACGGCGACCACGTCGCCGGCCTTGGCCTCGGCCTTGACCACCTTGGGGTCGGTGGGGCCCATCGCCCAGTCGCCGTTGTGCGCGGTGACCGGCTTCTTCTTGACCGTCGCCTGCACAGCGAGCGGCTGGAGCGACCACTGCCCGGCGTCCCAGCGCACCAGCCCGACGCAGGCCGTGGAGGCCTTGACCAGCTCGGGGGTGAGCGGGCCCGCGGACGGCAGCCGGTCGAGGTCGAGCCTGATCGTGTGACCGCCCAGGTCGAACGCCCGGCCGTCGGTCTTGTAGCCCTCGACGAGGACGGGCTCGGCGATGCGCACGGGATGCCGGTCGAGCGGCGTCACCGGCGGCGCCGTCACCTCGGCGAGCTGCACGCGCGCGATGGCGAACGGGTCGGCCTCCTCGCCCGCGCGGGCCCGGTCGTCGTGCCACACCAGGTCGCCGCCGGACAGCAGCGGCATGTCCGTGATCTCCACGGCCCGGTGCTCGGCCAGCGCGGCCAGCAGCACGGGGTGGCCGCCCAGCAGCCGCCACACGGTCGGGCCGACGATGGTGTCGACCTTGGCGGCGGCCACGCTCGTGCGTACGAGCCGGGCGGGCGCGCCTCCGGCGGCCTCCAGGATGCCGTGGACCTGGACGCGTACGGCGGTGGCGTGCTCGTGGACGTCGGCGCCCAGGATCAGCAGCCGCCCCGAGACCCGCTCGCCCCCGGCGCTCCAGGGACCCCGCTGGGACAGCAGCATGGCGCGCGTCCACAGGTCGGCCCACCTGCGGACGGGCACGCGCTCCATCGTCGCGACCGGGCACGAGGCCCGCAGCTCGGTCGCCAGCCCGTCGAGCAGCACCGCCAGCCCGCGCAGCTCGGGCACGGCCAGCAGCGCCTCGATCGTCTGGTCGGCGGAGGAGACCAGGTCGTGGTCGACGCCGCGCCAGCCGACGATGGCCAGCTCGCGCAGCCAGACCCGGCACCCGGCGAGCAGGTTGTCCGCCACCTCCGCCCTGTCGCCGGCCCTGTCGCCGGCCCTGTCGCCGGCGGGGTCGCCGGCGGGCTCCCAGGCCGCTCGCGTGCGGCCCAGCGCCGCGTCCAGGCGGCCGAGCAGCGCGTCGTGGACCGCGCCGAACAGCGCCGCCCGCGCCCCGGCCAGCGCCGCCAGATGCTCGTCGCCGACCGACCCCGCGCTCACCTTCTCCACGGCCTCGCTCACGCGCTCGCCGACGGGGGTGCCCGCCAGCGCGCCCGCCAGGGCGGCCAGCGCCGCGGCCGGCTCCTCCCCGATCCGGGCGAACCCGTGGGTGAGCGCGCCGTCGAACCCCGCCACCAGGTCGAGCGCCTCGCCGGCCCCGGAGGGAGCCGCGCCGAGCAACTCGCTCAGCTGTACGTCGAGCATCAGCAGACCACCTTGCCAGCAGATCGGTCGGGCATCAGCGCACCGCCCCCATCGCCGGGAACCAGTGCAGTTCGGCCAGCGGCGCGGTGCTGTCGGGCACCTCCAGGTAGGCCAGGTGGCGCAGGAACCGGCTGAACACGACGGCCGCCGGGGTGCGCTCGACGTGCCCGTTGACGTGCTGCATCAACTGGCCGCCCTCGGGGACCTCGACCCGCAGGTAGCGGGCCACCCGGTCGAGCCCGTACTGCACGACCGCCTCGTCGGCCAGCTGGTTGATGTGCTTGCACGCGTAGCCGTGCAACGCGCCGCACGGCCGGTTGTTGTTGGTGCTGCAGCTCAGCGCATGAGTGCCGGCGGTGATCGACGAGACGTAGACCCGCTCGATGTCGGACCCGCTCGACACGACGCCCTGCAGCCGGCCGTCGGCCAGCTCGACGAAGGGCACCTTCGCCAGCTTGCGCGGCTCCACAGGTGACACCACCCGGAGCACGCTGCGCTCTTCCCACGCGGTTGTGTCCGCGTCCACGGCCTCAGAACCTCCCGCCCCGGCCGGTTCGCGGGCGCGGGCGGGGGTGCCCGGGCCTGCACGACCGGCTGATCGAATGATCCGGGAACTTACCGGAGGGCACCGACAGATCGGGCCTAAATGATCAAACCCTGCGGCGGGCCGGGCTCCCGGCTTTCGGGCGCGCGCCTGCGCTCCGGAGATTGTCCATAATATTGTCAACCGAGACATGTATGCACGGCGCCGGGAGGATCGCGTGACCCCAGGGTCCCCGCGGGAGGAAACGCTGACCGACCGGGTCAGGTCGGCCATACTCGACGGCGATTTCGTGCCCAGCCAGCGGCTCGTCGAGGCCGACGTCTGCGAGCAGTTCGGCGCCCCGCGGGCCGCCGTGCGCGAGACGTTCAAGGAGCTCGCCGGGGAGGGGCTCGTCGAGATCCTCCGGAACAAGGGGGCCCGGGTCCGGGCGATCTCGAAGGCGGAAGCCGTCGAGATCACGGAGGTGCGGATGGTCCTCGAGGGCCTGTCGGCCGCCAAGGCCGCGGAACGGGTCACGCCCGAGCAGACCGGGGAGCTGAGGGGGATCGTCACCGACATGCGCACGGCCGTGGAGGCGGGGGACCTGGACCGCTACTCGGAACTGAACGCCGCCCTGCACGCCAGGATCCGCGCGATCGCCGGGCACCGTACGTCGGCGGCGATCATCGAGCGGCTGGGGGCGCAGGTGGTGCGGCACAAGTTCCGGCTGGCCCGGCAGCCGGGGCGGGCCGGGGTGTCGCTGCCGCAGCACGAGCTGATCGTGGCGGCCATCGTGGCCCGCGACCCGGAGGCGGCACAGACGGCCATGCAGCAGCACCTCCGCAGCGTCGCCAAGGCCCTGGAGGCCAGCCCCGACTGACGCCCCCATCGCCCCGGCACCCCCGCCCCACTGGACGCACCCGCCCGACACACCCGTCCGGCGCCCGTCCGGCACCCCGACCCACGCCTCGTCCGACGCCTGCCCGACGCCCCGTCCGACCCCCCGGCCACACCTGCTCGACACCCGCCCCACGCGCCGTCGGCTCGGGACGCCGAGGGTCCCGGGAGGGTGACGGTCCGGAAAGCAGGCCGGCGGGGGTGCGGCGGGCGGCGGGTGCAGCGCGGCGGGTGCGGCGGGCGGCGGAGCGGTTACGTGGTGGGCGGTTACGTGGTGGGGCGGTTACGTGGTGGGGCGGGTGGCCGGGCCGGGGATGGGTGGGGTGCCGGTGCGGGTCACGTGGTCGAGGGTGACAGTGGTGGCCTCCGTCATCGTGCGGGGTACGCCCAGCTCCTCCAGCATCCGCGTGGCCGCCTCCATCTCGTGCACCCGCCGTACCCCGTGCTGCCCCGCCCCCCGCAGCAGCCGGACCACGAACTCCTCGTCGGCCTCCGTCACCGTCTCCAGCGCGTGCTCCCAGAACCACTCCCCCAGCCCCGCCGCCCGCGCCGCCCGCTGCGCCTCGATGACCAGCGCGCTCAGGCCCTTCACCAGCACGCTGCGCAGCAACTTCCGGGCGGCGGCGTCCCCGGGCGAGCCGCCGATCGGGGTGACGTCCATGCCGTGGCCGCCGGCGAAGGCGGCGAACCGGTCCGCGTGCTTCCCGCTGGCCAGCACCGGCGTGGCCAGGCCGCGCAGCGGGATCGGGGCCATGATCGCGCCGTCCACGACCGCCACCCCGTCCGGCTCCAGCAGCTCCGCGATCCGCCGCTTGTCGCCGGGCGCCCCCGTGGACAGGTCGGCGTAGAGGACGCCGGGCTTGAGATGGGGCCGGGACTCGGCGCAGGCGGCGAAGCTGTCGGCCCCCGTGGTCACGGCGATCACGACGTCGGCCCCGTGCACCGCATCGGCGTTGCGGGCAACCAGCTCGCAGGAGGGCGTGCTCCCCGATGGGTAGGCCGGGTCGTACACGCGTAGGCGTACGCATGGTGCGAGGCCGTCCGCGAGGACGTGGCCGACCTCGCCGTAACCGAGCAACGCCACCTGGGGTCCGTCCATGAGCATCCTCCACGACCAGGGCTCCCCGCCTCAGAGAAGCCGCATGGTTGACAATATTGTCGGAGCTTCCCGCCAGCCAGCCAGATACTTGCCCACAACACCACATTGGCGATGAAAGTGTTGACAATCCGTCCGTTCGGCTCTTAGCGTCGGCAAGTGACTTCGGAAAAGACCTTCCCCCGCACCCTCCTGGTGATCAGTGCCCACGCGGGCGACTTCGTCTGGCGCGCCGGCGGCGCGATAGCCCTCGCCGCCGCCCGCGGCGAGCACGCCAAGGTGGTCTGCCTCAGCTTCGGCGAGCGCGGCGAGTCCGCAAAGGCGTGGCGCGCCGGCCGCACGCTGGAAGAGATCAAGGCGATCCGCCGCGAGGAGGCGCAGAACGCCGCCGCGGCCCTGGGCGCCGAGATCGAGTTCTTCGACGCCGGCGACTACCCCCTGGTGGAGAGCCAGGAACTGGTGGATCGCCTGGTACGCGTCTACCGCGACACCGAGCCCGACGTGGTGCTCACCCACCCGCTGGCCGACCCGTACAACGGCGACCACCCGGCGGCGGCCCGCATGGCGCTGCAGGCGCGCGTGCTGGCGCAGGCCGCGGGCTACGACGCGCCCGGCGAGCCGCTCGGCGCCCCGCCCGTGTTCTTCTTCGAGCCGCACCAGCCCGAGCAGTGCGACTTCAAGCCGGACCTGCTGCTCGACATCACCCCGGTCTTCGACCGGAAGCGCAAGGCGATGGAGTGCCTGCCGGCCCAGCAGCACATGTGGGACTACTACACCGACCTGGCCAAGCGCCGCGGCGTGCAGCTCAAACGCAACGCGGGCCCCAACCTGGGGCTGGCGCACGACACCATGGGCGAGGCGTACATGCGGCTGTACCCGCAGGTGACGGACGTGCTCGCATGAGGAACGTGGTTGTCACCGACATCCCGCGCTCGGCTCCCGGCCGGGTCGACGCCCTGGCCGCGTACGGCGTGGCGACCGTGCACGAGGCCCTCGGCCGCACCGGCTACCTGGGCCCCGGGCTGCGTCCCGCCTGGCCGGGAGCGAGGACGGGCGGGAACGCGGTCACCGTGCTGTGCTGGCCGGGCGACAACCTGATGATCCACGTCGCGGTCGAGCAGTGCCGCGAGGGCGATCTCCTGGTCGTCGCCACGACCTCGCCGTCCACGGACGGCATGTTCGGGGAGCTGTTCGCGACCGCGCTGAGGCACCGCGGGGTGCGCGGGGTGGTGATCGACGCGGGCGTGCGCGACGTGGCGGAGCTGCGGGCGATGGGCTTCCCGGCCTGGAGCGCGGCCGTCAGCGCGCAGGGCACCGTGAAGGCGACCCCGGGCGCGGTCAACGTACCCGTCACGATCGGCGGCCAGCTGGTCCGGCCGGGCGACACGGTCATCGCCGACGACGACGGGGTGCTGGTGTGCCCGCGCGCGGACCTGGAGCGCGGTATCGAGGCGGCCGCCGCGCGGGCCGCCAAGGAGGCCGCCACGCGCGAGGCGTTCGAGAAGGGCGAGCTCGGCCTCGACCGGTACGGGTTGCGCGAGCGCCTGCCGGAGCTCGGCATCACGTACATGACGGCGGAGGAGTACGACCGTGCCCGATGACGGTGTGCCCTGCATGCTGATGCGGGGCGGCACCTCGAAGGGCGCCGCCGGTCAGCCCTGCTTGACGGCCTCCCAGGTGGGGTGCTCGCCGGGCGCCAGCTCGACGAAGTCCGGCAGGTCGCGCAGCGCCTCCTCGGCCCCGCCCGGCGTGTACGTCGCGATGATCCGCATCGGCCGCCACCCCGTGTTGAACGTCGAGTGCATGGTCCCCATGGGGATCCACACGGCGTCACCGGCCCTGACCGCGAACTCGGGCCCGTCGCCGACCGTCTGGCGTCCCTCTCCCTCGATGATGTAGAGGACCTCGTCGGAGAAGGGATGCTGGTGGCGGTCGTGCCCCTTGTTCGGGTTGATCACGACCTCGCCCAGCGTGGACGAGGCGCCGGGCACGCTGCCGGGCGTCACGTGCCATTTGATGGAGCCCCAGTCGAAGAGCATCGTGGGTACGGAGTCCGGTTCGCGGTGCATGGCGTGGTCCCTCCTACGCGGGCAGGTTCTTGAAGGCGCGGAGCTGGTCGGCGATGGCGCGCTCGGCGGGCAGGCGTTCCATCGAGGAGGCGCCGAAGAAGCCCGCGACGCCGGAGGTGCGCTCCTGGATGTGGCGGACGTCGTCCGGCTCGGCGATGGGGCCGCCGTGGCACAGGACGATGACGTCGGGGTTCACCGCCACGGCGGCGTCGTGCATCTCCTGGACGCGTACGGCCGACTCGTCGAGGGTGAGCGCGGTCTTGGCGCCGATGCTGCCCTTGGTGGTCAGGCCCATGTGCGGCACGAGGATGTCGGCGCCCGCCTCCGCCATGGCCGTGGCCTGCTCGGCGTTGAACACGTAGGGGGCGGTGAGCAGGCCGCGCTCGGCCGCCAGCCTGATCATCTCGACCTCCAGGTCGAAACCCATGCCGGTCTCCTCCAGGTTGGCCCGGAAGACGCCGTCGATGAGGCCGACGGTGGGGAAGTTCTGGACGCCGGTGAAGCCCATCGCGTTCAGCTGGTCGAGGAACTGCGGCATGAGCCGGAACGGGTCGGTGCCGCACACCCCGGCCAGCACGGGGGTGTCCTTGACCACCGGCAGCACCTCGCCGGCCATCTCGACCACGATGGCGTTGGCGTCCCCGTACGGCAGCAGCCCCGCCAGCGAGCCGCGCCCGGCCATCCTGAACCGGCCGGAGTTGTAGATGATGATCAGATCCACGCCGCCGGCCTCGGCCGCCTTGGCGGACAGTCCCGTGCCCGCGCCGGCCCCGATGATCAGCCGGCCGGCCTTCCGCTCGCCGTGCAGCCTGCCGAGCGCCTCGTCCCGGTTCATGCTCTTCCCTTCTGGATCAGCTCGTGCAGCCGGTCGGCGGCCGCGACCGCGAACCGGGACCGGTTGATGTCGTCCTCGCTCTCCACCACCTGCACGTCGCTGCCCGCCACGGCCCGCAGCACGGCCTCGAAGCAGGCGGCGTCGGCGGCCGGGTCGTGGAAGGGGCCGCCCTCGACGTCCACGGCGGAGACGCCGCCGCGCGGCACGAACAACGCGACCGGCCCGGTGGCGGCGGCCAGCTTGGCGCCGATCGTCCGGCCGAGCTCCGCGTTCTCGGCCGGCGTGGTCCGCATCAGCGTCACGGTGGGGTTGTGCACCAGCAGCAGGCGGTCCCTGAACCGCTCGGGCACGGTGTCCATCGGGCCGAAGTTGACCATGTCCACCGCGCCCAGGCTGACGACCTGCGGCACGCCGGCGGCCCCGGCGGCGGTCAGGCGGTCCGGCCCGGCCGACAGGACGCCGCCGACCAGCTCGTCGGCCAACTCGGTGGTGGTGAGGTCGAGCACCCCGGCGAAGTAGCCGCTCGCGACGAGCGCCTCCATGGCCCGCCCGCCGGACCCGGTGGCGTGGAACACGAGCACCTCGTAGCCCAATTCCTCGAGCCGGGCCCGGGCGGCGTCCACGGCGGGCGTGGTGACGCCGAACATCGTGGCCGCCACCAGCGGCCGGTCGTCCTGCCGCGCCTCGCCCGGGCGGCGGTCGTCCTGCCGCGCGCCGCCTGGGTGGCCGGCGGCCGCACGGGCGTCGTACGCGGCCGACATCGCGGCGATCGCGGCCGCCGCGTTGCCGAGGATCTGGCGGGAGATCGAGTTGATCCCGGCCACGTCGACGACGCTGTACATGAGCGTCACGTCGCTCTGGCCGACGTACGCCGACACGTCACCGCCGGCCATGGTGGAGACGAGCAGCTTGGGCAGCCCCACGGGCAGTGCCGCCATGACGGCCGCCGCGATGGAGGAGCCGCCGCTGCCGCCCAGCGCCAGCACGCCGCTCAGCCGCCCCCGCGCGTACAGGTCCCGCGCGACGGCCACCGCCCCGCCCGCCATCACCCGCAGCGCGGCGCCACGGTCGCCCGCGCTCCTCAGCTGCTCCAGACCGCTCCCGCCCGCCTCGGCGACGGCCGCCGCCGTCACGTCGGGGGTCAGGGACGGGGTGCCCATGACGCCCGCGTCGAGCAGCACCACCTCCTGGCCCGCCGCCGTGACCAGGTCACGGACGTAGGCGTACTCGCCGCCCTTGGTGTCGAAGGTCCCCAGCAACAACACGGCCATGCGCCGACCCTCCTTCGAGCCCCGGTTCGCTGCCACAGCGCCACAGCGCCACCCTGCAGCCTCCCCCGAGGCGGGGACGGTCACGCCTCCACGGGCACGTGGGCCTTGATCGCCACGCTCGTGAGGGCGAACAGCAGCTCCAGGTCCGGCTCCGCGTCCACCTGCACGGCCACCCAGGCGCGGTCGGGGCAGGCCTGCACCTGGTCGCATTCGCGCAGGTAGGGCCCGAGCCGGTCGATCGCGGGGGCGGTCAGGCGCACCTGCACCTCGGCCGAGCCGGTCAGCCGCAGGATCTCGGTGCCGCGCACGGCGAAGACGGGGCCGCGCCGGGTGTCGCTCACCACCAGCGCCGGCCAGGACCGCAACTCCGCGACCGCACGGACCACGTACGGCCCCCGGCGTTCAGCCGCCCGCCACCGGGCGGTAATTCCTGCCACACCTCAATGCTGCGCCACGGCCGCACCCCGCGTCAGCGTCCGTTCCGCAACCGTTATCCACGCCCTCGCCCGCGAGGGAGAGTACGCCGCGCCGCGATTTCACGATCTGACCGCTACGTATTGACGCCTTCCGCAGCCCGGAGTTAACGTCGTCTCATAATTAAAAGGAAACTTTCCTAATAGTTTCCTGGCATCCCACCCCCCGTACACCCCCCAACCGGATGTCGGAGCATCATGAGACACACCATCCTGAGCAAGGTCCTCGCCGGACTGGCGGCCTTAGTGCTGCCCCTCACCGCGGTCGTCGCCGCCCCGGCCGGGGCTTCGGCCGTGTCCGCGGCGCAGGTCGCGTTCGCCGACTGGGCGCCGTGGACGGCGTACACGGCGGGCACGCGCGTCACGTACAACGGCGTCGAGTACGAATGCGTCCAGAGCCACACCTCCCAGCCCGGCTGGGAGCCCTCGAACGTCCCGGCCCTGTGGAAGACCACGGGCGGCGGCGGCACGGACACGGCCGCGCCGAGCGTGCCCGGCAACCTGCGCTCCACCGGCGTCACCAACAGCAGCGTCACGCTCGCCTGGAACGCCTCCACCGACAACGTCGCCGTCACCGGCTACGAGATCTACCGCGGCGGCACCCTCGTCACCACCGTCACCGGCACCACCCACACCGACACCGGCCTGACCGCCAACACCGGCTACACCTACACCGTCCGCGCCCGCGACGCCGCCGGCAACCGCTCCGCCAACAGCAACACCGTCAGCGCCACCACGACGGGCGGCGGCGGCACGGACACGGCCGCGCCGAGCGTGCCCGGCAACCTGCGCTCCACCGGCGTCACCAACAGCAGCGTCACGCTCGCCTGGAACGCCTCCACCGACAACGTCGCCGTCACCGGCTACGAGATCTACCGCGGCGGCACCCTCGTCACCACCGTCACCGGCACCACCCACACCGACACCGGCCTGACCGCCAACACCGGCTACACCTACACCGTCCGCGCCCGCGACGCCGCCGGCAACCGCTCCGCCAACAGCAACTCCGTCAGCGCCACGACCACGGGCGGCACCGGCGGCGGGGGGAACAAGGTGCTCGGCTACTTCGTGCAGTGGGGCGTCTACCAGCGCGGATACCACGTCAAGAACATCGACACCAGCGGCTCCGCGGCCAAGCTGACCCACATCAACTACGCCTTCGGCAACGTCCAGAACGGCCAGTGCACGATCGGCGACAGCTACGCCGACTACGACCGCTTCTACCAGGCGGGCGAGAGCGTGGACGGCGTCGCCGACACCTGGGACGCCGGCGCGCTGCGCGGCAGCTTCAACCAGCTGCGCAAGCTCAAGAAGAAGCACCCGCACCTGAAGGTGCTGTTCTCCTTCGGCGGCTGGACCTGGTCCGGCGGCTTCGGCCAGGCCGCGCAGAACCCGGCAGCCTTCGCCAACTCCTGCTACAACCTGGTCGAGGACCCGCGCTGGGCGGACGTCTTCGACGGCATCGACATCGACTGGGAATACCCGAACGCCTGCGGCCTGACCTGCGACACCAGCGGGCCGGCCGCGTTCAGGAACGTCATGTCGGCCCTGCGCACCCGCTTCGGCTCCAACTACCTGGTGACCGCCGCCATCACCGCCGACGGCAACAACGGCGGCAAGATCGACGCGGCCGACTACGGCGGCGCGGCGCAGTACGTGGACTGGTACAACGTCATGACCTACGACTACTTCGGCGCCTGGGCGGCCCAGGGCCCGACGGCCCCGCACTCGCCGCTCAACAACTACAGCGGCATCCCGATCGCCGGCTTCTACTCCGACAACGCGATCCAGAAGCTCAAGAGCAAGGGTGTGCCGGCGAGCAAGCTGCTGCTCGGCATCGGCTTCTACGGGCGCGGCTGGACCGGGGTCACGCAGGCCGCGCCGGGCGGCACGGCCACGGGGGCAGCGCCGGGGACGTACGAGCAGGGCATCGAGGACTACAAGGTCCTCAAGACGCGCTGCCCGGCCACCGGCACGGTCGCGGGCACCGCGTACGCTCACTGCGGCAACCAGTGGTGGAGCTACGACACGCCGGCCACGATCGGCGGCAAGATGAGCTACTCGAAGAGCCAGGGCCTCGGCGGCGCGTTCTTCTGGGAGCTCAGCGGTGACACCACCAACGCCGAGCTGCTCACGGCCATGAAGACCGGCCTGGGCTGACCCGGACGGGGCCGGCCCTCCGCGCCTGGGGGCCGGCCCACCCCTCAGCCCAGCTCGCTCAGTTGCCCGGCCGTCAGCGACACCGTCGAGGCGGCCAGGTTCTCCTCCAGGTGGGCGATCGAGGAGGTGCCGGGGATCGGCGCCACGACCGGGGAGCGGGCCAGCAGCCAGGCCAGGCTGACCTGCGAAGGCGTGGCCCCGACGGCCTTGGCGACGTGCTCCACCGGGCTGCCGGGCGCGGCCAGGGCGCCCTTGGCGACGGGGCTGTAGGGGATGAACGCGATGCCCTGCGCCGCGCAGTGGTCCAGCACGTCCTCGGAGTTCCTGAGGGTGAGGTTGTAGCGGTTCTGGACGCTGGCGATCTCGACGACGCGCCGCGCCTGCTCCAACTGCTCGACGGTCACCTCTGACAGACCGATGGCGTCGATCTTGCCCTCGTCCCGCAGCGCCTTGAGCTCGCCGACCTGGTCCTCCAGCGGCACCTGCGGATCGACGCGGTGCAGCTGCAGCAGGTCCAGCCGGTCCACCCCGAGCCGGCGCAGGCTCATCTCGACCTCCTGCCGCAGATACTCGGGCCGTCCCACGGCATGCCACTGGCCGGGCCCCGTGCGCACGAACCCGGCCTTGGTCGCGACCAGCAACCCCTCCGGGTACGGGTGCAGGGCCTCGCGGATCAGCTCCTCGTTGACGTACGGGCCGTAGGAATCGGCGGTGTCGATCAGGTTCACACCCAGCTCGACCACCCTGCGCAGGACCCGGACGGCCCCGTCGCGGTCGCCGGGCGGCCCCCAGACGCCGGGCCCCGTGAGGCTCATGGCCCCGTATCCGAGGCGGTGCACGGTCTTGCCGCCGATGGCGATCGTGCCGGTGGACGGGAGCGATATGGGCATGCGGTCTCTCACCTCGTGTGTGACGTTCCAAGTCCGTGATGCAACGGATACGTGGTCAATCTTCCCTATCACCCCACCGATGAATACCTTTCGGGGCACGTGCGAATTTTGACCCGGTTCACCCTCCACGTTTCGAGGAGCAGCATGCGTTCCCGTTTACGCAAAGGCGTGCTCGGCACCGTCACCGCCATGGCCGTGGCCCTGGCCCCCCTCACCCTCGCCGGCCCGGCCGAGGCGCACTCGGGCGCCCATTCCGTCCGCAAGCTGGTGCAGGCCGTCTCAGGCAAGAACGTCAAGAAGCACCTGTACGCCTTGCAGGCCATCGCCAACGCCAACGGCGGCACCCGCGTCTCCGGGACCCCCGGCTTCGACGCCTCCCGCGACTACGTGGCCCGCAAGCTGCGCGGCGCCGGGTACGACGTGACGATCCAGCCCTTCGAGTTCACCTTCGACGGCTACGTCACCCCGCCCGTACTCAAGCGCACCAGCGGGGAGCAGAAGACGTACACGTACGGATTCTTCAGCGACTACGTCGCCATGCAGGACTCCCCCGCGGGCGCCGTCAGCGGCACGCTACAGCCGGTGGACCTGGTGCTGCCGCCGGGGCCGGCCGCCAACTCCTCGTCCTCGGGCTGCGAGGCGAGCGACTTCGCCGGATTCGTCGCCGGCAACGTCGCGCTGATGCAGCGCGGCACGTGCAGCTTCCGCATCAAGGTGGACAACGCCATCGCCGCCGGGGCATCCGGGGCCGTCGTGTTCAACGAGGGGCAGGAGGGCCGCACCGAGATCGACTTCAACCCGGTGCTCAACGGGCCGGGCGTGACGATCCCCTCCTTCTTCACCAGCTTCGAGGTCGGCAACGAGCTGGCCGCCACGGCGGGCACCACGGTGCAGATGAACTGGGACCCGATCGTGGAGACCAGGACCACGTACAACGTGATCGCGCAGAGCAGGAAGGGCGACCCGGACAACGTCGTCATGCTCGGCGCCCACCTGGACAGCGTCCAGGAGGGGCCCGGCATCAACGACAACGGCTCGGGCAGCGCCGGGGTCCTGGAGGTCGCGCTGCAGATGGCCAAGACCAGGCCGAAGAACCAGATGCGCTTCGCCTTCTGGGGCGCCGAGGAGTTCGGGCTGCTCGGTTCCGACCACTACGTGACCTCGTTGACGGAGGAGGAGCGGGCCAGGATCGCCCTCTACCTCAACTTCGACATGATCGCCTCGCCCAACTACACGTTCGGGATCTACGACGGTGACGGCGACGCGTTCGGCACCGCCGGGCCCGCCGGATCCGACGTGATCGAGGAGGACTTCGAGAAGTTCTTCGCCGGGCGCGGGCTGCCGTTCACGGCGACGGCCTTCACCGGCCGATCCGACTACGGGCCGTTCATCGAGGTGGGCATCCCGTCGGGCGGGCTGTTCACCGGGGCCGAGGTGCTCAAGACCGAGGAGGAGGCGGCGATCTTCGGCGGGACGGCCGGCATCCCGCTCGACCCGTGCTACCACAGCGTCTGTGACACGATCAGGAACGTCAACGACCGGGCGCTGGACGTGAACTCGGACGCCATCGCGACGCTGGCGGGGACGTACGCGTACTCCACCGGCACCATCGGCGCCACGACACCGGCCCCGGCCGCGCGCACCGCGCACACGCCCCATACCCACAAGCCGGCCGACGCCGCCGGCTGACCCGCCCCCGCCCCGCGCCTCCCCCACCCACCGGACTCCGGTCACGTCCTTGGGG
>NZ_JBFANM010000087.1:0-45741 GCF_040674815.1 Nonomuraea sp. NPDC049709
ATGCCTGCGCTGGTGCGATCGTTCTTCGCCGATCCTCATCTGGCCTACATCGCCGCCAGCCTCCGATAGTCCAGAAACCCACGAACTGATTGGATCATATGTTCGAGCCAGAAATGGCACACCGGGGCGCTGTCGGCGGGGGTGGAGCACGGTGATCGTGTGCGTTGGGGTCGCGACGTTGCCGTGCTGCAGGGCGATCATGCTAGGAGTGTGCGGGATCGTTCAACGGAAGCTCAAGCTGAGCTTTGGGCAGGACGGGGAGTCTTGTCGCCGCTACATATTTGGGCAATTCAGCGGTCAATAGCTGCCGGCATCGTGCCATCAAACGGCGGATAGTGACATACCGTCCCCGAATGGGGTGAAGGTTGACATACCGTCGACGGGATCCCATGCTCCCGGGGCGTCGGGTGCCGCTGGGGTGGGTGGTCATGGAGGGCACGGATGGGCGATGCGGCGGAACGGACGCTCAGCGGCCTGGCCCTGAACGTCTTCGATTCCGCGCCGGTGGGGGTGGCGGCGACCAGCGGTCCCGACCACCAGCTCGTCTACATCAACAACGCGTTCCAGAAGATCGCCGGCGAGCGCGAACTCGGGTTGCCGGTCCGGGAGGCGTTCGGCGACCTGCGCCAGCAGGACTACTTCGAGCTGCTGGACCAGGTGCTGGAGACGGGGCGGCCGGTCAGCCTGAAGGAGCTCCCGTTCGAGCTGGAAAGTCATTGGTCAGGGCGCGAGCGCTATTGCTCGGTCAGCGTGTCGAAGATCTCGCTCGACGCCGGTGAGGAGGGCGTGCTGCTGGTGGTCGTGGAGGGCGCCGGTGAGGTCGAGCGCGCCGGGACGTTCGACTCCGTCGCCGAGGAGCGGCGCAGGTTCCTCCAGCGTTACCGCAGTGTCCTTCAGGTCGAGACGCAGGTCGTATGGGTGATGGCGCCCCTGGGCTACGTGTCGGAGCCGAGCCCTGGCTGGGAGCGGATGACCGGGCAGACCTGGGAGGAGTATCGCGGAGAAGGCTGGCTGCGCGCGGTCCATCCTGACGACCGGGGGCCGATCCGCAAGGCGTGGCTTCAGGCCCGGCAGCTGAGCCGGTGGGACCATGTCTTCCGGCTGAGATCGGCGGGGAACCTCTACCGGCATGTCCGCTCGCGTGCCGTTCCGGTGATCGAGAGCGGCGCGGTGGTCGAGTGGGTCGGCACCTGCGCCGACATCGAGCAGGAGTGGCAGGAGGACCGGCGCAGGAAGTTGCTCGATCAGGCTGCCGTGGCGACGGCGGACATCGCCGGCCTGGACGAGGTGCTGGAAATGCTCACCAACGTGATCGTGCCCACGGTGCTGGACGGATGCGGGATCTACCTGGTTCCCGAGTTCGACGCCCGGCCGCCGTTGCCCCTGGTCGCGGAGAGGTTCGTCAGCATCGTGCGGGAAGGGTTCGGGCCTGAGCCGCAGCCGGGGACGGTGCGTTTCGATGCGCACTGCGGTTTCGTGGAGGCGGTCACGACCCGACGTCCGGTACACCGGACCTTCCCGCAGGGAGTGCCGCCGCCGGGCATGGCACCGCCCGGCGCGGAGGAGTGGTTCAGGAGGACGGGGGCGAACAGCGTCGCGCTGGTGCCGGTGATCGTCGATGGTGCCGTTGCTGCGGTGCTGGATGCGGTGATCTGTGGGTCCAGGGAGCCGATCAGCGCGTCGGACGTCGACCTGCTGAGGCGCATGCTCGACCACGCTCATGCTCACCTGAGCAACGCCATGCGGTTCCAGCGTACGCAGCGGGTGGCGCTCGCCCTGCAGAACTGCCTGCTGCCGGATCCGCCGGACGTGCCCGGCATGGAGATCACCGCCCGTTATCGGCCGAGCGCCACGGCTGTCGAGATCGGCGGAGACTGGTATGACTCGTTCCGGTTGCCCGACGGTGCGACGATCCTGACCATCGGGGACGTCAGCGGGCACGATCTGGCGGCCGCGGTGACCATGAGTCAGCTGCGTAACATGCTCAGAGGGCTGGCCGTGGACCGCCGTGAGCCCCCCGGCGACATCCTGCGGCGCCTGAACATGGCGACCGAGGCCCTGATCGACGACGGCACGGCGACCTGCATCCTGGCCCGCCTGGAAGGTCCGGAAAATGGCGAATGGTGGCTGAACTACTCGGTGGCCGGGCATCCGCCGCCGTTGCTCGTCACCTGTGCGGGTGAGGGGCGTTTCCTGGAGGAGGCACTCAACCCCCTCCTCGGCGTCGGCAACGCCCAGCCGCGTAGCAGCGCCGTGGTGGCGCTGCCGCCGTGCAGCACCCTGTTGTTCTATACCGACGGCCTGATCGAACTTCCCGGCGAGCACCTGGACCGAGGGCTGGAACGCTTGCGCGGCCACGCCGAGTCGCTGGCCCGCGCGCCCCTTGACACCTTCTCCGACCAGTTGCTCGCCCGGATGCCGATAGCCAAGAAGGACGACATTGCCATGATCGCCGTACGGCTGCCAGCGCTCTGAAAGTTGTGTCGGCTACCCCTCCGCGGCATTGGTGGTCTCGGTGAGGCGGGCTGCCAGGAAGTCTCGTTCTGCTTGGTTGTCGGCGAGGTCGAGGCCGGTGCGGTAGGCGGTGGCGGCGTCGTGGTGGCGTAGCAGGTCGGCGCGGATGGCGGAGAGGTAGTGGTAGCCGGTCAGGCGGTCGCCGTGTTCCAGGGTGTCGAGTTCGTGGAGGGGGTCCGGCGACCATGGAGAGTGCCACGGTGCGGTTGAGTGCGACGACGGGGAGGGCCAGGCGGTCAGGAGTGCGTCGTAGAGGCGCAGGACCTGTGGCCAGTCGGTGGTGGCGTAGCTGGGGCGATGGCGTGCAGGGAGGCGATGGCGGCCTGGAGGGCGTAGCGGCCGACGCGGCCGGTGCGGAAGGCGGCGACGGCCGGGCGGCGAGTTCACCTGCTCGCGCTGCTTCCTGGTGCACCACCGCAGCCAGCGCGCCGCTGGCCGAGACGATCAGCAGATCTGCCTGGAGTGCGCCGCCTGAGCAGGTCAACGGCCAGGGCCAGTGACGCGGCCGGGTTTCGGCCATTGAACGACCCGGAGCTCAGTTGCCACCGTCATCGCGGCTCGGCGCGTCCTCGCCCTGCTCCTGCCAGAGCTCGACCTCGTCGGCAAGGCCGAGCGGGGGCAGCGCATCCACGGTCACCGTGTCGAAGCGCCCGGCATCGATGCCGGTGTGCGGCGTGCCCTGTGGGTCGGTGTCGAGGAAGAGCGCCCGCTGCTCGCGAGCGGTCTCCGTGGCGGGCAGGTTGACCTCGGCGGTGGACTTTGTCCTCGCCGCCACGCTGAAAGTTGAGACGGATCGTGCCCGGCTGCTCGTGGCTGTCCATGAGGGGGCTACGTACGCGCTGTGTTCTATCGTGCCGCCGCCGAAACGAGATGTCCGCAGGGCCGCCCAGCCCGATCTGACGGCGGAGCTGCGGCGCGGGGTCGAACGCGACCAGCAGTTCGCGATGAGGAGCAACGCCACCATTACGTCCTTTCCAGGCCGTCGTTCCGCGGTGCACGCCGCCCGGCTGGAAACGGCGGAAGAAGACGCGTTCGTCGGCGGCGGGCAGGATGCTGGAATGAACGCCAAAGATCATCCACATGTCCATCGGCGCTCCGGCCTGCATCACGTCGAAGCCCTGGCGGCGGTAGAAGGCGCTCAACCCGGGCGTGGGCGGCATCGCGCCATACAGCAGCAGGTAGCCGCGGTGCACGTAGATCTGCCGGCAGCGCTTGAGCAGCGCCGCGCCGATCCCGCGGCGGCGCTCGGTCTCGGCCACCGCCACCGGCTTGATCTTCGCCAGGCCGATCGCATGCGCGTCACCACGTCCTCAGTGGACCCGGCGCATTCGACTCACCATGTCTGTCCTCGACGCATCTTGTGCGCTCTGTTCTGTGGTGAGGTGCGTGGGGCTTCGCCGGAGGGAAGCAGCACGTGCTGAAGAACATCAATTGCAAGGACGCGATCCGTGCCCACGCTCAAGCCCATGGCCTGCCCTACCAGCTGGCCTAGCAGCTTCTTGACGGGCCGATGAGGTCGTAGGAGTTTCGCCGCGCTATGGGCGGTCCGCTGGTCAGCTACACCGTCAACGCCCAGCAGGCGGCCCTTCTCGGAGGCGTCGGAGTCCACGGGATCGAGCCCGGCGGGCCCGGCTCCCTGCGCCGGCCCTGCAGGAGCTGCCGTCCACCTATGAGTGCGGCACCTGCGGCGAGCCCGGCCATGATGACGCCGATCCCACCACGATCCGCACTGTCATTGCTGCCTACGAGCCGGACCTCAACCCGGTCACCTCGGTAATGGGCCTTCCCGGCATCACCTCCGGTGCGCCCGGCCCAGCCTGCGTTGGGAGAACGTGGTGGCCTTCTCCCGGGATTTGTGGGTGGAGGCGAAGGGCCGAGATCTGCGCGGCGGTATTGGGCTGACGCTCGGTCCCGTGATCTTGCCCGACCCGTTTCCCGACGGCACCGGGTCCGCCGAGCCGGCCTTGCTCGTCTGCGTGGAGGTGGACGAGGACTGCGGGCTGGGCACGCGCTACTGGCTCGACCAGGTCGAGCACCAGTGGTGGCGGCCCGACGGATTCACCGACTACCCCACCTGGGGCTACGCCTCCGGATGGGCGGTCCGGATCGAGGACGGCACCCGCTCTGGCGGACCATGGTTGGATCGCGATCCGCTACAGCACCGACCATGGCGGCGACCCCTCCCTGCTGTGCAGCATGGCGGTGGAGTTCCCTCGGGGCTGGCTACAGTTGGCGGGCGACCGGCAGGAGATCCTGCTTCTCGTCGGCCCGATCACCGTCGCTGGTGAGGCCGAATCCTTGCCTGCTGATCTGCCGCCGCGGCGCATCTGCCGGATGCTCGAGTACGGCTCACTGATCGCGGCAGACGCCGTCGTCGTCGCCGTCGCCGTCGGCTGACAGCCAGTCCGTCGTTCGCCTCGCTCAGCTCGCACGCTTCGCCTCATCGCGGTGCCCTGCCTATCCCGCACGTCGTTTCGCACCAGTCCGTTCGTTCCGCTTTGTATCCGGCGGGCTGGTGCGGAACGACCGGCCACACCCCGCCCCGTTGCGTCAGATCCGTACGGGACGCTTCGGAACGAACGTCGACCCCTCCAACCGATGAGCGCCATGGTCATGACCACTCCCCTGTCCCCGTTCGCGACGGGGTGCCCGTCGTCGTCGAGACGTCGAACAGCTAGGCCTCGAGGTGGTCACTTCAAGGCCGGATCACGAGGGCCGGTCAGCTGTGCCGGAGCAGGCAAGGGGGCCGGCGAGGGAGTGGTCGTGGATGACGTCCACGTCGAGGTCCTGCAGGAGCCAGCTGGGTGGAGGCGGCGTGGGCATCTCGGGCACGGCCTGGCTGATGCGTTCGGAGGGTGGTTGGTCGTAGGTGGACAGGAACCGGGCTGGAGTGCCCGACCGGGCCTGCGCCGATCAGGGTGACCTGGTGCCCGACCTCGATCAGGGCGCGGGTCAGGTGGTGGAGCACGGCCTCGATACCGCCGTACGCGCGTGGGGGCACCTCGTACCAGGGCGGGGCCACCATCGCGATGTGCAGCCGGGACCGTTCGGGCATGATGGGCGGGAAAGGGGGTGCCAGAGGTCAGGGGCGGTGATCCTGCTCCTGCAGGCGGGCGCGGGCCGCGGCGAGCTCGTCGCGCAGCCGGGCGACCTCGCGTTCGAGCTCGAGGATGCGGCGGATGGCGATGAGCGTCATGCCTTCGTCGGCCATGCGCGTGACGTGCTGAACGGTCATGATGTCGTGGCGGGAGTAGCGCCGCTGGCCTCCGTCTGAACGGCTCGGGGTGACGACGTCGTGCTGGTCGAGGCGACGCAGGAAGGCGTGCTGAACGTTCAGCATGTCCGCGACCTGCCCCATCGAGTAGAGCGGGGCGTGTTCGTCGTCGAACGGGAACTCGGACATCATGCGCTCTTCGGGGGCATGGGGACGGGCACCCGGCCCGCCCCCGGGGCGAGGTCAGGCCGAGAGGGCCTTGGCGTGACCCTGCTGGATCTCGACCTTGCGTGGCCGGGCGCGTTCGAGCACCGGTATGCGCACGGTCAGCACGCCGTTGTCGTAGTGGGCGTCGATCTGTTCGCTGTCGAGGTGGTCGGACAGGTAGACGCGCCGGGTGAACGAGCCCATCGGCCGTTCGCGGACGAAGACGCGCTCGTGCTCGCCGATCTCCTGCTCGCGGCGGGCGCTGACGCTGAGCACACCGCGGTCCACGGTCACGTCGATGGAGCCGGGGTCGATGCCAGGCAGGTCGAATCGCAGAATGACGTCGTCGTCGCGGCGCAGTCCGTCCATGGGCACGCCTGGCCCACCGGCGAAGGTCTGCTGCGCCAACCGGTCGAACTGGCGCTCGAACTCCTGGATGAACGGGTCGATCGACGTCAACAGCATCGCTACCTCCTTGTTCGCTCGAGGATTCCAGCTAACCTGCAATCTGATTTGTAGGTTAGCTGCTACACGAGTGCGATGCAACTCAAGTTGAGGAAAAGTTGGGGACATAGCTTGCGTAAACATGTGAGTGGAGTTATAAGTTTCCTCGACCAAGGCAGAGAGATTCGTTGACCCGAACGGATGACTGGTGATGAGGCCGCTCTTCCGCTTACTGCCGTACGCTCTCGTGGCCCTGTTCGCCGTGAGCACGCCGCTCGCGCCCCCGGCGTACGCGCAGACACTGACGCTGTCCACCCCCTACCCCTCGCTCGTCGTCGAGCCGGGCGAGACCGTCTCCCTCGACCTTGACGTCCACGGCTCGCCCGCAGGCCGAGTGGACCTCGACGTCGACGCGCCCAAAGGCTGGAAGACCACCTTGCGCGGTGGCGGATACGTCGTCTCCAGCGTTCATGCGGGAAAGACCGAGGTCACCCTGGACGTGGTCGTGCCCGCCAAGGCCATGGGCAGCCACAGGGTGACGGTCACCGCGAAAGGTGTCGGCGGCGAGCGCGACCGTCTGCCGCTCACCCTCACCGTGCGCGGTACGGGCGGGCAGTCCGCCCTCGGTCTCGACGCCGAGTTCGCCAAGCTGACCGGCAAGGCAAGCGACACCTTCAGCTACACCGTGACCCTCCGCAACGAGGCACCCAAGACCACGACGTTCGCACTGGCGGTGCAGGGACCCACCGGCTGGACCGTCTCGGCCAACCCCAGCGCCCAGCAGCGCGCCACCACGGTCAAGGTCGACGGCGGCGGCACGGCGACGATCAACGTCAGTGCCGACCCGCCCGACGACGTCGCGGCCGGCGCCTACCCCATCCGCCTGGGCGTGACCGGCGGCGGCAGACAGGCCGCCGCGGAGCTCACCGCCGAGGTCACGGGCACGGTGGAGCTGGAGCTGAGCACGCCGGAGGACCGGCTCAACGCCTCCGGCTCCACCGGGCAACGCACCAGGGTGCCGCTGGTCCTCACCAACAAGGGCACCACCCCGCTGTCGGGAGTGACCCTGTCCGGCTCGCCGCCGAGCGGGTGGGAGGTGACGTTCGAGCCGAAGACCGTGGACGTCGCGCCACAGCGGCAGGCCAGGGTCACAGCGGTGATCACGCCGTCCGACGACGCCGTCACCGGTGACTACATGGTCACGCTCACGGCCGAGAAAGACGGCCGCAGTTCGGAGGCCGACGTCCGCTACACCGTCGAGACCTCCCGCTGGTGGGGACTGGCCGGCGTGCTCGTCATCGTGGCCGTGGCGGGCGGCCTGTGGTGGGTCTTCCGCACCTTCGGAAGGCGCTGACATGGACGCCCCCGTGATCCGCATCGAGGGGCTGACCAAGCGGTACGGCCCGGTCGAGGCCGTCCGCGACCTGGACCTGGAGGTACGGCGAGGCGAGGTGTTCGGCCTGCTCGGCCCCAACGGCGCCGGCAAGACCACCACCATCCTCACCCTGCTCGGCCTGACCGAACCCACCTCCGGCACCGTACGCGTGGTCGGCCTCGATCCCGCCCGAGCGGCTGCCCAGGTCAAACGGCAGGTCGGGTACGTCCCCGACGCCGTCGGCTTCTACCCCAACCTCACCGCCCGCCACAACCTGCGCTACACCGCCAGGCTCAACGGCATCGCCGACGCCGAGGATCGCATCACCGAGCTGCTGGAGCAGGTCGGGCTCGGTCACGCCGCCGACCGGCGCGCCGGAGCCTTCTCCCGCGGCATGCTCCAACGGCTGGGTATCGCCGACGCCCTGGTCAAGAGTCCGTCGGTGATGATCCTCGACGAGCCCACGATCGCCATCGACCCCGACGGCGTGCGCCGGGTGCTGGCGCTGATCCGCGAGCTGCGCGACCAGCACCAGATGACCGTGCTGCTCTCCTCCCACCTGCTCTACCAGGTGCAGGAGGTCTGCGACCGGGTCGGCATCTTCGTGGGTGGCCGCCTAGTCGCCGTCGGCTCGGTCGAGGAGCTGGCCCGGCGCCTGGCGGGCGGGCGTACGGTGATCGAGGTCGGCGTCGCGGGGGACACCGACGCCGCGGCCCGCCGCCTGGCCGGGCTGGACGGTGTCAAGGACGTGGACCGGGAGGGCGACCTCCTGCTGGCGGTCTGCGAGGACGAGGCCCGCGGCCGCATCGCCGGCGCGCTCACCGGCGCCGGCCACACGCTGCTGCACATGCGGCAGCGCAGCAGCCACCTGGACGAGATCTATCACCGGTACTTCCATGAACAGAACTGACATCCGCCCCGCGTTCCGACGCCGCGCCCGGACGGGCCTGCCCGCCGGCTGGCGTGTGGTAGCGCGCAAGGAGATCGCAGACCATCTGCACTCGGCGCGGTTCTTCGTCGTGGCCGCGCTGCTCACCGTCACCGGCCTCGCCGCGGTCTACGCGGCGGGCGGCCGCATCAGGGACGTTGCCTCGCAGGCCGCCGACGACCCGTCGTTGTTCCTCAAGCTGTTCACCGTCGCGATCGAGAACACGCCCTTCGCCTTCGTCAATTTCGTCGCGCTGATCGGCCCGCTGCTCGGCATCGCCTTCGGCTTCGACGCGGTCAGTTCCGAGCGTGTCCAGCGTACGCTGCCCCGCCTGCTGGCCCAGCCGATTCACCGCGACGACGTGGTCAACGGCAAGTTCGCCGCGGGCCTGGCCGTCATCGGGATGCTGCTCACCGCACTCATGCTGCTGGTGGGCGCGGTCGGTGTGGTCCGGCTGGGCATCGTGCCGCGGGCCGAGGACCTGGCCCGGCTGCTGGTCTACCTGCTGGTCTCGATCGTCTACATCGGCGTGTGGCTGGCGTTCGCGCTCATGTTGTCGATCCTGCTCCAGCGCGCGGCCACGGCCGCGCTGACGGCTATCGGCACGTGGCTGGTGCTGTCGCTGCTGGCGGCGCTGCTCGTGCAGATGGTGGCGGGAGCGTTCGCCGAGCCGGGCAGCGTTGACCGCGCCGGGCTGCAGCAGGCCCTCGGCCGTGCCTCGCCCGCCATCGTCTACGAGGAGGTCACCGCCGCCCTGCTCACGCCGGAGCTGCGTACGCTCGGCGTGATCCTGCCGGAGCAGGCGTTCCGGGCAGTGCCGGGGCAGTTGCCGCTCGGGCAGAGCGTGCTGCTGGTGTGGCCGCAGCTCGCGGGGCTGGTGGCGCTGGCGGCCGTGGTGTTCGCCGTGGCCTACGCCGTCTTCCTCCGCCAAGAGGTCCGCGTCTGAGGTGGGGCGTGGCCGCAGCTCCTCGCAGAGACGGGCATGGGAATCGGTGAAGCGCTGGCCCTGCGCCGCAAGGACATGCACCTGCTGCCGGACTCCCAGGTGCTGGGCTGCCGGCACGAGGGGCCGCACGTCCACGTCCATCGGCGGCTGAACGCCCAACGGCGCGTTCGCCAAGGCGCGGCAGCCGCGGGCGATCCCGGTGGAGCGCGACACGATCGAGGCGTATTCGCGCTACCAGTACGAGCGGACGAGGTCGGCGAGGCCACCGGGGCCGACATGGGGTCCGACCTGGTGTTCGTCAATCTGTTCCACCCCCGCTGGGCAAGCCGATGAAGTACGCCAACACCTACGAGCTGTTCTCCCGCCTGGCCACCCGCGCCGGGTTCCGGGCCCGACCGCACATGTTCCGGCACAGCGCCATCACGAAAATGCGGCGGGCGTCGACCGTCGGGTGGCCCAGGAGATCGCCGGCCATGTCTCGGCCTCGTCCCAGGACGTGTATTCCCACGTCACCGACTCCGACAAGCGCCAGGCCGTGGAGATGGTGGCCGCCGCAAGAAGGCAGGCGCGCTCGTGAACGGACCGGACAGCGTGATCAACGGCGCGGCGGGCAAGGTGATCGCTCTGCACCGCCCGGCCGACGAGGGCGGGGCGGCCCCGGCGCTGACGCCGGCGGAGGCCGCGGCCTTGGCCGAGTGGCTGACGGTGAACACGCCGCCTGCCTGGCGGCTCGGGGAGTGGGATGCGGCGACGCGGCTGTTCACTGGCGACGTCGACAACCGTTCCACGGTGGCCTACCGCTGCACGGTGGCGGCCTGCGACCGGGTGTCGCGCACGCAGGTCTTGTGTGATCTGTGTGAGAAGGCCTTGCGCGCGTCCGGCATGGCGCTGGAGGAGTTCCGGGCCGGCTTCGTCCCGGACCGCAACCGGGTGATCGACGGCCGGGCCATTCCCTCCGTCGTGGCGGCCTGTCCTCGGGACGGGGCGTTGTGGGGGTTGTGTGCCGCACACGCTTCGCTGCGGCACAAGGACATGCTGCGCCAGCGTCCGGGCGCCGATGATCTAGCGGCGTGGGTGGCAGCCGCGACCCCCTACGATCCGCTGCCGGCCTGTCTGGTCGGCGGCTGCCCGCGCGATGGGCGGCCGGGCTCGGGGATCTGCGACCTGCACGCCCGGCGGCTGAAGGCCGACGGCCTGGAAGAGGTGGAGGCGACCTGGCTGGACCGTCAGGCGCCGTTCCTGATCGTCAACCAGTCCTCGTTGGCACCGCTGAAACCCTTGGCGCGCGCAGAGGTGCTGTTCGCGCTGGCCACGCGGGACGCCCGGGGGCAGCGGCTGGACCCGACCGCGGTCCGCCAGTCGGTCGCGGTGCTGGCCAGGCATGTGGTCGCCTCGATCGCCGGGTTCAGCCTTGGGGCGCTTCCGCAGCGGGCCGCGGCAGGCCCCACGAAACCTTTGACGTCACCCCCTGATCAGGGGTGTGGAAGGGAACGCGTCATGTCCACCGCAACCGGCGCCCTGGCCGATCAGGTCGCGTGCGCCGACACTGTGGATGCGGCCCTGCTGGAACGGGTCCATCACGAGGTGCTGACCATCCCCGGCGACTAGGTACGCGGCTACAGCCGCTTCCAGTCCGGCAGATGGGGCACGCTGTCCCTGCTCAACGACACCGGCAACGCCCGCGACGTCACCATCGGCGACACCGCGCCCGTGGCCACGGACCTGCTGGCGCGGATGCCGACCACCCGGGCGCTGCTGGAGGAGCTGGGGCTGCAGTACATGATCATGGCCGGGCACACCCCCGCCGCCGCGGAATCCTGCCTCGCCGAGGTGCCCGCATGGCAGCAGGTTGATGCCGAGGTCCTCACCAGCTACGCGGTCGCCTACGCCGGCTACTGGACTCGGATGAGCCGCCAACCGGCCCCCGAGGGCGTGCCGCACCTGCGTCCCTATCAGCGTCACGCCGCCACCGCCGCGCTGGCCTGGGTCCGCCATCGCGCCGACACGATCTCACCCGTCACTCGGGCCGGGTGGCCGGGGAGGCGAGACCTCCGGGCCACCCGCTGTTGGCCCGTTCGCCCCGCGTCATGATCGCCCGCGAGAACTCGTCCGGGTGTCCCGGTTCGGGTTCACGCGACGGTGTCGCGCTGAGCGACCACGTGCGCGGGGTCAACGGCGGCTCACCCCGCTGTTCGGATGAGCGTTCCGGATGCGATCAGGTGGTGAGCTCCCAACGCTTCGGCCATATCGCCGCTTCACGCCGTCTGCCACCCTGAAGGCATGGGACAGCTCTGGGCGATCCTTCCACCCCTCATTGGTGTCGTAGTGGGAGCCGTGGGGACATGTTTCGCCACGAGCTTCACCGACCAGCGGCGCTGGCGAAGGAACCAAGCCGTCCGCTGGGATGAGCATCGGCTTAGTGCCTACGTCGAGTTCGCTGCCCGAGTGAAAGACACGTATAACCTGACCTGCCGCATCTCAGCTCCCTATCGGCCACATTCCGCAAGCGTCCATCTCGACTGGGAAACCGGCTTAGCGCTGATCGCGGAGGCAGATCGCGAGCGTGCCAGGTCCTTGGAAAAGGTTCTCATCCTTGGCGACGAGGCAACGGCAGATGCCGCACTGGAGTGGCGGGAAGCAGTCTGGCAGCTTCAGGTCTACACACTTTCAAAACCAGCAAATTGGGACGAATGGGTGCCTCTACGGGATCAGATGGACGCCAAGAGGGCGGCCTTCTACGAGGCAGTGCGCATGAACTTGAATGTGCCTCGACTCTCGAAGACCTTAGCGTTCCAACTCACCCGTGACGAAAGATCGACAGGCAGCCAGTTGGAGCCCGGCATAACCTGAAGGAGGCATTGGGGTCCCGTCCAGATCTCACGACCCACGCTCAAGGATCTCTCCGGCTGCGCCGCGCGATCATAGCCCGCCCCGCCAGGGCGAGGAGTTCGGCGCCGACATTACTCAGCGCCTTCTCCGGCCCGCGATAACACTGCTACTTCGCGGCCCATCCCTACCGCATCGCCGCTACGCCCCCGGCGGCACGTCACCACTCCTGCGTGCCGCCCGGCGTAGCGCCAGCTCGGCCTTGATCCGGTTCTTCACCGTCTCCCACCACGGCAGGCGCTCCAGCACGGCCAGCGCTCAGCTAAGCTCAGTGTCTGTTTCTAAGCTGTTGATCTTCGGTGGCCCGGCCGTCTGGCGATGTTGGTGTGGCGGGGGAATCCCTGTGAAGTGGTCAGAGAGGGTCTCAGTGGCGATGCCTGAGTTGCGGAGCCCCGGGACGACACGCCAAATAAACCCGCCTTGCCGGGTGCCCGGACCTCCGCTCAGGAGATCCGGTAGAGGTCGTCGACCTGCCTGCGGATCTCGGCGCTGGGCTCGACGACGGTGCAGCGCCCGCCGAGCTCCACCTCAATGTCGTTGACGGGGTTGGTCAGGATGATCGAACCGTGTTGTCCGTGCACGACCTCCAACGGACGGCCGAGCCTTTGCGTCAGCAACATCGAGGCACTCCCGCACGCCTCGTCCTCGCCCTTGCCAATACGCGGCGCCCACAACCGCGCTCGCACCCGCCCAGCCCGCTGGTCCATCCACGCCCAAACCTGGGTGAAGTCCTCCCCGGCGGGAAGCCCGGTCAGCCGGTCGATGGCGGCCGGGCTATCCACCTCGTAGAAGCGCCAGGGCTTCGACCAGGCTGCCGGGGCCTTGAGCCACACCGTGCCGTTCGCCTCGCGGTGGCAGGCGACCGGCCCTGCCGTAGGCGTGAGCTCCCTGACCTCGGTGCCTAGCTGGTGCAGGACTTCCACCGTGGCCAGCAACGGGTGCCCGCCGAACCGAATCTCCTGGTCGTAGGAGCCGTAGATACCGACGATCCCGCGCTCGGCGTCACGTACGAAGACCGTTGCCGGAATGCCCAGGCGTACCGCGAGTTCGCGTCGCTGCTGCGCCGTCGCAGATGTGCCTCGCGGTTCGACGATCACCAGCGCCGGGTTCCCGAAGGCGCCGTCCTTGTTCACGAACGCATGAGCAAGCTGACATACAACCACAAGATCCCCCAAGAGCATCGCAGCGGCGCACATCGTAGCAGCGCGTACTTGAAGGCCAGAGAGTCGCCGCAGGTTGTCCGCCTCGCGAATGAACCGGGCCGATCGCATCGTCCGGTTGGGGCAGTGTCGGTGTGGCCTGGTTCTGGCGGCCAGGAGTGCCACGGAGGCGTAGCCCAGGCAGGTGGGCCAGGCAAATCTGCTTGATCAGGTCGATGAGCCGAGGTGCTTCGCAACGGGTTCGGCCTCAAGATCGGCGACGCGTTCGTTGTCTTGGCAGTTTCACTCTGGCCTGGTCGGCGCGTTCGCCGCGGGCTTGCGACAATCAGGGGCGTGAGCCCGGACGTGTGCGAACTGCGGTCTGCCGCTGCCGGAGCAGGCCCGGTCGTCGCGGCGGTATTGCTCGCCCGCGTGCCGCCGCGCAGCAGTGGCGCGAGCTGCGTCGTTCCAGCGCCGAATACGCCGCGGCGGTGGAGGAGCTCGTGGCCTCGGGCGTCGGCCGAGGCCCGGGTAGACCTCCGGAGCGGTTGTGGATATCCCTGGTGGAAAGCTGAAATGTGCTCACGAAGCGGAAACGCTCCCCGTCCGCCGGGAGGTGGTGCGAGCGCGCCTGGCCTGCGGTCTGCCTGCCGGTCCAGCCGCACGACCGGGGCGGGCCGGCCGGACATGTGCAGGCTCAGCAGGGAGCCCAGCCCGGTCGGCTCCAGGGTGACCTCATCGCACAGGTGCTGTGTCGAGGGCTTCGGTGATCTTGCCGATCATGTCGGTCATGGTGGGGCTGGGCTGGCCCGGGTGGATCTGGGTGGCGGCGTCGATGGCGATGATGACGGCGCTGCGGAAGTTGTCGGCCTCGGCTGGATCTTGCTGCTTGTGCAGGCTCATGGCCGCCGTCAGGGCTGGCAGCACGTGGTCGGCGAGTTCGGCTACGGACTTGCCGTTCAGGTTCACGTCTCTTTGCTTTTCGGCGAGCACGTGCCCGATCAGGCCGGTTGCGGAGGCCAGGGCGATGGAGCCGTGGGTGGCGGTCTTGTGGGGGTTTCCGGCGGCATCGGCGGCGGCCAGCAGCGTGACGGCGCCGTAGGCGGCGGTGCGCAGGGTGAGTTTGTCCTGGTCGGAAAGGGTGATGGACATGGTGGTGTGCTCCTTGAAAGTTGGTACGAATGCAGTGGAACGGGGGGAGTGTGGGGATGCGGTCCTGCGGCTGTCCAGGGTTCTGGATTGCTGAGGTCGGGTCGCCGGAGGGGATCGCATCCTCGGATGACCTGACCTTGGCAGAGAGGGCCGGGATTCAGCCCCCGGTGGAAATGTCGCCATGGCCGAGCAGGCATCCCCTTGGTCGGCTTCTTGGTCGGCTTCGTCTTTCACGGGTTTGTCGACTGGTTGTGCCCGCTCGGTGTCCGCGCCTCGTGGGCCGGCCACGCCGCGCTCAACGAGCTCGGCGTGGCCTACTTCGCGCTCTACCTGATGCACGACCGCGTGGGGTCTACTTCCAAGGTGTACCAGCCCAAGGTGCTCGGCCCCTGTCTACTGAGCCGGCTTGGCCTTGTCGGCTGACCCGGCCGGCCCGTCGCAGAACACCTTCTTGAGGAGGTTGTCCAACGCCTTCGGGAACTCCTGTGCCACGTCCACGGCGGCGTCGCCGGCGGTGATCGAGGCGGTCAGAGTCGTCTTGCCGTCGGGCGTGCTGTACATCAGGGCCCCGTAGCCCCCCGCGGTGCCGCCGTTGTGATGCAGGACGGTGCCGCAGTTCGAGCCCAGGTCCTGCACCGACACCCCCAGGCCGTAGACGAGGTCGCCGCTCTTGGGGTGCGGCTTGCGCATCTCGGCCATCAGCCGGGCCGGCAGGAGCTTGCCGCTGTTCAATGCGGAGAAGAACGTGGCCAGATCCTTGGTGGTCGAGATCATGTCACCGGCGGCGGCCACCATGGAGGGGTTCTGGCGGGTGACGTCGATCACCTTCCACTCCTTGGCGGCGTCTTGGTAGCGGTAGTAGCCGTGGGGGTGCGGCTGGGGCAGCTCCGGCGAGGCGCCCGGCAGTACAGTGCCGCGCAGCTTGAGCGGGCCCAGGATGCGCCGCTTCATCTCCTCAGCGAGCGAGTGGCCGGTGACCTTCTCGATCAGCAGTTGGGCCAGCGTGTAGTTGGTGTTGGAGTAGCTCCAGCTCGTCCCCGGCTCGAACCGCGCCGACCTGGACAGCCCGAACCGCACCAGCTCCTCCGGCTGATAGGTCTTGAACCGGTTGGCCACCCATTCCTTGCCTCCTGCGGGGATCCCTGGCTCGACCGACCCGTCAGGGCGGAACTCGCCGGTGTAGGCGTACAAGCCGCTGGTGTGCTGCAGCAGCATCCGCACGGTGATCCGCCGGTCCAGCTTGAACTCGGGCAGGTAGTCGGCCACCGGGGCATCCAGCCCGATCTTGCCGTCGGCCACCAGTTGCAGCACCAGGGTCGCGACGAAGTTCTTGGTGCTGCTGCCGATCCGGAAGTACCCGTTCGCCGGCGGCTTGGCGTTCGTGCCCAGCTTGCGCCGCCCGGTGCTGCCGACCCACTCGCCCCGCTCATCGTTCACGCGCGCCTGCATTCCGAGGAAACCGGCGTCGACGAACGCCTGGATGGCCTTCTGCAACTCCGGACGCTCCTGCCCGGCAGCGGCCTTCGGCACGGCCTTGCTATCCGCGGTGGCCGACGCGGGTGCGGCCGCCCCGGCCAGCAGCGCGGCTGCCAGCGCCGTGACCGCCACTCGCTGGGAGACCCGCGGTCTTCGGCCCCTGTTGCTCGTGACGGTATGGAGAGATTCACTCATGGTCGATCTCATTTCACGATAGTACGTGTTCTGTGCTTCTTGAAAGCTATGTTGCATTCGAAGTTTCGTCAATTGAATGAAAGGCGTTAATGCAGGTGAGCGCCAACAAATTGGAGCAATGACCCTGCACTCGAATGCAAGACTATGTTGCAATGGCTGACGGTGAAGGCAATACTGGCGGCATGCCAGGAGCACGACTGTCCGAGCAGGACCGCGAGCGCATCGCGTCCGGACTCGCCGACAAGCTCTCCTACGGTGAGATCGCCAGGCGGCTCGACCGGCCGACCTCGACGATCACCCGGGAGATCACACGCAACGGCGGCCCCACCGGCTACCGGCCCCAGCAGGCACACCAGGCGACGATCCAGCGGGCCCGGCGCGGCACACCGTCGCCCCCGCGCGCAGACACACCGCCGGATGACCTGATGGAAGCGGAACTCCTCGAAAGGGCGATCAGGGCGGGGATGCCGAGGACAGCCGCGCGCGTGCACCACGACCTGATGCTGTCCGAGGACGGCCGGCGCACCGCCGCCGAGCTGACCCACAGGCTGAAGGTCAGCCCGGCCTCCGTCTCCTTGGCCGTGAACTACCTGCTCCAGCAGGGATTCGTCCGTCGTGAGCGCGATCCGCGGCGCCGTCGCGACATCTACGTGATCGACGACGACGCCCTGTACCAGGCGATCATGACCAGCGAGCGGCAGACACTCCAGACGGCGCAGGCCACGATGGCAGCGGCCGAGACCTACGGGCTCGACAGCCCCGTGGGGCAACGACTGGCCAAAATGGCGGCCTACCTGGAACGCGTCAGCCTGGACATCATGGAATCGGCCGAGCGCTGGCGCACTCTCCTGAGGTGACCGGACGCAACGAACCATCTGGGGAGCCAGGCTGACCGGTTCCTGCTGATCGTCACCGATCCACCCCACCGCACCGCACCGGGCCATCTACAACCCCGACGCCAACCTGCACACAAAAGCTCCCGCCAGCGCACGGCCAGTGGACCCACGGGTTGACCGCTGTCGGCGTACACCTCAATGTGCAGACGCAAGTACAGGCTGAGGCTCTGTTGCTGATCTTGTGACACAGAACCGTTCGGCAGTTGATCATGTACGGGGTGCGTTCAGGGATCGGCTCTGGCCCGTAATCGGTGGTGGCGCTGAGTACTTACCTGCCAGGCTGAGCCGTGCTGGAGAACGATCTTGTGGGTGCGGTGTTCGCGGGGCTGTCTGCCCTGGTCATCGAGGGAGTAGAGGACGAGGACGATCTCATACGGGTCATGGCCCGTACTCGGGACGAGCCGACACGATGCCCGGTATGCGGAGCGCTGACGGGGCGGGTGCACGGCTACGCCAGGTGGACGGTCGCGGATGTCCCGGTCGACGGGCGGAGGGTGGTGGTATCACTGACCCGTTCCGCGACCATCTGCGCGAACGCCGGGCCGAGAATCCCGCCGTACCGGTCCAGCAACTCCTCGCCGAGATCAAGAAACTCGGCTACACCGGCAGCCAGAACCTGCTCTACCGATACATCAACCAAGGCCGCGTCGAATGCGACCGGCCCGCGATCTCCCCCAAGCGTCTGGCCAGCCTTCTCCTCACCGAACCGAGCAAGCTCACCGGCCACCACACCGAGCGGTTGGACGCCGCCATCGCAGCTTGCCGGGAGATGACCATGCTCGCCGGACTCGTCCGGGAATTCGCCGCTTTCCTCGATCCCAAGCAGGGCAACGACCGGCGACTGACCGCCTGGATCGAACAAGCACATCAGGTCGACCTGCCCCACCTGCACGCCTTCACCCGCGGGCTGGACTACGACCGGGCCGCCGTCAACGCCGCCCTCACCCTCCCCTTCCACAACGGCGGCACCGAAGGCGTCAACACCAAAACGAAAATGATCAAGAGGCAGATGTACGGACGAGCCGGCTTCGCACTCCTCCGTCATCGCATCCTGCTCGGCTAAACCACTTTCCGTCACCACCGAAAGTGGGCCAGAGCCCGGTTTGGCTCTGACCCGTAATCGGTGGTGGCGTTGAGTGATCTTCACTGCAGCAGGATGCGGTGGCGCAGAAGCTCGAACCCGGCACGGCCGTGCATCTGGCGCATGATCTTCTTCGTGCGGGTGTTGACGCCTTCGGTTCGGCCGTTGTGGTGCGGGAGGGTGAGGGCGGCGTTCACGGCGTCGCGATCGAGTTCGATGCCGTTGGCGAAGCCATGCAGATGGGGCAGATCCTCGGCTCGGACGGTGGTGATCCAGGTGGTGAGCTTGGCGTCGTTGCCTTCGGCTGGGGTGAGGAGTGCGGCGAAATCGCGGACCAGGCGGGCAAGGGCGGTCAGTTCGGGACAGGCGGCGGTGAGTTCCCGCACCAGCTGGGTGTCGCTGTCGCGTAGCCGGTCGGGGTGGGTGAGCAGGAGACGGGCCAGGCGGCGCGGGGTGATGACGGGCCGTTCTCCTTCGGCTCGGCCTTGGGTGATGTAGCGGTAGAGCAGGTTGAGGCTGCCGGTGTAGCCGAGCTGTTTGATCTCGCGGAACAACTGCTGCACGGGAACGGCTGGGTCGGCGGCGCGCCGTTCGCGCAGGTGATCACGGTAGGGATCGACGAGGGTGGGCCGGTAGCGTGGAGCGCGGCGTAGGGAATCGGGTTCGCGGGTGCGGGCGTAGCGCTTGACGGTGTTGAGAGACAAGTTCAGCCGGCGGGCGCACTCCAGGAGGCCGACGCCCTTGTCCAGCAGGTCGTGGATCTGCCGCCAGCGCTCGCGGGTGCTCTGTTCGCGCACCCCGGCGGGCCGGGGCGGGTTGACCGTGGCCCAGCAGGCGCTGTGGGAACGAACCTCAGCCAGCGTCTTGTCGCAGAAATTCGCCCACAGGTGCCACCTGTCCCCGACCTGCACCGCATCCGGCAGAGCACGTCGAATCGCCTCGCCGTAGGCGCCCGATCCGTCACGGCAGACGATCTCGACCCCGGGGTGGGAGCGCAGCCACGACTCCAGGGCATCGGCGCCGCGGCCGGATAGGACGTCGATCCGCTCGCCGGTCTCGGCGTCGGTGAGGATGGTGGCATACCGGTGGCGGCGCTTGAGCGCGAAGTCATCGACACCCAGCACGCGCGGGATCCGCAGTGGTGGTAGCGGCCGCTGCATCAGCAGGCGCAGTGCCGTGGATCTGGAGACCGTGACGGCCAGGACCGCCGAGAGCCGAGCGCCTGCCCGGCCGGCCAACTCGGTGACCACCGCGCCCAGTTGGCCGGTGAGCCTGCGTGTTCGACGCTGGTAGCGCTCGAGCAGCCCGGGTACCTGCTCACGGAACGTCTGCCGGGGACATCCCCATGCCGGGCAGAGTAGGCGCCGTACTTGGACCGATACCACCACCGGCCGCCCGTCAACCGGGACGTCGGTGACCGTCCGATGGTAGTAGCCGTGCACTCGAGCGGTCGGCGTCCCGCACACCGGGCATGGCACTGGCTCGTCGCGAGTACGGGTCATGACCCGAATGAGATCGTTCTCGTCCTTCACGCCCTCGATGACCAGGGCAGACAGGCCCGAAAACACCACATCCGTAAGATCGTCGATCTTGAGCACGACCCAGCCTGGCAGCTGTTCACTCAACGCCACCACCGATTACGGGCCAGAGCCGAAAACCGTACAGTCCCTCCAGGAACGTCGTGAAGATCTTGATGGGTGAGCCGGCATGAGCCGGCTCACCCTCTTGCCCGCAGTGATCGGGTTGAGGATGCAGATGCCGCCGGTGCGGGCGAGTCCGAGGTTGATCAGACGGCGGAGGTCGAGGGCGGCGGCGCGGTGGTGGAGCCGGCGGTCGTAGGCGGCGGTGCCGCGGTCGGCGGGTGGGGGGCGGTGGCGTGATCGAGTGCGCTGGCCCAGCTGGCGAGGAGGCGGAGTTTGTCGTCGGAATCAGTTGCGGGCTGGGCGCCGTAGGCGACCAGGGTGAGGCCGTCGGTGGCCAAGTCCAGGGATTCGTAGGTGAGGTGGAGCTCACCTACCACGGGATGGCGGACCGATTTGCGGCCGAGGTGGTGCTGGCGGACGTCGTGGCGGGCCCAGCGGACGCGGAAGTCGTCGCTGCGGGTGGACAACTCGCCGATGAGGTCGGTGAGGTCCTTGTCGTAGGGGTCGCGGCCGGCCTGGGCGTGCAGGAGGGCGACGGTGACATCGGCGGCGCTGTCCCAGTCGCCCCAGAACTCGTGGGAGCGGGGGTCGAAGAAGGTGAACCGGGCGTGATTGGGGATGGCGCCGCGGGCCGCATCGAACATGGGTGCCAACAGGGCACGGCCGAGAGCGTTGGTGGCCAGGACGTCGCAGAGGCCGTTCTTGACGAAGGCCGGGGCGCCCGTCATGGAGTCCAGGAGCCGCTGGACCGAGGGCCGTACCTGGCTGGGGGCAGGGCGGCGGCGCCGCCTCGGACGAGGGCCCGCGGCACGGGCAAGATCCTCCAGGTGGATGCGCTCTTCGTCGTTGAGCCGCAGCGCGCGGGCCAGGGCGCCCAGGACGTGGTCGGACGCCCCTGACAGGTCGCCGCGTTCCAGGCGGGAGTAGTACTCCACGCTCACTCCGGCCAGCTGGGCGACTTCGGTACGGCGCAGTCCGGGCACCCGGCGGGTGCCGTAGGAGGACAACCCGGCCTGTTGCGGGCTGATCTTGGCGCGCCGGGAGGTCAGGAACTCACTGATCTGGCTGCGGGTGTCCACCCTCCCAAGCTACGCCGCCTGCCACTTTGCAGGGATGCCCTGCCAGTACACCTTTCACCAATGCCTTACTCCCTATCCGATCAGCACTTGTACTGATAGTGGCCACTCGGAGGCTGATCGGTCCCAATCTGCAGGCAGGCCACTGAGAGCACGCCGACCCAAGGAGTAGGACGAGTTGCCGACCGAAGAGAAGTGAGGAATTCATGTCCGACAAGCTCCCTGGCGAAGACCGCCGGGATGGGCACGCACCGCCCGGGGTGTCCAGGCGGGGATTTCTTTCGACGACCGCTGCCGGTGGTGTGGCAGCCGGCGTCCTTCCGTCCGCGCTCACCGCGGAGCAGGCTGGCGCGTCGATCAAACAGATCGTGGCGTCCGGCGGCCACAGCAGTGCGCTGTCGGTGACCGTGAACGGGCGACGCCACCAGGTGACGATCGACAACCGGACGTCGCTGCTGGATCTGCTGCGCGAGCGGCTCGCCCTACCCGGCACCAAGAAGGGCTGCGATCAGGGCGCGTGCGGTGCGTGCACGGTGCTGGTGGACGGCCGCCGCGTCAACGCGTGCCTGACGCTGGCGGTGCGGTGCCAGGACGCCGAGGTCACCACGATTGAGGGCCTGGCCTCCGATGACGGTGAGCTGCACGCGTTGCAGCGGACCTTCGTCGAGCAGGACGCCTTCCAGTGCGGCTACTGCACCCCGGGACAGATCATGTCCGGCGTGGCGTGCATCCGCGAGGGCCACACCGGCTCCCGGGAGGAGATCCGCGAGTGGATGAGCGGCAACCTGTGCCGCTGTGGCTGCTACGTCAAGATCGTCAACGCGATCGCGCAGACGGCGCGCGCGGGCAGGAGCTGACATGTACCCGTTCGCCTACACCAAGCCCGCCGACACCCGTGCCGCGATCACGGCCGGAGCGCGCGGCGGACGTTACATCGCGGGCGGCACGACGCTGGTCGACCTGATGCGCGAGACGGTGGAACGTCCTGACACGCTGGTCGACATCGGTGGCCTGCCGCTGCGGGAGGTGCAGGCCACCGCGTCCGGCGGTCTGCGGATCGGCGCGCTGGCGCTCATGTCCGACGTCGCCGCGCACCCGCGCGTGCGCAGCGCCTACCCGGTGGTGGCGCAGGCGCTGGAGCTGAGCGCGTCGCCACAGCTGCGGAACATGGCCACCATCGGCGGCAACCTCCTGCAGCGCACCCGCTGCGCCTACTTCCGTGACGTCACTGCCGCCTGCAACAAGCGGCAACCCGGGTCCGGGTGCGCCGCCCTGGAGGGTCACAACCGCTCGCACGCGATCCTGGGAACGTCGGACGCGTGTGTGGCGGCCCATCCATCCGATCTGGCCGTGGCATTGGTGGCGCTGGACGCCGGCGTGCACCTGCAGGGCCCTGACGGGGAGCGCGGCCTCGCCATGACCGAGCTCCTGCTGCGGCCCGGTGACACGCCCGACCGCGAGCACGACCTGCGGCCCGGCGAGCTGATCACCGCGGTGGAGATCCCGCCGCACCCGCGCCCCCTGCGCTCGGGCTACCTGAAGGTCCGCGACCGGCAGTCGTATGAGTTCGCGCTCACCTCTGCTGCGGTCGTGCTGCATCTCACCGGCGGTGTCATCCGGGACGCCCGGATCGCCGCCGGCGGGGTGGGCACGGTGCCGTGGCGGCTGGACGCGGTGGAGCGGCTGCTGGCAGGCGCCCGTCCCTCCGAGCAGTTATGGGCGCAGGCCGCAGCGGTCGCGGCGGACGGCGCACGCCCGCTGCGCCACAACGCCTTCAAGGCGGAACTCCTCAAACGCACCATCGAACGTCAGCTACGCACGGTGGGAGGAACGCGATGACCCGGCCCGCGGCGGGCGCGCCACTGTCCCGGGTGGACGGGTGGCTGAAGGTGACCGGCCAGGCCGCCTACGCCGCTGAGCATGACGCCCACGGCGCCGTACGCGACGTCGCCCACGGCGTGATCGTCACCAGCACCACAGGAAGGGGACGGATCAACGGGATCGACACCCGGGCCGCCGGCGCCCTGCCCGGCGTGCTCACCGTGATCAGCCATCTGAACGCGCCGAAACTGCCCTACCAGCCGTTCCGCGGCGTGCCCGATCCTGCCCGGGGAGGGGGCGAGCGCCTGCGGGTCTTCCAGGACGACCAAGTCAGGTTCTTCGGCCAGCCCGTCGCCGTCGTGGTGGCCGAAACCCTGGAGGCCGCCCGGCACGCGGCGGCGCTGGTGCGCATCGGCTACGACGGCGAGCGGCCCGCGACCGATCTGGCCTCCCCGGCAGGCCCGCCCAACAAGCTGGAGACCTACCAGCGGGGCGACGTCGAAACGGCGCTGCGGCAGGCGCACACCCGGCTGACGCGGACCTACCGGCTCCCGCGCGAGCAGCACCATCCGATGGAGACACACGCCACCATCGCCCACTGGAACGGCGACCGGCTCACGCTGTGGGACAAGACCCAGAACGTCCTCAACACCCGGGCCGACCTCGCCGCCGTGTTCGGCATCCCGCCCGAGTCGATCCGGGTCATCTCACCGTTCGTCGGCGGCGCGTTCGGCAGTGCGCTGCGAGCCTGGCCACACGTCACCATTGCCGCGCTGGCCGCCCGCCAGGTGCGCCGCCCGGTGAAGGTCGTCCTGACCCGCGAGCAGATGTTCACCGGGACGGGACACCGCCCCGTTACCGACTACACGCTCACCCTCGCCGCCGGACAGGACGGCCGGCTCACCGCCGCCCTGCACGACATCAGCGCCGCGACCTCCACCTACGAGGACTACCGGGAGTCCCTGACCGTTCAGGGCCAGATGTTGTACGCCACGTCCAACGTCCGCCAGAGCTACCGGTCGATCCCCCTGGACATCAGCACCCCCACCTACATGCGCGGCCCCGGGGCGGCCACCGCCGCGTTCGCCATCGAGTGCGCCATGGACGAACTCGCCCACGAGCTCGGCATCGACCCGATCGACCTGCGCCTGCGCAACGAGCCCGGCCAGGATCCGAGCACCGGGGCGCCGTTCTCCACCCGGCGGCTGCGCGAGTGCCTGCGCATCGGCTCCCGCACCGTCGGCTGGGACGACCGCGATCCCGAGCCACGCTCAGCCCGCGACGGCAACTGGCTGCTCGGCACGGGCGTCGCGGTAGCCTCCTACCACACCCTGCGCGCCCCGGCCCAGGCCCTGGCCCGGCTCGACGCCGACGGTAACGCCATCGTCCAGTGCGCCACCTCCGACATGGGACCCGGCACCTACACCTCCATGACTCAGGTCGCCGCCGACGCACTCGGCCTCCCCATGGCCGGCGTGCGGTTCCAGCTCGGCGACTCGACCATGCCGCAGTCCCCGCCCCACGGCGGCTCCCTGACCATGGCCAGCGTCGGCTCCGCCGTCCAGGACACCTGCGACAAGCTCCGCCTGCAGGCCATCCGGCTCGCCGTCGAGGACCCTGGCTCACCTCTGCACGGAGCTCCGGCCAACGACGTCGCCGTCGAGAACGGCCGCCTGTACCTGCGCGACGATCCCGGACGCGGCGAGACCTACCGGCAACTGCTGGCCCGCGCCGACCTCTCCCACCTGGAGACGCCCGGCGGATACACCCCCGGGGACGAGGTCGAGCGGTTCTCCACGCACGCCTACGGCGCGGTGTTCGCCCAGGTTGCCGTCGACGAAAGCCTCGGCCTGGTACGCATCAGGCGGGTGCTCGGCGTGTACGACGCGGGCCGCATCATCAATCCCAAGCTCGCCGAAAGCCAGGCAATCGGCGGCATGGTCGGCGGCATCGGCATGGCCCTGCTGGAGCACGCCGTCACCGACCCGCGCGACGGCCGCATCGTCAACGCGAACCTGGCCGACTACCTCGTCCCCGTCAACGCCGACGTCCCCGACGTCAATGCCATCTACCTGCGCGGCGACGACCGCACCGCCGACCCCATCGGCGTCAAGGGCCTGGGTGAGGTGGTGATCGTCGGTGTGGCACCCGCGATCGCCAACGCCGTCTTCCACGCCACCGGCCGCCGGATCCGCTCCCTTCCCATCACCATCGAAGCCCTCCTGTGAGGGCGGGGCCGCCGATCTGACCGGCGCCCGCCGGCGAGCCGCACCCACCTCTGCCGCCTCCGCGTTCGCTGCCGACGCCTCGAGCGGGGCGCTCACGCCGGGGTGGGCCGGCGGCGTCCGTACGGTTCGTTGCGCACCCGGTGCCGGTAGCGCAGCGGGGATTCGCCGATCTCGCGCTTGAAGGCGTTGCTGAAGGCCGCCTCGGAGGCGTACCCCAGGTCGGCGGCGAGGGCGCCGATGCGCGTGTCGTTCTGCCTCAGGGCGCGCTGCGCCAGGAGCATGCGGTAGCGACTGAGGTAGGTGAGCGGAGGCATGCCCGCCGTAGCGCGGAAGTGGCGGGCGAAGGTTGATCGGGACATCGCAGCGGAGCGCGCCAGCTCCTCCAGGCCCCACGGCGCGGCGGGCTCGTTGTGCATGAGGGCCACGGCCGGGCGCAGTCGCTCGTCGGTCAGCACCCGCAGCCAGCCCGGCGGGGCTTCCACCTGGTCGAGGTAGGCGCGCAGGACCGCGAGGAAGAGGAGCTGACCGTACTGCCGGATGGCGAAGGCGGAGCCGGTGCGGCGGCCCGCGACCTCGTCGAAGACCTGGTCGAGGATGGTGCGCAGCGAGGCCGACGCTGAGGCCCTGACGACTCCCACCGGCGGCAGCGTCTGCAGCAGCAGCTCCTGGCCTGCCGGGTTGATGCCCACGGCGATGCCGAGCACGACATCGTCGGTGGTGGGATCCGCCTCGTTGAGACCGGTGAAATTCTCCTCGGGGCTGATCTGGTGGCGTGGACCGTCCCCCTGCGGGCCGCCCTCGTATTCGAGCCATGTGCGGTTGTTGAGGATGGCGACATCACCAGCGGAGAGCTCGACCGGCTCGTCGAGGCCGTCGGTCAGCAGCCGACCGTGGCCGGACACCATGGCGATGAGCTTCATCGCGTCGTAGCACGGCGAGCGTGCCATCCACCGGCCACGGGCCGCGAATCCGCCGGACACCGCGCCGTAGACCTCCACGAGGTCAAGCACCTCGGACAACTGGTCTGCCACATTTGGCACTCTCGCACAAGAAACCAGGACTCACAAGTATTCAAAGTGCCATCCATGCTTGGCAGGGTGAAGGTCACCGCGACCGTCGTCGTCGCGGCGACGACCGAAGGAAGGCATGACCATGTCACTTCAGTCCACGGGCGAGGCCCGTACGATCATCCTCACCGGTGGCACGCATCGGATTCGCCGCGGCCACCGCGATCCTCCGGGACGAGCACGGGCCCTGGCACCTGGCGCTGCCCGTCCGTGACGCCGCCCGTGGATGGGAGACTGTGAAGTCGTTGGCCTCCGCCGCAGAGAGCGGCAACACGGTCGAGGCGATGACGATGGACCTGTCCTCACTGGAGTCCGTCCGGACCTTCGCCGCGGAGCTGACCAGCCGCGTGACCTCGGAAACGATCCCGCCGGTGCACGCGCTGGTGTGCAACGCAGGCGTGCAGATGGGCACGAAGCTCATCCACACGGCCGATGGCTTCGAGTCCACCTTCGCCATCAACCACCTGGGCCACTTCGTACTGGTCAACGCGCTGCTGCCCGTGCTGAGCGCCCCGGCTCGTGTGCTCGTGACCTCCAGCGACACCCACGACCCGGCGCTCAAGCTGGGCCCCGCTCCGGCATGGAGCAGCGCGGATGCCCTGGCGCGGGGCGAGCTTGCGGCATCGGCGAAGCCGGACAACGCGTTCGTCGCCGGACAGCGGCGTTACAGCACCTCCAAGCTCGCGAACCTCTACTTCACCTACGCCCTGGCCCGTCGTCTGCCCGAGGGCGTCACGGCCAACGCCTTCAACCCCGGCATGGTGCTCGGAACCGCCCTGGGCCGCTCACTGCCCGCCCCGGTGCGGTTCATCTCCACGCACGTCCTTCCACACCTGACCTGGCTGCTGCGCCGGGTGATGTCCCCCAACATCAACTCGGCCACCGAGTCCGGGGGCGCGCTGGCCTGGCTGGCAACCACGCCGGAACTCGCAGGCACCACAGGCACGTACTTCGACGGCCGCACTCAGGCCCGCTCCTCGCAGGAGTCCTACGACACCGTGCGCGCCGAGCAGCTGTGGTCCGGCAGTCAGAGGCTGACCGCCACACATGTCTGACCGAGATGCCCCTTCGATCCCAAGTGACGCTCCATGATCACCACCAAGGAGACGAGACCATGAACGACATTGCTGCGCTGACCCTTTCAACGGCCGAGCGCGACCGCCGTTGGGATCTCACCCGGGCATTCATGGCCCGTGAGGGCCTGGACGCCCTGCTCGTTTTCGGCGAGCACGAGGACGCAGGGCCTGCCCAGGTCGCCTACGACACCTGGTTCACCAACGAGCGCCCCGGAACGACCGTCGTCTTCCCCCGCGGCGGCGAGCCGATCGTGCACCTGCCGGGAGGGATGTTCATCCTGGACCATCTGGAGTCCAGCCGGCGTGGTGACGAATCCTGGATCCCGCCGCGGAACCTGCGCGCCTCACGCACCTCCACCGGGATCACGGACACGATCGCCGAGCTGGGCCTGAGCAGGGGGAACATCGGCGTCGTAGGACTCGGGGCGCATCTGCCGTGGCATCCTGAAGGCGTCCTGCCCCACACGCTGTGGAGCCGGGTCCTGGAGAAGCTCCCTGGCGTCGAATTCCGGGAGATGGACGTCGCCGTCGCCCTGATGACGATGCGGCTCAGCGACGAAGAGATTCCCCTCGTGCGGCGCTCCGCGGAGATCGGAGACGCCATGGTGCAAGCCATGGTCGATACCGCCGGCCCAGGGGTGTCCGAGGCGGAGGTCTACGCCGCGGGCATGGCCGAAGGCTTTCGGCGCGGGACGCTCCCCGCGGCCATGCACCTATGGTCAGGCCGCGACCCCGTCGCCTCGGGGATACCCGCATGGTGCTACCGCGCGCAGGCACCGCGTGCGCTGGCCGACGGGGACGTCATCTATGCCGAGGTGTTCTCCCAATTCGGCGGGCGCCACACGCAACACCAGGTCACGATCGCGATCGGCGACGTGCACCAAGACTTCTGGCGCGCGGGCGACGTCGCGCAGCAGTCCTACCACGCCGGCCTGGCGACGCTCCGGCCAGGGCGGACCTTCGGCGACGTCGTGGAAGCGATGCACGCACCGCTCGACGCGCACGACGGGCAGATGTACCTCATCGCCGCTCACTCGATCAACGCTCTCCTCGCGGCCGGCAAGAACCGCGCAGACATCAGCCTGCTCCCAGGTGCCGAGGCGTACCCGCCTGTGCACGCTCACCCCACCTTCATGGCCGACCTGGTGCTGGAGCCCGGGATGTGTTTCATCCTAGAGCCGCAGTACGCCTTCGGTCGTCACCTTGCCCACGTCGGCGGCACCGTGATCGTGACGGAGGACGAGCCCATCGCGCTCAGCCCGCTGACCAGCGAGGTGCTCCGCGCCCGGCGGTGACGAACCCTGGGCCGGGCTCGTGGCGTCGCTCCGCCACGAGCCCGCGCCTCCGCAGTGGCTGGATACACCTCGACGGCCCCGTCGCTGACGCCGCCGACGCACTGGACGCGCCCACCGGCCGCGAGAGCGAGGGCATTGAGCCGCTACCTCCACGTGCGTCCATCAGCCTTCAGTTTCCCCGTCTACGACGGGTTGTCCTTCGGCGGACAGGTCCCCAGTAGACCCGCGTGCCTGCCTGGCAGCCTGAACCAAGTATGGCTCGTCAGCGGCTGGGCGGTCGGTGGTGTGGCGCGGACCCTCGCTGACGGGACGTGGCATCGCGACCACCCATTCGACCCTCGCTCCAGTAGCTGATGGTGTCGTGTCGGCTTCCCCAAAGCGCTGAAGGATATCGGCCACTTATGGCCCGGCGCTCGGGTCGCCGTCACCCGGGGCAAAGTAGCTCTGAGTGATCGTGGGTTCGAGTAGCCCGCATGATGAAGAGGCATCTTGAGGCGGGGAGTAATGTAACTGAGCGTTATATTTCAGGTCCCACTACGTAACGATCACAGCTCGGAAATACCGGTCGGTAGTCGCATGATTACAAACCATGTTTCTCCTGACGCTCCGCTGGAGATCGGGAGAAAGGGTGCGGCATGCGACGCGAATGGGAGTTAGAGGACCTGATCGAGTGCTGGACTCTGGATGAGGAGGAGTTCGCGCTGCTGGCGAACAAATCTGGGGCAACGCGGCTCGGCTTCGGCCTGATGCTGAAGTTCTTCGAGCTGGAAGCCAGGTTTCCCCGCAGGGAGGACGTGCCCCGCCCGGCGGTGGAGTTCATGGCGGGGCAGGTGAAGGTCGACGCGCAGCTGTTCGCCGCTTACGACTGGTCCGGCCGGACCATCAAAAACCATCGGGCGCAAATCCGGGAGTTTCACGGCTTTCGTGAGCCGACGGTGGGTGATGAGGACAAGCTCGCCGACTGGCTGGCGACCAAGATCTGTCCGGTGGAGATGCCGCGGGATCGGCTGCGCGGAGCGCTGCTGGCGCGCTGCCGCGAAGACCGGATCGAGCCGCCGAAGACGACCCGGATCGAACGCGTGCTGGGTGCGGCCGAGGCGATGTTCGAGCGGAACTTTACCGCCACGACCGTGCAGCGCTTGTCGTTCGAGTCGGTCGGCAAGCTGGAAGAGTTGATCGTCGCCGACGCCGCCCCGGCTGTCGCCGGCGGGGACGTTCCGGAAGGGGACGGGCAGACTCAGGTCGCCAGTGGCAGCGGTGCCAGTGGCGGCCAGCGCGCGTTCTTGCAGGAGTTGAAGGAGGACCCGGGGCCGCTGCAGTTGGAGACCCTGCTGGCCGAGGTCGTGAAGCTGGAGCGGGTCAAGGCGATCGGTCTGCCGGCCGCGTTGTTCGAGGGGGTCTCGGAGAAGGTCGTGGCGGGCTGGCGGGCCCGGGCGATGAAGATGTACCCCTCCGATTTCGAGGCGGCGGCGCCACCGGTGCGCCTCACCCTGCTGGCCGCGTTGTGCCAGGTGCGGCAGGCGGAGCTGATCGACGGGCTGGTGGAGTTGCTGATCCAGCTCGTGCACAAGATCAGTGTTCGGGCGGAGAAGAAGGTCGAGGGAGAGCTCAACGCCGAGTTCCGGCGGGTGCAGGGCAAAAACAGCATCTTGGTGAAGCTCGCCGAGGCGGCGCTGGAGCTGCCGGAGGAGATCGTCCGCAAGGCTCTGTATCCGGTGGTCGGTGAGCGGACGCTGGAAGACATCATCGCCGAGGCCAAGGCGAACGAGAAGGAGCTGCGCACCCGGGTACGGACCAAGCTGCGCGGCTCCTACTCCCACCACTACCGGCGCGGCCTGCCCAAGCTACTCAAAGCGGTGAGGTTCCGCTCCAGCAACGACACCTTCAAGCCGGTGATGGACGCCCTGGATCTGCTGCAGCGCTACGACGGCTCCGACGCCGACTTCTACGCCGCCGCCGAGGCGGTGCCGATGGAGCACGTGGTGCCCGAGGACTGGCGCGACGCGGTCCTCGACCCCGACAGCGGCCTGGTGGAGCGCATCCCGTACGAGCTGTGCGTGCTGGTCGCGCTGCGCCAGGCGATCCGGCGCCGCGAGATCTGGGCGGAGGGCGCCAACACCTGGCGCAACCCCGACGAGGATCTGCCCGCCGACTTCGAGGACAACCGGGACGTGCACTACGAGGCCCTGGCCAAGCCCCGCGACCCGGCCGACTTCATCGCCGATCTGCAAAAGCGGCACATGGCGGCGCTGGACCGGCTGAACAAGGGCCTGAAGACGGCCACGACGGGCGGGGTGAGCATCACCAGGAGGAAGGGCGAGCCGTGGATCAGCGTGCCGCCCCTGGGCAAGCAGATCGAGCCGGAGAGCCTGGAGTCGCTGAAGGAGGAGATCACCCGCCGCTGGGGCGTGATCGACCTGCTGGACCTGATCAAGAACGTCGACCACGCCACGAAGTTCACCGCCGAGTTCACCTCGGTGGCCTCGCGCACGGTGACCGACGCGAAGGTGCTGCGCCGGCGGCTGCTGCTGTGCACCTTCGGACTCGGCACCAACATGGGGATCAAACGGGTCGCCGACGGCACCGCGGCGATCGAGGGGATGGAGGCCGACACCGAGGCCGCGCTGCGCCGCACCCGCCGACTGTTCGTCAACCGCGACAACCTGCGCGCCGCGATCCGCACGGTGGTCAACAAGACGCTGGAGGTGCGCGACGTCTCGCTGTGGGGGCCGGGCACTGCGTGCGCATCGGACTCGCGCAAGTTCGGTTCCTGGGCGGCGAACTTCATGACCGAGTGGCACCAGCGCTACGGCGGCGCCGGGATCATGGTGTACTGGCACGTCGAGCGCAAGAATGTCTGCATCTACAGCCAGGTCAGATCAACCACGGACTCCGAGGTGGCCTCGATGATCGAGGGCCTGCTGCGCCATCTGACCAGCGCGGAGATCGATCGCCAGTACACCGATACGCACGGAGCTTCGATCGTTGGCTTTGCGTTCTCGCACTTGCTGGACTTCAAGCTGCTGCCCCGGCTGAAGAACATCGGCTCGGCCCGCCTGTACCGGCCGGGCCTGGCCGAGGGCGAGGCCTGGCCGCAGTTGGAGGGCGTCATGTCGGGCAAGACCATCGACTGGGAATTGATCGCCAACCAGTACGACCAGATGATCAAGTACGCGACGGCGCTGCGACTGGGCACCGCCGAGGCCCATCAGATGCTCCGCCGCTTCACCCGCGGCGGCCCCAAGCACCCCACCTACCGGGCCATCGAGGAACTCGGCCGGGTGATCCGCACCGTCTTCATCTGCGACTACCTGGCCGAGGAGGAACTGCGGCGCGAAATCCACGAGGGCCTGAACGTGGTGGAGAACTGGAATTCAGCCAACAAGGACATCTTCTACGGCAAGGCCGGTGACCTGACCGGCGACGACCGCGAACACGTCGAGGTCTCCGCCCTCGCGTTGCACCTGGTCCAGGCCGCGATCGTCTACCTGAACACCAGGATGGTACAGATCGTCCTCGCCGAGCCAAAGTGGCGAAAGAAGCTCACCGACGCCGACCGGCGCGCCCTGTCGGCACTCTTCTGGTCCCATCTGAACCTGTACGGCAAGTTCGAGCTCGACATGAGCAAACAACTCGACCTCGGGCCTGGGCCGAGCATCGAGGTTCAACAGTCAGAAGATCCGCTCTGAGCGGCGAAGGACCTTGGTGTTTAGCCAAGGCGAGCCCCAAGAGCCACAACAGCGCTCTGCGCATGGCGCTTGGCTGGAGCGTTTTCTGCGGCACTTCGTGCTCGCCATGCTCGCCCTGGCGGCGATCTGCGAGGTCAGCGCCGCATCCGCCCGCCGGCGTACCGACACCCAGGCGCCGCCTTCCACGTCGGCCCGATCAGGGGCCACGCGCATCCCGGCATGATCCCGCTGACGATTGCCGAGATCAAACGCCTGTTCAACGCCGAGGCCACGGTGACGCCTTCCCTTCCACACATCGCCCACGGGTCAGCCTGCGCCGCCGCCACCAGGCCCGAGCCCACTGGTTCCATGAACGCGCCCGCTTGGCCACCACATGCACCCAGCTCAACGAACGAATGCAGGCTGTGCCGTACTACCTGTGGATCACCCGTGGCACCGGCATTACACAGGTTGAATGGGTAGAGACACTCCGATCTACGGCCTTATCGCAGGTCGGAGCAAGGACTCCAACAGTTCAACCTGTGTATCCCCCAATGGGGCTTCTACCCGTACCCCATCCACGGCTGACCTGCACCCCCAATTGGACACAAGTACGACTATTGAGGAATGCTGGACAGCATGACGCGTAGAAAACCGTTGCCCTCGCCCGTGGTTGTAGTGATCGCCATACTCGCACTCTGCGTTGGTGGCGTGACGATCTGGAGTGTCGTCACCGTTGCTAGCTATGCGCTTGGTTGGCAAGTGCTCACCACTCTTGTGTTTATCCTCCTGGCTTTTGGACTTGGGGCCTTCATACTTATCCGCGCCCGAAAACGCCGATGAGCTGATTGCGCGACAAGGACAGAGCTCTCATGCAAGCGTTTTTGCTGGAGGCGTTAGCGAAGGAGGCGACACTGGGCTGGCCTAGCCGCCTCCAATAGCGGTACTATTGGTATGTGCCGGAGTAACCGGTGAGGTTCATCAACGGGCAAGTCGCAGAGCCGATGAGACAAAGTGCGTCAGCATAGTCCCGTTTGTATGCGTCAGTTACGACGCCACCATTGTAGAAATAGATGTGATGATTGGGCATCTGACGGTGATTGCCAGAGATGATTGACCAGTTTCCGCTCTGGGTAACCTTCATCGTGATAGCACCGTCGATCGCTCCGACAGAGCAGAACGGGTTGGAGGCGTGATTCACCAGTCGGATATCAACATAATTTGAGCCGGATCCTAGCCCGTAGGCCTCCAAGCCGCTATCAGAGGCTGTCCTCGTTGCCACGAGTGCGCCTGAGGCGTTATACACCGTGGTGGCTCCGATGGCCCCCCAGCCGCCGATATCCTTGGTGTCCCAGTCGATTACGGCATTCACAGCTGTCCGGAAGCTCGAGGATGTCCAGTCATACGACCGGTTGTCTCCCCCAAACTTGTAGCCGCTACCATACTCGCACCCTACGGGAGGCGCGTCGATCTTTGCTTGCGGAATGAATGTATCCCACGTGACCGTCGTCTGGCTTTCGGCAGCTGCGGCCGTGATTCGGATGCCCGCATAGCGCTCAAGAGCGTCTTCGTCACTCTCCCCTGTCCGAGCCTGGGGGACAGTGACTTTCATGCCCCAGACAGGATGAGATCCCGTGGCGAGCGACGTCGGCGTGACGATGTATTGATGCGTTGCTCCGGGAATAACATCTGAGTCCTGATAGTAGTCTGTTCCGGAAGCGAGGTCCGCGAGTTTCACGTTGTCGCGGACGACTGTGTATCCTTGGGCATTGCTCTGCGCTACCCAAGATAGCTCCACAGTCCCTGTCCTTGTAGCGGCCGCGAGCCCAACCGGGGCCAACGACGAATCGACCACAGCCGCCTTGTCGTCCCCTAACAGCATAACCTTGACCCCTTGGTCGAGGGACTGGTTGAGGGATGACTGCGCTGGAAGCTCACTGTACTTATTCTCGACCAGAGCCTCGATGCTGAATCGATCGGCGACGTCGGTTGGCCGTTCGGCGCTTGCTGGTGCAGTATTCGCGAGTAGTGCCCCGCAGAGCAGGGATATAATTACGACGCCACGTAACTTCCGCATGCAACCTCTTTCGCTAGGACGGCGAGCTGGACTGGTCAAGCTCGCGTTCCAATTTCAAGACGTGAGGTTAGCGCAACTTCTACAGCCAATGTAAGATCTTGTCAGACACAAAAGTTCTTGATAAAGATCGACACCGCTAAGCGATATATCCAACACGTTCATAGGTTTTCGGATTTCCGAAATTCGGTGACCTGCGGGGATGACTCTCAGCCGCCCACGGCTGGCCCGGACCGACCGTTTGCGAGGCTCAGATAGCACGCACGTGCAACCAGCCAAGATCAGCGCGGTGCAAGGCTCGTGATGCAGTCCTTGCGATCCGATCCATAAGGCCTACGAGGCATCCACAGCCCGGGGGCTGGCAGTCCGACCACGACAAACAAAAAGAACCCGCGTCCTGACTACGCCCTGCCCGGGGTCTTCGGCTGGCGGGGCACAGTGCCGTCCACCAGGTGTCCGTACACCGTCGAGCGCGGCACCCCGAACAAGTCCGCGATCTGCTGGACGGTCTTGTCCCGCGCGTCGTACAGCTCCTGGGCGAGGGCAGCCTGGTCGGCGGTGAGCTTGGGCCGGCGTCCGCCGACCCGGCCGCGCGCACGGGCGGAGGCCAGGCCGTCCATCGTATTGGCAACGATCAGCTCGCGCTGCAGCTCTGCCAAGACTGACAGCATGCCGAACATCGCCCGGCCTTCCATCGTGTCGGTGTCGATACCCTGCTCGATCACATGCAGTCCCACCCCACGTTCGCGCAGGTCCGCCCCGAGGGTGACCAAGTGCAGGACTGAGCGCGACAACCGGTCCAGCCGGGTGACCTTCAGCGTGTCGCCCTCGCGCAGCAGCTTGAGAACCAGGTCGAGGCTAGGCCGGGAGGCTTTGGCGCCACTGACCTTGTCCAGATGGATGGCATCGCGGTCAACGCCCGCGCGCAGCAGCGCGTCGATCTGGTGGTCGGGGTTCTGGTCGGCGGTACTGACCCGCGCGTAGCCGAAGAGCACTGTCGAAATCTACTTCACGAACCGTTCACCGACATTGATTTTCGACACGAGTTATCGACAGCACCCACCTGCGGTTTCGTGATCGACTCGGCGAGTGTCGATAGACGATCGTTATTCGACACTTAGATGACTAACCTCGCAACCACGCAGAGTAATGATGGTTACTCGGCGCTACTTTGCCCCTGGTGACGGCGACCCGAGCGCCGGGCCCTTATCTGGGTCTGGTGCATATGCTGGGGAGTGGTCACGGTCGGTGATCTCGGCTCAGTTCAGCAGTGCCATCTTTCTGAGGAGGTCGTAGTTGGCGCGGCCGAACATGAGCCGTTTCAAGAATTTGATCTTGCGCACTTTGCCCTCGACAACGCCTGAGCTGTAAGGGAGCGTGAGTCCGTTCAGGACGGCGGCGTGGTCGCGGTCGAGGCCGTTGGCGAAGGAATGAAGATGGGGCAGGTCGTCAGCCCGGACAGCGTCGATCCAAAGCGTCGAGGCGGTGGCCTTGGCGATCGGTCATCATCTCCGCGAAGGTCTTGATGTGGCCGTGTAAGGCGCCGAGGTGCGGGCAGGCTGCCAGGACCTCCTTGAGTTTCCGCTGCTCATCCGGGCCGAGGTTGTCGGGACGGCGGCGGATCCAGCTGGTGATGTGGCGGGCCTTGGGCGGCGCGGGGACAGCGGGCGGCGCGGCTGAGCCCTTGAAGGGCGCGAGGTAGGCGTAGACGGTGCCGTAGCTGCCGCGGAAGCCGAGCGCAGTGATCTCCCGGTGCAGCTGCTGGATGTTGGCGCACCCGGAATTCCAGCGTTCATGCAGGTGGGGCTTGTAATCGTCCAGCATGCTCGGCCACCCGGTCAGCGTGCCCGCCACCACCTCATCGACGCTTTCTGCGCGGGAGTACTTGCGGACGGTCATGGGCGCCAGGCGCAGCTCCCGCTGGATCGCGGCGTGGCTCTTGCCTTCGGCCTTCAGCGCCTGGACTTGCCGGTAGCGCTCCCTTGCCTTCACCACGCGCGCTCTGTTCTCGGCATGATCGATGGTCGTCTGTTCGGCGACCTGGCCGGGGTTGGGGGCCTGCTCCTCAGCGACCTGGGCAAGGGCAACGTAGTGCTCTTTGACGCACCGGTGGTGGGCAGCGACGGTCTTGTCCGCGTATTCGCGCAGGTCATCCCACATGTGCCAGCGATCCGCCACCTGCTGGGCATCGGGCGCGCCCTCCCGGCCGCCCAGGGCGCAGGCGCCGGCCCGGTCCCGGCAGATCACCTCCACGCCGGGATGCGCGCGCAGCCACTCGGCCAGGGTGGCGGCCCTCCCGGTCGGGCAGCACGTCGATGATGCGGTGGCCGGCCATGTCCACCAGGACACTCGCATACGAATGCCCGCGCCGTTTGGCCCAATCATCGACCCCGAGCACGGCGACCGGCCCGATCTCGGGATCGGGCAACGCCCTGACCAGCCGGATCAGCGTGAACCGGGAGACGATCGCGCCCAGCGCACCAGCTAGCCGAGACCCCGCGCGGCCTGCCAGGGCCAGTGCGACCCGCTCCAGCAGACCCCGCAACCCAGCCGTGCGGCGCTGCTGTGTGGCGGTCAGCCCGGGGACCTGCTCGGCGAACGTCGCCACCAAGCACGCCGGGTTGCCGCAGATGAACCGGCGAACCTCCAACTCGACCTGAACCGGTCTCCCGCCGCAGGCCAAGTCCTGCAGACGACGCCGATACCGGTCGTGCACCCGAGCCGACGATGTCCCACAGCCACGGCAGGTCACCCCCTCCGAGCCCGTACGGGCCGTAATCCTCAGGCGGTCACCCAGATCCTCCACCTGGTCAAGGATCAGGCCCTTCAGGTGCGGGAACAGCATGTACAGCAGACCGACTTCCCTGCCGATGAGCTCGTGCAGCACAATGGCACCCCTACGGCCGTTCTTCATGATCAGATCTTGGCGATCCAGATCGCGACAGAACGGCCGTTCTCACGCGCAACGCGTTACGCGATCGCTACCACCCTCCATGCGGCCCCGGCCTCACTCGCGCCTGGAAGTCGCACTCCGTGACCGCTCCCCAGCAAATGCACCAGAGCCCGCTATCTGGCCGGGGATCTCCAGCGCTATTTGGCCGGGGACGATCATGTTGATCAGCCCGAATTGTCGGGATGAGCTCCAAGAGCCCAGCAGACAGGCGTCAAGAAACTCGGATGCGGACTCCATCTTGACGCTGTTCATCTGCGGTGGCGGGTGTGGCGTTGGGGTACACCCTTGCCGGACAGGCCACGAGCGAGGGGCATTTGCAGGGCGGCGGCCGAGGACGCTGTCAGACCTCTGGGCTGGCGGGGGGCTGCTTGAGGACGTAGCCGGTGCGGGCGACGGCTTCACCTACAGCGTGAGCAGGCCGTACCAGCGCATCGACTACGTCATGACCTCTCGCGACATCAAAACGACCACTTCCCCATCGTGGCCGACCTCGAACTCCCCACCCCCTCGCCCTGACCTCCGGCGCCCGCCGTCTCTCGCGACGGCGGGCGCCGAGCGGTCCGGATCAGATGACGCCGCTCTGCCCGACGCAGCTCGTGACACCGTTCCTACCGGCCAGCTTCACGAAGACCCGATGCGCCATCGGCCGGGTCGCCGAGATCGCCCTGCTGCCGGAGTTGCCCGTGATCACGGTCGCCAGGAACTCGGCGTCCGGAAGGCCGCCCCGATCCTGGACGAGGCTGACCTTGACCGTGGTGGGGCCTCCGGAGGCCGTCCAGTGGACACGGCTGAAGCGGTGCCCAAACGTCGTGTCGATGTAGGTGACGGTCACCTTCAGCCTGTAGGACCCCTTCGAACAGGTCGCGACGAGGGCCTTGGCTGCCGACGTGGTCACCGACGCCGCCGGCGCGGACGCCGAGGCGGACGCGGTCACCGACGCCGACGCGGGCGCGGGCGCGCCCATCATGGCCACGGCCCCCATGCCCCCGACGACGACCGCGGTACGCATGATCTTCATATGGTTCCCTCCGTTGATTTCCCGTCGAGGTGAGACCATACGGAGACGCGGTATGGCGGAGGTATGTCCCAATCGGACCACTCGGAGCGCGCTAGTGGGACGCTAGTCAGACGCTAGGTTTTGGGTGCCGTTAACCAGCGTGGCACCAGCCACCAAATAGGCTCTGAGCTGGGATATCAGCTACCTGCTTCCAATTCGGCGCGCGCCGTTGGCGGTTCGACGGCAGGGCGGCCTGTCGCGAGATCGGGAACGTACTTGTAGATCGTGGAACGGCTGACGCCGAGTAGGCGGGCGATCGAGGAGACGGTGTTCGGGGTTGAGGAACGGGCGGACAGCCGTTGGCGGTGAAAAGGATCTTGATTGCGGTGAGGTGAGGCTGCTCTTGGCAGCTCATCATGGGCAAGACGCAGCACAAGAACCCGCGCACCGCCATGCGCTATGTCAAACCCGGCGCCGAAGCCATCGCCAAGGTCACCGAGGTGCTGGCGTCCCGCCGCCGTACCCACTGATCAGCGATATCTCAGGCAGGGCAGGACCCTACCCCTTTTCTCGTACTTGGTCTGGCCCCCCAGTAGGGCGGGTTGTGCGGGTGGTGGTCGCCGATGCCGTCCGGTGTTCGACGTGGACGCTGAAGCCCAAGGCTTGACGTCCATGCCCGATCATGGTCCATGATCGGGGCATGAACGCCTTAATCCGGGCGGCCCTGGTGGGGGCCGTGATCGGGATCGGGGAAGCCGCCCTGGCGCAAGTAGTGGATGACAACATCCTCGTGTTCCTGGCGATGCTGGCCATGCCCTTGCCCGCGGGCACGCTGCTGACCCTCTGGGGCAGGCTGCCCTTGTGGTGGCTGATCTCGATCCTGGGACCGGTCTTCGTCGTCATGGGCTTCATCGCGGCTCCGGTCCCGCCCGCCGAGATCGCGGAGATGGGCGGATGGGGCAGCCTTCTGGCCTTCATGGGGATAGGAGCGGTCGGCTACCTGCTCGCCGGGGCCACGGCGCTGCCGCTGCGCATGGTGACGCGCCTGGCCACCATCGGGACGGTCCTCGTCCTCGGCATCGCCGCCGTCCTGGGAGAGAGACCCCTCTCGGCGCTGGTCGCCGCACAGACGATGGCGCGTGAACAAGTGCCCGTCATCGCCACCGACCAGCCGGAATACCGTCTCGACTCCGTCGACGAGGAGGAAGGGATCCTCTTCCTCCACTACGAGCGCCGGCGCGATGGTCTGGAGGTGGCCGTCACCGTCCAGGCACCTTATGGGCTGACGGCCGAGCAGGCTTGCGGCTCCGAGGTGCGAGGCGCGTGCGAGGAAGTAGCCCCGGGAATCTGGGGCGATCATGTGGACCTGGGCTCGACGCTGGTCACCGTGCGGGGGAACGCGCTCGCGGAGGTGACGGGCGAGCTGGCGACGAAGGACGACCTGCTCGCGGTGCTGCGGGACGTGCGCCCGATGGACGCGTGGGAGCTGGCCTGGCTGGCGCTGAAGGACAGCTCCTACGACCAGGGGATGATCATCGCGGAGTGAGGCGTCCGGGGGCGTCCCGCGCGGCGGTGTCGTAGGACGGCAGGACGGCCCGGGCGGCGGGTTCGACGACCGCCGTGCCGAGGTCGTCCCCGGCGAAGGCCCTGATCGAGTCGAAGGACTCCCAGAGCGTGATGACCTGCAGCTCGACGTGTTCGTCCGTGTCCCGCCGGAGCACGTACGCGCCCCGGTGCCCGCCGGTCCCGCGCAGCTCGGGCAGCACGGCCGCGTGATGGTCCTTCTCGGCCTGTCGTTGACGAAGCTGTCACCAGGTACACGCGATTGCGTTATCCCTGCTCAAAGCAGCCTGAATCGGAAGAGGCCAACTGTGCGATCAATGCGCGGCTCGGTCGCGGCGGCGTCGGGCGGCGCGGATCTCGGTGTCGGCGACCTTGTCGTCCAGCAGCGCGTACAGCTGCGTCGTTTCCGTGGAGGCGTGCCCGAGCCGGCGGCGGACGGCCTCGATGGACACCCCGGCGTTGATGAGCTCGGTGGCGTGGGCGTGGCGCAGCTGGTGGATATCGATCTCGACGCGGGCCTGGGCGCAGTTGCGCTGCCAGCGGTGGTGGGCGGCGTCGTAGGACAGCAGCCCAGCGGCGCCGTTGATGGAGGCGCGAAACAGCGGCCCGGCGGTGTAGCCGGCGCGGGCCAGGTACAGCTTGAGCAGCGTGACGTAGCCGTGGTCGTCCAGGAGCACGGTGCGCACGGTGCCGCCCTTGCCGTGGATGCGCACGTGCTCATCGTCCAGGCGCAGATCGAGGTCTTCGACGTACAGGCCGCACACCTCCGAGGCGCGGGCGCCTCCCACGTAGGCGGTCTCGAACAGCACCCGGTCCCGTAGCCGGTCCAGTGGCGTCTCCTTGCGCGGCCGCCGTGAGCAGATCACCGCCAGCACCTTGGCCACGTCGGCCGCGCTGGCGGGACGGGGCAGGGCCTTCGGGACCTTGACGGTGTCGATGCGGTCCATCGGGTTGGCGTCGAGAAGGTCGTGCCGGACCGCCCACTTGGTGAAGGAGGCGACGGCGGCGCGCTTGCGCTTGCGGCTGGCTGGCGACAGCTCGGCGAGCTCGGCCAGAAACGCGCGGACCGGCGTCGCGGTCAGCTCGGCGAGTTCTTCGCCGTGGTGGGCGGCGAAGGCGATCAGGTCGCCGCGGTAGGCGCGCCGGGTGTGCGCCGACTTCCCGGCGTTGGCCAGGTCAGTGAGGAAGTCGTCGAGGTGCCGGGCGAGCGGGTGGGAGCTGCCGAGCTGCTCAGCGATGACCGGATCCACCGTGCAGACCTCCACCATCCGCGAAATTGCCAGATAACCGGCAAACGAAGCGTGCGCGCCGGACGGCGGCGGCCCAGCTCGGCATTCTGGCCTACTCCGACCCGGTGGCCCGCATCGCCGCCGACGGCACCGTCATCATGCCCGGACACGACGGCGTCAGCTACCGCTCCTGCAACGCCGTCTACCTCGGCCGCACCACCGCCCGCCCGATGTGGCTGATGCCGGACGGCACCACCATCCCCGAGCGCAGCCTGCAGAAGGTCCGCGCCGGCGAGCCCTCCGCCGAGCACACCGTGCGCAGACTCCTGGATGTCAGCGCGACTCCCCGCTGCCGCGGGCAGCATCGGCGCGGCTGGGTGGGCCAGTCCCTCCACGAGGTCGGCGCCATCACGATCAGACACGGCGGGAACCACAAGTTCGCCTGGACGATCGGACCACGCCATCAGCGCTCTCGCGTCACCATCGGCGTGCCGATCATCTCCTTCCCCGTTGTCGGCTCCGCAGGGCGTGTGACCGCAGGGCTCGGCAGCTTCCCCGTCGCCGCCTGATCCGGGGTTGAGGAACCTGCGGACAGCCGTTGGCGATACCCGCGTGTAACTTAGCCGGACGCTTCGGCAGGGCCCTCGGCCGGGATGAGCGGGGGCTCCGGCTGGCCGGGCAGCAGCCCGGTCAGCGCAGTTCGGATGGCGGCCCGGCTCACTCCATGCGCGCGGGCGAGAGCCGCGATCGAGGTGCCGTGGTCGACGAACGCCGATCGAACCTCCTCAAGCCGGGAGCCGGCCAGGGCGGGCGGCCGCGGTAGCGGCCTTCGGCTTCGGCGGCAGCGATCCCTTCGGCGGTCAGCTCGGCTGGAATTGCCCGACCGAGATGATCACGTTGATGAGCAGCGCTGTCGTGGCGTCGTTGGCGGCGAGGTCGTGGAAGTTCGACAGCGGGCCCGGCAGGACGCGCAGGGCGACGCCGCGGGACTGGCACCAATCGCGGACGGCATGGATGTCGATCAGGTCGCGGCACAGCCGGAACAGCTCCGAGACCGATAGGACGTCGCCGGGGTGCGCGGCGGCGGCGACCTTCGCGAACGCGGGCCGCTCCAGCGCCGGGATCTTCGACGTTGTCGCCGGGTCCTCGAACAGCAGCACCCCCTCGGCCGGGCGAAACCCTTCGGCGACGCCTTCGGTCCGCACCAGCAGACCAGCCTCGGTGAGGATGTGCCGCTGCCGCAGCAGGGACTGAGTGGCGGTGGACGAGCGGGAGTAGACGATCCGCACCGGCGGCTCCTCGGCTGAGGGACGGGAGCCCCCTTCTATCTGTCGGGAAATCCTGTCGTCAATCCGGACTCGAAAGCACCCATCCGGAGTGGCGTTTTATGCCGCAAAGTCTGATTTCCGGGGCTGCGGGGGCCCAGTCGGCGGGGTGTCGGGAAATCACCTAATCCCGACAGGCCGGACTGTCCGGTCAGCCCGCGGGGGCGAGGCGGGCGATGACGCTGCAGTCGATGTTGTGGCCGGAATCGGCGGCCACCTCATATCCGGCGGCGGTGAGGACCTGGGTGAGCTGTTCGGCATCCAGGCCGACGCCGAGCATGTGGCGACCAGCGAGACGTAGAAGTCGCCGTCCGCGCAGCCGCCCACCGACCCCTCCGTCCGTAGTTGTCAACCCTCGCGCGATTTGGTCCAGATCAAACGAGTCTGACTTAAGAAAATTAAGATCAACCTTGAAATAGTGAAGGTTCATCGGGTATATCTTTGGAATGGATTGGCAGGAACTTACCAACCTGACCCAGGGCCAGCCCTTCGTCGTCGAGCGGGTGCGCCTGGCAGGCAGCAGCGTCGCGATCGAGGGCGACTTCGAGCTACCGCAACTGGCTCAGCTCAACGTCGAGGATCAGGTCTTCATCACGGCGTTCGTCCGGTGCCACGGCTCCATCAAGGAGATGGAACGCATCTTCGGGGTGAGCTATCCGACGATCAAAGGACGACTGAACCGGATCACACAGATGCTTGACTTCGTCGAGACCGATCCGGCGCCGTCGCGGGCCGACATCATCGAGCGGTTGCGCCGCGGCGAGATCACCGCACAGCAGGCACTGTCGGAGTTGGAAGGGCCCACATGATGCCGCAGTTGGTGACCGTACAGGTCAAACGCCCAGACCATCGTGCCATCCGGATCTGGGTGCCGGTCCTACCCGTGGTGCTCGTCCTTTCACCGGTCATGGTCCTAGCCGTTCTGGGCGCGGCCGTGGCCTGCCTCGTGTTCGGCATCAGCTTGGTGCACGCGCTCGGCACCGGCTGGCGCATCGTCTCGGCGTTGCCCGGCACCCGGGTCGACGTCGAATACAGCCGTACGGCGGTGCTCGTATCCATCCAGTAGGAGAGGTTTCGATGAACGAACCGCGCAAGGACGTCCTCGACATGCTGGTCGAGGGCAAGATCACTGCAGAGGAGGCGGAGCGGCTCCTCGTCGCGCTCGAACGAGACCAGTCGCCGGCGGCTTCGCGCCTCGAGCCCCGGCCGAAAGGCAGGGCGAAGTACCTCCGGCTGGAGATGGAGTTCCTCGAGGACGGAGAGTCAGGGCGGCTCAACGTGCGGGTGCCGCTGCAACTGCTGCGAGCCGGTGTACAGCTCGTCGCCCTGATCCCGCCGCGGGCGCTGGATCGGGCCAACGCCGAGCTGGTCAAGGCAGGCGTTCCGATCGACCTGACCCAGCTCAAGCCCGCACAGCTCGAGGCGCTCGTGGAGCACCTCGACGAGACGACCGTGGAATTGGAGGCGCCCGATGGCCACCTGCGTGTCTTCTGCGAGTAAGGGGAAACCATGACCAGCCGGCAATCCACCTGGACCGGCACGGTGCCGGTCGATGACACCGCGCTGTACGTGCGCGACACCGGAGGGCCCGGCCATCCGGTGGTCTCCCTCAACGGCGCCTATGCCGACCAGTCGCACTGGCGGTGCGTCATCGCTGACCTCGGCAGCGACTACCGGCACATCACCTACGACGAGCGCGCCCGCGACAAGTCGAAGCTCTCGGCGGACTATTCATTCGAGGGCGCCGTCCGGGATCTGGCCACCGGCACCAGCCACCGTTCCCGATTCACTTCTGCGAAAGGCAGACCATGACCATCGAGCGATCCCCCTGGACCGGCATGGTGCCAGTAGACGATACGGCCTTAGCCGTCACCGACACCGACACCGGTGGCGGCGGTGTCCCTGTGATCTACCTCAACGGCCACGCCGGCGTTCAGCGGCAATGGCGGAGGGTCCTTGCCGAGTTGGGGACGCAGTGGCGGCACATCACCTACGACATGCGCGGGCGTGGTAAGTCGAAGCGTTCGGCGGATTACTCGTTCGAGACGAACATCCGAGATGTCGATGCTGTCCTCGCAGCCCGGGGTGTGGCCCGGGCGGTGGTGGTGGGCTGGTCCTACGGAGCGTTTGTCGCGGCGCACTGGGCCAGCCGGAATCCGGCCCGTACCGTGGGTGCGGTCTTGGTTGAGGGCGCGCAGCCCTACGACTGGTTCGAGGAGTCCATGGAAGCGGGGATGCGCAAGATATGGAAGCGGATCTGGTGGCCCATGCAGCTGCTGCGCCCGTTCGGGATGGCTCCACGGATGACCGGCGACCAGCTGGCAGACAGCAACATCGAGGTCGGCAAGATCGCCCGCGAGCGTGACCTGGGCCCCGTGCTGGACAGCATCACCGTCCCGGCGCGCTACGTGATCGCTTCTGGGGAGTCGTTCGGAAGCCAGGGCGGGCACGAACAGGTACGCGCCAGCCTCCCTGCGGTGACTGCCCGCAATCCGAACATCCAAATCAGCGCGAAAGTCGCCAGCAACCACGGTTCGATCCTGCGTAAGGACTATCGCGCCATCGCCGAGGCCGTACGCGAGGTCGCCGCCCTCGACCACGAGGGGAACTGAAGACGCCGCCGTCACGGTGAATCCCGCACGGGAGCCATGTTCGCGGGGTTTCGGGGCCTCGGCGGAGCCGTGGCCTGGCGACGGCGAACCCGGCGGGTGGCCTGGACGTGCCCTCCGGCGCTCCCCTGCACGTCGTGGGCGATCTCGCGGCGGGCGGGACGTTCGTGACGTCCAGCATCCCGGCGATCGCCGCCCGCGCCGCCGCCACCGCCCAAGCCCTCCTCAGCGACTAGATCACGGGGCGTGACCGTAGGAGATCAACGATCACCTACCAGTCGGTACACCCAAACCGAGACCAACCCGGTGGCCACCGCCAGCTCCGCTCGCACGGGGACGACCAGGGCGAGCTGAGACACCACGAGAGGGGGGCCGGAGAGCTGGATCTCCGGCCCCGGTCGGAGTCTGGAACCCGGTGGCCGGAGGAGGCCACCGGGTTCCACGATCCGGGTACATCGCGGTGACGATCGCGGGCTGGTCTCAAGGGGCATGGGCGCCAAGCCTGCGGGAGACGACGGCTAGCATCATGAACATGCACGAGCCAACCACGATCAGGCTCCCGCACGGTCAGAGGGCGGTCTGTGGGCCCCTGCCCCTGATGTCGTAGTGTGATCGAGTGAATCTGTAGCGTTATGCCTAGCTGGTGGGCGTGAACGTGTTGAGA